>JBDHVB010000047.1:0-27451 GCA_039809465.1 Myxococcota bacterium
CCAGTGGATCCAGATGCGCGGCTATCGTTCTATCGGGGGAAGACGAGGTTGCAGCAAATACAGCCCAACGGTGAAACACAGACTATCTTTCTCGCTCGCTGACGCTCGCTAGAGGTCAGGTTCCACAAAGGCAAGGTGGAACCTGACGGCTGCTTTGCCTCACTTCGGAACTGTCGCGTTGCGCCGTGTCGGGCGGCTCCACGCGGGGGTCTTCGTAACGCCGTGCTATTCGAGCGCTTTATCGCTGCATGAGCTGCTAACTAACACGGCGGCACAGGCCCGCGTCTCCGCTTGCTCTCTGCGCCCGCCGCTCACTCCGCTTGCCCATCGCCCTATCGCGAATAGGCCTCCGGAGCGCGGGGACCGGAGCCGGGCGGCAGCCGCGGCCCCGCAGGCGGGCTCTCACTGCGCGAGTTGCTTTGTCTCCCGCCGAGGACAAGCCGCGGCTGCCGCCCGGCGAGGACCGGAACAGCGGAGGAGGCCGATCGCAAACTTCACTGCAATTGTTCGCGTCTGATTTTTTGACCCGCGCGATCGCGGAGTGTAGAGCGGGAACACACCACGATCGTTCGTGAGGTTGCGCGACCAAGCGAGTGATCCGAGTCGGAGGGGTCCGTCTATGGGTGCATTCAACGGCAGAGCTTTCTTGCTGGGTATTCAGCATCTCGACGCCGCGAGTCGTCGGCTGTTCGACCGTCATGGCAAGAGCATGGATGGCCGCTTCCGGCTCATCGAGCAGATCGTCGACGACGCCATGGTGCGTCTCGCCGGCAACGAGCTCGATTGGGACGACGGTCCCGATCGCAATCGCTAGCTACCGCTTCGTTCGCTGAAGGTCGGGATCGCCGTGGAGAACGGCGGCGAGCCTCGACGCCATCGGCAACTGTCTTCGTCCGCCTTGGCGTTGTGGCGTGCGAGGTTCGGGCGGGTGTTTCTCGAAAGTACTCCAAGGGCGTCGCCCGCCCTCCGCTTGCAACAAAAGAGGACGTGTCATGAGTGACAAGAAAGAATGGGCCGCCGAAAAGTTGGCCGCCGAGATGCAGGTCACCTTCGAGACCGATGAGCTGGCCGCCTTCTTCGACGGCTTCGACTCGCTCGAGGAGATTGCTCTGGCGTTGTGCGCCCCCTTGGGCGGCAGCGATCAGGGCTAGGGACGGCACGCATACTTACTCTGCTGCTTGCCACCGTGGCACAGTTGCGGTTACAGCGGAGGGAGTCATGACCAGCTACCTCCGTGCAGGGTGGTTCGACCGCAGCTCCGGCAAGCCCAGCCGTGGTCTTCGCACCGAAGTCATCGATGGCGCCATGGACGCCGCGGGCTTCTTACTGCGCGCCAACATCACGGGCGCCCAGGTGCTGCGTCTCGCGCTGCGGGTGCGCGCGCTCATGGCCATCGCCGATCCCCGCATGCTTGGCGTGTCGCAGTTCGGGGATGCCGAGCGCGAGCAGATCATGCGCGGCCTCGTCCGCCATACCGACGCGGCTCCCGAGCTCTACGCCTTCGTCGCCGACTGCATCGATGGCGTGAACAACGTCACCGACCTGATGGCGTTCTATCTGCATCTCACGCACGTGGCGCGCATGATCGAGCTGCTCTCGGTCGCGGTGCGCTCGATGCCGCAGCTCGTCCCGGGCGCGCGCGCGACCCCCGCCGCGAAGAAGCCATCGGCGGCCAGGAAGAAGAAGAAGGCCGCCGCCAAGAGCACCAAGAAGAAGCCGGCCGCCAAGGCGAAGTCCGCTAAAACCGCGAAGAAGAAAGTCGCCAAGAAGCTGGCCCCTAAGAAGAAGGCCGGCGCGAAGCGTCGCAAGTAGTGATGGGCCGGCGCTGCCTCGTCGTTCTGGCACTGCTGTCGGCCGCCGCTTGCCGCCGCGCGCAGAGTCAGGACTCCTCGCCGTTCACCGCGCCGGAGATCGGTATTTCCTTGCCCCACCTGGCCGGCTGGGAGCGTGATCCGCTGGTGAAGCTCGAGGATCCCGCCAAGGGTGGCCTGGTCATGCGGCTCACCCGCGAGGAGCGCGTCTCCGGCATGCCGCGCATCGACGTCATCATCGACCCGGTCCCCGTGAAGCCGACCTTCCTCGAGGACGTGCTGAGCCGCGCCTTGCGTGACATGGCGGACTACGAGCAACGCGGCGAGATCGACATCCAGGAGCTCGACCGCAAGCCGATCCGCGTCGGCCCGCGCCGCGGCTTCCGCGTCACGCACTCCTACGTCATCTCGAGTGACGAGGACCGCGCCATGGTCACCCAAACCTCGGCGCTCTTCGTGCTCGACGGCCGCGGCATCACCGTGACCGCGACCGGCCGCGCCGAGCTCTACGTGCCGCTCGCCGATGAAATCGATCAAATCGTCTCGGGAATGCAGGTGGCGCTCACCGGTCCCCAAGGCGCGAGTGGACTCACCAAACCAGTCGACCTGACGCCGCGGCCGAATTGAGGCAGTCACCGCGATGACAGACACAGAAACCACGAGCTTCCGCGACCTCGGTCTCGGAGACGCGCTCCTCGCGGCGCTCGACGCCGTCGGCTACGAATCGCCCTCGCCCATTCAGGCAGCCACCATCCCGCCGCTGCTCGAGAACCGTGACGTGCTGGGACAGGCGCAGACCGGTACCGGCAAGACGGCCGCTTTCGCGTTGCCGATCCTCGCGCGCCTGCGCCTCGAGGAGCGCTCGCCGCAAGCGCTCGTCATCTGCCCGACGCGCGAGCTCGCCATCCAGGTGGCCGAGGCCTTCAAGAAGTACGCGGCCAAGATGCCTGGCTTCCACGTGCTCCCCGTGTATGGCGGTCAGAGCTACGCGCTGCAGCTCTCGGCGCTCCGCCGTGGCGTACATGTCGTCGTGGGGACGCCGGGGCGGCTCATCGATCACATCGACCGTGGCGTCTTGAACCTGTCGCGCCTGCGCACGCTGGTGCTCGACGAAGCCGACGAGATGCTGCGCATGGGCTTCATCGACGACGTCGAGAAGATCTTGAAGAGCACGCCCGAGACGCGTCAGACCGCGCTCTTCTCGGCCACCATGCCGCCGCCGATCCGCCGCATCGCGCAGACCTATCTGCGTGACCCGGCAGAGATCACCATCCGCGCCAAGACCAACACCGCCACCAACATCAGGCAGCGCTACTGGCTGGTGAGCGGCGCGCACAAGCTCGATGCGTTGACGCGCATCCTCGAGGCCGAGCCCGTGGAAGGCGTGCTGGTCTTCGCGCGCACCAAGGCCGCGACCGAGGATCTCGCGGGCCGGCTCGAGGCCCGTGGCTTCGAAGCGGCGCCGCTGAACGGCGACATGGATCAGCGCGCCCGCGAGCGCGTCGTCGCGCGCTTGAAGGCGGGCGACCTCGACATCGTCGTCGCCACCGACGTCGCGGCGCGTGGTCTCGACGTCGAGCGCGTGAGCCACGTCATCAACTTCGACATCCCCACCGACTCCGAGAGCTACATCCACCGCATCGGCCGTACGGGGCGCGCCGGCCGCAGCGGCGAGGCCATCTTGTTCGTCTCACCGCGCGAGCGCCATCACCTGCGCAGCATCGAGCGCGCGACGCGCCAGCCGGTCGCGCCGATGGAGCTGCCCACCGTCGCGGACGTCAACGAGCAACGCGCCCAGCGCTTCCGCGACCGGCTCGACGAGGCGCTCGGCCTCCCGGACCTCGCCGTGTTCCGCGAGATGATCGAGAATTACGAGCGCGAGAAGAACGTCCCGGCCATCGAGATCGCCGCGGCGCTGGCGCGCCTGCAGCACGGTGAAGGCCCGTTCTTCCTGGTGGCGCAGGACTTCAAGCGCGCCGCGTTTCCGCCCGAGCGGCCGCTGCGCGACGGTCCGCCGCCGCGGAGACACGAAGATCCGCCGATGGACACCTTCCGTCTCGAGGTGGGCGCGGCGCATGGCGTAACCGCGGGCAACGTCGTCGGCGCCATCGCCAACGAGCTCGACATGCGCTCGCAGTTCATCGGCAAGGTCCGCATCGCCGAAGACCACACTCTGGTCGACTTGCCACGGGGCATGCCCGACCACGTCTTCCAAAGACTGCAACGCATCCGCATCGGCGGACGCGAGGTCCGCCCCAGCGTCATGGGCGAACCACGGCGCGCGCCCGCCGAAGCACCGCGCGAGGAGCCGCTGGAGCGCTCGCGCATCGAGCGGCCGCGGGAAGACCGGTTGCCACGCGAGGAGCAGCAGCCGCGCGAAGAACGGCGTCCTCACGAAGAACGGCCGTCACGCGAAGATCGGTCGCCACCTGGAGACCGAGCCCCAAGCGGCGGACGACGCCCCCAAGAAGGCCGGCCACCCCGCGAGGACTCACGGCCACGTGGAGGCCAAGCGCCGAGCGGAAGCCGACGCTCCCACGAAGAGCGACCGCCTCGCGATGGCCGGCCCCGCACCGGCCCGCGCTCCGGCCCTCCAGGAAAGCCGCCGGGCCCGGGAAAACCCCACAAAAAGAAGTTTCAGAAGCGCAAATAGAGGCGAATTGTCGCCGGTGTGCATTTCTGTCACACATGACGGGCCATGCGCATCTCGACCAGACTGACCTTGGCGGTCGCGGCGGCGAGCATCGTCATCGTCGGCGCTTACGGCGCCTGGCAGATGCATGACGAGGCCAACGAGCTCAGCCTCGCGGCGCTGGACGACACGCGGCTGCTCGCGACGGTGGTCCAGGTCGCCGTCGAGAACGCGCTGCGTGACGGTCAGCGCGCCGACGTCGACGAGGTGCTGCGCTCGCTCGAGCTGCGCGACGCCAGCATGGACATTCTGATCTACGACGCGCGGCACGTGCTGGTGTCGAGCTCGGACAACCACGTCGACACCGAGCTCGCGCGCCACGCCTTCAGCGAGCTCGTGAAAGCGGACAACTCCGGCTCGCGCATCCTCGACCGCGGCGCCGGCGATCACGTCATCGCCTGGGCCCCGCTGCGCCAAGAGAACGGCACGCCCAACGGCACCGTCATGGTCACCAAGCCCTTCGAGGAGCTGCGGCGCGACCTCATCGAGACCGCCTGGTCGACGCTCATCTCGCTCCTGGTGCTGGTCGTCGCCATCTCCATCGTCACCTGGGTGCTGGTCGAGGCCTACGTGCGCCGCCCTGCCCGCTCGCTCCAGAACAGCATGCACAGGGCGCGGGCCGGCGACCTCCACGGCACCGTCACGCACGAGCGCGACGACGAGCTCGCGGCGCTGGTCGCCGAGCTCGACGCGCTCCTCGCCGAGCTCGCGAGCACACGGGAGCATCTGTCCGCTGAAGCGGAGTCACGCCGCGCCCTCGAAGATGGTCTACGTGGCATCGACAAGCTGGTCACCGTGGGCCAGCTGTCGGCGGGCCTCGCGCACGAGATTGGCTCACCGCTGCAGATCCTAGAAGGACGCGCCCGCGCGCTCGCCAAGCGCACCGACCTATCCGCTGACGTGGTGCGCAACGCCGAGATCCTGGTGACCCAGGCGGAGCGCGTCACCCGCATCGTCGATCAGCTCGTCGGCTTCTCACGCCGCAAGCCGCTGCACCTGATTCCCCTGAACCTCGCCGAGGTGGCGCGCATCGTCGTCGAGTTCATGCGCACCGAGGCCGAGCGCCGCGGTGTCCGCATCGAGCTCACGGGCGGCGACGAGGACCTCCCGCACGCCATGGCGGACAACGATCAGATGCAACAAGTCGTCCTGAACCTCCTCACCAACGCCCTGCGCGCCAGCACCCGAGGCACGACCATCTCGGTGCGCGTCGGCCGCGCCGAGCTCGAGGACCCCGCGACGCACGTGAAGCACGGCGGCCTGCTCATCGAGGTCACGGATCAAGGACACGGCATGACCCCAGAGCAGCTAGCGCGCAGCTTCGAGCCCTTCTTCACCACCTGGAGCGACAACGGCGGCTCGGGCCTGGGCCTCGCGGTCGTGAAGGCCATCGTCACCGCGCACCGCGGCGACATCGCGTTGCAGTCGGCCGAGCACGCGGGCACCACCGTGACCGTGCGTGTCCCAGCGGCGGAGAACGCATGACCCGCATCCTCGTCCTCGATGACGACCAAGGCGTCGTCGACTACCTCACCGAGAGCCTGCGCGAGCTCGGCCACGAGGCCGTGGGGCTCACGGAGCCCAGCGCCGCCATCGCGCGGGTCGTCAGCGAATCGTTCGACCTCTTGCTCACCGACATCGAGATGCCGCGAATGCGGGGCCTCGATCTCCTGCGCGCCGTTCAGCAAGCAAAGCCCCGCCAGCTGGTGATGCTGATGACCGCCTTCGGCAGCATCGAGCTCGCGGTGCAGGCGGTGCGCGCCGGCGCCTGTGACTTCATCGCCAAGCCGTTTCGCATCGAGGCCCTGCAGCAGAGCATCGAGCGCGCCATGCGCGAGCGCGACATGATGCGCGAGATCGTCCGCTTGCGCGCATCGGTGGCCGACGACACGGGGGGCGGGCTCGTGGCCAAGAGCAGCGCAATGCGCAAGGCGCTCGAGGCCGCGCAGCGCGCGGCGCGCGCCGACGCCACCGTGCTCATCACCGGCGAGACCGGCACCGGCAAGACGGCGGTGGCGCGCTACATCCACGCCATGAGCCCACGCCGCGACGAGCCCTTCGTCGACGTCAACGTCGCGGCGCTCCCCGAGACCCTCGTCGAGGCCGAGCTCTTCGGCGCCAAGCGCGGCGCCTTCACCGATGCGCGCGAGAATCGCGGCGGGCTGTTCCTCAAGGCGGGCGCCGGCACGCTGCTCCTCGACGAGATCGGCGAGCTGCCGCTCTCACTGCAACCCAAGCTCCTGCGCGCGCTCGAATCGGCGGCCATCCGCCCCGTCGGCAGCGACGACGAGCTGCCCTTCCGCGCCCGCGTCCTCGCCGCCACCAACCGCTCGCTCGAGGACGACTTGAAGAGCGCGCGCTTCAGGCCCGACCTGTACTATCGCCTCAACGTCCTGCGCATCGAGGTGCCGCCATTGCGGACACGCCGTGACGACATCGTCGGCCTGGTCGACCACTTCTTGTCGCGCGCCAGCAGCCGCTTCGGGCGCGAGCTCATCGGCGTCTCGGCGTCGGCGATGCGCCGGCTCATGGCGCACGACTGGCCCGGGAACATCCGCGAGCTCGCCAACACCATCGAGCGCGCCGTGGCGCTCACCACCAACGACACCATCACCGCCGAAGACGTGACCTTCGAAGGTCAGGACACGCAAACCCCGGGCCCCCCGCCGCTCGAGCAGCCCCTCGAAGAGATCGAGCGGGCCCACATCAAGCGGGTCGTCGAGGCCCACCAAGGCAACAAGGCCGCCGCGGCGCGCGTCCTGGGCATCAACCGCCGCACCCTGCACCGCAAGCTAAGAGAAGACGACTAGCGCTGCGCGAGCTTGTCCGCGGCGGCGAGCCCAAGCGGGACAAAAATGCACAGCGCCGGGACAAATAGTCGCGCGCGGGAGGAGCGACAAGCCGCGGCATAGCCCTCCGGTGCTTGGCGCAAGACGTGCATCGACGCACCGCAGCGCATGAAGCTCCCCCTCCTCATTACTCTTTTGGCCTCGACCACCCTCGCCTGCTCCACGCCGGCGCGGCGTGACGTCGCCGAAGCCTTCGTCGTCGCCTCCCCAGTCGTCACCACCGCCACGGTCGAGCGCGAGCACGTCGGCGAGATCCACGCCGTGCGTCGGGTCGAGCTGCGGGCGCGGGTCAAAGGGTATCTCGAGGCGGTCAAGGTCGACGAAGGCCAGGCGGTCCGCGCCGGCGACTTGCTCTTCAGCATCGGCGCCCGCGAGCTGCAACACGATCAAAGCAAGGCCCGCGCCGCCACCCAGAGCGCCGCGGCCGAGCTCAAGGCCGCGCGCCTCGAGCAAGGCAACATGCGCCTGCTCTTCGAGAAGAAGATCATCGCGGACGCCGAGATGGCGCAGATGGACGCGAAGGTCCTGACGCTCGAGGCAAAGCTCGAGGAGGCGCGCGCCAACGAAGCGCAGGCCACGACGACGCTCGGCTACGCCAGCATCCGCGCCCCCTTCGACGGCGTCATCAACCGCTTGCCGCGCAAGATCGGCAGCCTCGTCGGCGAGGACGATCTCCTGACGACGCTCACCGACACCAGCGAGGTGTTCGTCTACTTCCGTCTCCCCGAGGCCGAGTACCTGCGCTTCACGGCGACCCAACACGACAAGCGGCCGCGCGTCGCCAGCTTGCTCCTCGCGAACGGCGAGCTCTACCCGGAAGAGGGCGTCATCGACGCGGTCGAGACCGAGTTCGACGCGAGCACCGGCAACATCGCCTTCCGTGCCCGCTTCACGAACCCCAAGCAGATCCTCAAGCACGGCGGCACCGCCAAGGTCGTCTTGAAGAGCGAGCTGGGTGACGCGCTGCTCGTCCCGCAGACGGCGACCTTCGAGGTGCAAGATCAGCTCTACGTCTACACCGTCGACCAGCTGAACACCGTGCACGCGCGCCGCATCACCCCACGCATGCGCTTGAAGGACGCCTTCGTCGTCGAGTCCGGGCTCGCGAGCGGCGAGCGCTTCATCGTCGAAGGCATCCAGCGGGCCCGCGAGGGTCAGGTGGTGACGGTCCGCGACGCGCTCGTGACGCAGCACTCCTCGCTCTGACGCGCCCCACCATGTTCGCGACCTTCACCCGCCGCCCCATCCTCGCGATGGTCATCTCCATCGTCATCACGCTGCTCGGCGCGATGGCGCTGGCGCGCATGCCCATGGCGCTGTTTCCCAGCGTCGCGCCGCCCGAGGTCAACGTCACCATCGAGTACACCGGCGCCAATGCCGAGACTGTCGCTAAAGCGGCCATCGTGCCGCTCGAGCGCTCGATCAACGGCGTGCCTGGCATGAAGTACATGAGCAGCGACATGGGCAACGACGGCGTCGGCGTCGTGCAGATCCTCTTCGAGACGGGCACCGATCCGGACGTCGCCGCCATCAACGTGCAGAACCGCGTCAACGCCGTCATGGCGGAGCTCCCCTCCGAGGTCCTCAAGAACGGCGTCAAGATCGCCAAGGAAGAGAACGCGATGCTCATGTACATGAGCATCTTCAGCGCCAACCCCGAGCACGACGAGAAGTTCCTCTACAACTTCGCCGACATCAACGTGCTCGCCGAGATCAAGCGCGTCAAAGGCGTAGGCTACGCCGAGATCCTGGGCGCCAAGCGCTACGCCATGCGCATCTGGCTCAAGCCCGACAAGATGCTCGCCTACCAGGTGTCCGCCGACGAGGTCGTCGCCGCGCTGCAGGCGCACAACCTCGAAGCCGCGCCCGGCAAGATCGGCGAGAACAGCGACCGCGCCAATACACCGCTACAATACACGGTGAAGTACACCGGCAAGTTCAGCAGGCCCGAAGAGTACGCGGCAATTCCGCTAAAATCGACACAGGCCGGCGACGTCTTGCGTATCGGCGACGTCGCGCAAGTCGAATTCGGCACCACTTACTTCGACGTCGAGGCGCGCTTCAACGGCCAGCCCGCGGCGTCGATCATGCTCAAGCAGCTCCCGGGCTCGAACGCCAGCGAGGTCATCGAGGCGGTGAAGGAGCGCATGCAAACGCTCGAGAGCGAGGTCTTCCTGCCGGGCATGAAGTACGCGGTGAGCTTCGACGTGAGCCGCTTCCTCGACGCAGCCGTGCACGAGGTGGTCAAGACGTTGGTCGAGGCGTTCGTCTTGGTGGCGCTCGTCGTCTTCCTCTTCTTGCAAGACTTCCGCTCGACGCTCATCCCCGCGATCGCGGTGCCGGTGTCGCTCATTGGCGCCTTCTTCTTCACGCAGTTCCTCGGCTTCTCGCTCAACCTCATCACCCTCTTCGCGCTCGTCCTCGCCATCGGCATCGTCGTCGATGACGCCATCGTCGTCGTCGAAGCGGTGCACGCCAAGATGGAGGGCGGACGTCTCTCCGCGCGTCAGGCGACCGAGCAAGCCATGAGCGAGATCGGCGGCGCCATCGTCGCCATCACCTTGGTGATGACCTCCGTCTTCGTCCCCGTCGCCTTCGCCACAGGCCCGGCCGGCGTGTTCTACCGCCAGTTCTCGCTCACCATGGCGTTCGCCATCGCCCTCTCGGGTCTGGTGGCGCTCACCCTGACCCCGGCGCTCTGCGCGACGCTGTTACGTCCGCACAGCGGCCCGCCGGCGCTGCTCCGAGGTTTCTTCGCCTTGTTCAACCGCGCCTACGATGCCGCGGACAACCGCTATGGCGTACTCGTCGGACGGCTAGCCAAGCGCCGCGCCCTCGGGCTCGTCTTGCTCGCGGTCTTCGCGACGGCGACGGGGCTCACGGCCCGCGTCGTACCCAGCGGTTTCATCCCCGACGAGGACCAAGGCTTCTTCTACGCCAGCGTCAACGCGCCTCCAGGCGCAACGCTCGAGCGGACGAAAGAGGTGGTCAACGCCATCCAGCGCGCCGGCGCCGGCATCCCCAGCGTCGAGAGCATCGCGACGCTCGCGGGCACCAACATCCTCTCCGACGGCACCGGCGCGACCTACGGCTCCTGCCTCGTGAACTTGAAGGACTGGCGCCAGCGTGACCTATCGGTCGACGACACCATGGCGCTCCTGCAAGAGCGCATCAGCGGCTTGAAGGCGGCGGAGATCGAGCTGTTCCCACCGCCCGCGGTGCCAGGCTACGGCAACGCCAGCGGCTTCGAGCTGCGCCTGCTCGACCGCACCGGCAGCGGCGACCTGCAGCGCATGAGCGAGGTGGTCAAGCAGTTCATCGCCGACCTGCGCGCGCGCCCCGAGGTCGAGAGCGCCTTCACCATCTTCAGCGTCGACTTTCCGCAGCTCACGCTCTCCATCGATCTCGACAAGGCCGCGAAGATGGGCGTCAAAGCGGACCTCGCGCTCGGCAATTTGCAGACGCTCCTCGGCAGCGAGTACGCCACCAACTTCGTGCGCTTCGGCCAGATGTACAAAGTGATGGTGCAGGCGCTCCCCGAGTACCGCGACGCGCCCGAGGAGCTGCTCGCCACCATGGTGCGCAACGACCGTGGCGAGCTCGTCGCCCTCTCGTCGTTCGCCAACGTCCAGCGCACACAGGGCATCGACCAGATGACCCGCTACAACATGTTTCTGTCGGCCGAGCTCAACGGCACCGCCAAGCCCGGCGTGAGCAGCGGCGCCGTGCTCGCCGCCGTGCAGGAGACGGCGCGCGACAAGCTGCCGCGCGGCTACACCATCGACTGGGCGGGCATCTCGCGCGACGAGGTCAACGCCGGCAACGAGGGGCTCGTCGTCGTCGCCATCTGTCTCGTCTTCGTCTACCTGGTGCTCGCCGGCCAGTACGAGAGCTTCCTCCTGCCCTTCGTGGTCGTGCTGTCGCTGCCGCCCGGCTTGTTCGGCGCCTTCTTGGCGTTGAAGCTCACGGGTCTCGAGAACAACATCTACACGCACCTCGCGCTCCTCATGCTCGTGGGTCTCCTCGGCAAGAACGCCATCCTCGTCGTCGAGTACGCCGAGCACATGCGACGGGCCGGCCGCAGCGTCTTCGAGATCGCCGCCCTCGCAGCGCGCCTGCGCTTGCGGCCCATCGTCATGACCTCGATGGCGTTCATCGCCGGCCTCGTGCCGCTGGCGCTCGCGACCGGCGCCGGAGCCGTCGCCAACCGCACCATCGGCACCGCCGCGGCAGCCGGCATGCTCCTCGGCACCGTCTTCGGCGCCATCCTGGTGCCCGGCCTCTATGTGAGCGTCGTCATCCTGGCGAGCCGGCTCGGCGCCGAGGCGCACGAGGAGGAGGCAGGCGCGGCATGAGACTCACGCGACTCCTGCTGTCCGCGATGGCGTTGACGGCCTGCGTGCCCGCGAAGCCGGAGGTGCAGGTTGCCGAGAAGAAGCCCCCCGAGAGCTACGGCGCGGCGACCCAAGGGCCGAGCGCCGCCGAGCGTGATTGGCGCGAGTACTTCGGCGATCCGGCCCTGGAGGCGTTGATCACCGAGGGGCTCGCCAACAACCTCGACCTCGTCATCGCCATGCAGCGCATCGAGCTGGCGCGCGCCGGTGTGAAGCGCGCGACCGGGGCGCTGCTGCCGCAGGTCGGCCTCGCGTTGGGCGCCGCCATCCGGCGCTACGGCTTGTACACGATGGACGGCGCCGGCAACGCCAGCACCTTCATGAGGCCGGGGCAGATCGTCCCGGCGAACCTCCCCGACTTCGTCGCCGGTCTCCAAGCCTCATGGGAGGTCGACCTCTGGGGCAAGCTCCGCCAGCAGCGCAAAGCCGCTGTCGCGGACTACCTCTCGACCCTCGCCGGTACCGAATTCGCCCTCGCCTCGCTGGTCGCCGAGATCGCCACCGCCTACTACAACCTCCTCGCCGCCGATCAGCTGCTCGAGGTGCTGGAGCGCACCGAGGCGCGCCAAGCAGAGGCGCTCGAAGCCGTGCGGCTCCAGAAGGTCGCGGGCCGCGCCAACGAGCTCGCGGTGCAGCAGTTCGAGGCGCAGGTCGCCGACACACGCGCCGCCGTCGCCGCCGGCCACCAGCAAGTGACCGAGATGGAGAACGCCCTCAACTTGCTCCTGGGGCGCTTCCCCCAAGCGGTACCGCGCGTGAAGGAGGCGCTGCTCACCGACGTGCCCGAGAGCATCGGCGCCGGCGTCCCCTCGGACCTCCTGCGCAACCGCGCCGACGTGCGTGAAGCGGAGCTGCGCGTCGAAGCCGCGAAGTACGACGTCGAGGCCGCGCGCCGCGCTTTTCTACCGAGCCTGACCATCACCGCGACCGTCGGCTATCAGGCCTTCAACCCGCGCTTCCTCTTCACCACCCCCGAGTCGCTGGCCTTCACCGCGGTCGGCGGGCTGGTCGCCCCGCTCCTCAACGTCAAGGCGCTCGAAGCGCAGTTCGAGGGCGCGACCGCCTCGCAGCTCCAAGCCATGGCCGGCTACCAAAAGACCGTCCTGACTGCTTTCGCGGACGTGGTGAACGGCTTGTCGGCGCTGCAACACGCCCGCGAGGGCCTGCTCGCCAAGCGCGAGCAAAAGGACGCGCTGATGCGCGCCGTCGAGACCGCCGACACGCTCTTCAAGGCCGGCAAGGCCTCCTACCTCGAGGTGCTCATCGTCCAGGAGAACACCATGCGCGCCGACCTCGAGCTCATCGCGTCGCACCAGCGCGGCAAGCTCGCCTTGGTCGAGCTCTACAAGGCGCTTGGGGGCGGGTGGCGTTGAGCCTGACATCGTAGCATCTCAATCCGCGGCGACATGCCTGCCAGCGGCTCCGATAAGTGGATGCGTGAACCGATATTCGGCGCATTCTTGAGCTCATCCGTGCCAGCAGCCATCGATGCCTTCGCGTTGTACCGCCACGTCATCCGCTCGGAGACGCTCCCTCCGACGCTGCGCACGGCCTTGGCTGAGCTGCGTAACGTCGCGAAAGTAAAGGGCTACATCGACGCGGCGAGCTTGAATGACGTCCACGGCCGAGCCGCGGCGGGGATGGCGCGGCTGGCTCTCGAGCGCCAGGTGCAGCCCGCGATCGATCTCGCCGCGATCTCCGCCTATACGAGCCCGCAACCACGCGTCAGCGCGCGGCAACTCGCGGCGGCGCGCCTCGACGCCTCCTCTTTGACCCCGGAGTGGGCAACCGCCATGGCGGCCGAGCTCTGCGCCGCCGACGCGCATCACGAGGCGGAGCGCGTCCGTGCGCGCCGACCCGGCTATCCTTGGACCGACCCACAGCACGCGCAGGTGACCGCCGCCGTCTACCACCATCACGCGCTCCTCGAGACGGCCCCGCGCGCGCCGTCTGGGCACCTCATGCCCGAGACCATGTACGCCATCGCGGATGTACACGACAACCTCATGGGCAGCCTCGTCGCCGTCGACGCGACACCCGCCGCCACCGCCGCCGCGGCGCGACGCCAAGGCATGCGGGCACTGTACGCGAAAGCAGCCAACGCGAAGCCGCTCCCCAACGGCGAGCCCGTGAAGCTCCGCGCGACGCTCGGCCGTCTCGCGGCGAGCAACGCGCTCGCGGTGCGGGCGACGCCACCTGCCCACTACCGCAACCACGACTACCGTTTGCTCCGGCGCGTCTTCGAGCACTTCATCTCCACCGGCTTTGCGTCGACGCGCACCTTCGAAGACGTTTACTTCGCGGTGCACACGCACGCGCTGCCGAGCCTCGCCGCGCTGGTGAGCTACCTCAACCGCTGTGGTGCTTTCTTCATCGCCTTCCGCGGCAAGGGTTACTCCTCGAGCGCCGAAGCGGGGATGGCGATCGCCAACCACGCCTACCGCTGCGACCTCGGCGTCGGCGACTGCTTCGCCACCGCCGCCGAGCATGACGCCGACATCGAGTATTTCTGGCAACGCAGCATCGACGAGGCCGCGAAAGCGGGCACCTCGCTCATCGCCTTGGGCGACGGCCGCGTCGGCGCCCGGGCCTTCAAGAACGTCGCGCGCGCCACCCCCGGAGAGCGCCCCACCTACGTCGAGTTCACGCGCAGCGGCTTGCGTGAGCTGCGCGCGGGCGGCGACCCAGGCTTTGCGGTTCACGACTTCGCCGAGTGGCCGGCAAAGCTCGCGGTCGACACCTGCGTCATCGGCGCGCACACCGTCGCGCAGGTCGCGCCCCCCGCGGGCTCCACCAGCGCGGTCGTGGGCTACGGCACGGTGGGCTCGGGCGTCGCCGCCGCTCTGCGCGAGCGCGACGTACGCGTCATCGTTCATGAGACCACGCCGTCCGGCATCGAAGCGGCGCGACGCGACGGCTTCGACGTCCACGAGAGCGGCGGGCTCGCCGCCGCGGACTACTACTTCTCTTGCACCGGCGAGCCAGGCACTTTGGGGAGAGAGCACCTCGCGGCGATGCCAGCGGGCGCGACGGTCGTGAACGTGGGCTCACGCGGCGACATCTGCGTCGACACGCTCGTGAGAGCGCACCGCGGCGAGGACCCTAGCTGGCGCCTCACGCTCGAATCGCCGCGCGACGTCGTCGATCGCGCTGTGGGGGTGCTGCACCGTGAGAACGGCGCCATCCGGCTCCTGCACATGGGCCAACCTGTCTTCGCGCACGTCGAAGACGGTGGCGACGAGGACGCAGTGGACGACCGCAGCCTCGCTTTAGCGGACTTCTACATGGCGGGCCTGTTCATCAACCTCGTCTGCGCGGCGCGCGAGTGCCGCCAGGCGGGCACTGGCGACACCACGCGCGCGGAGATGAACGACCTCTTGCAGTGCTTCACCCGCGAGGTCTATCCGGACCTCATGGCGTGAGCCCGTGATCCTCAGCCTCGCGACCGCCGTCTCTCGAGCCCCGGCAGGCGCTCGAAGACGCCCTTTGGATCGGCGCGGTCGAGGGTGTCGATGAAGCGGTCGTAGCGCCGGCGGCCGATGGCGCTCACCCAGCCGGCAGACGACCCCGGCACGCCGTCCATGAAGTAGGGCTGCGCGCCGTAGTCGTTGATTGCGCTATTGCGGACGTTACGCAGGTTGCCCACGGTGGCGACCGCGTCGGACTCGTTGAGGTAATAGAAGGTACCGAGCGCCAGCATGTCCGCGCCCACGGGTGCCTTGCCCCACGTGTTCAACGTCGTGCGATCCTCGCGGATCTTCTTCTGCGGGATGAGCAGCATCATGCCGGGCTTCGTGTTCAGGTCGCTCACGAGCTCGGGATGTCCCGCGAGGAATTGCTTGGCGCCCGCCATGCTCGGGTGGATGACGTCGAGCCACGCCGGATAGACGCCAGGGGCAGCGCCCGGATCCGGGGGTGGAGAGAGCGGCTCGCCTGCCTTGGGGTCGGCCACGTCACGGACGCTGCTCGCGAGATAGAGGAGCTGGCCGGTCGCGGGGTGCTTGGTGACCATCCCCCAGATCGCCGCGACGTCGTCACCGGCGGTGGCGTTCAGCTGCGCGACGCGATCCGCGAGGGCTTCGACCGACGGCAGCGGCTCACGGAACAAGCGCAAGTGGCCCTTGATGGGCACGACTGGGAAGGTCAGCTCGGTGATGACACCTGCTTGCCCCATGCCGCCGAGCATCGCCTCCGCGATAGCGGCGTCGCGCCCCTCGAGCTTCGAATAGTCGCCGCGTGACGAGCGGGCACGGATGGTGCGCGCGTCACCGGTGACGCCGGCGATCTCCATCACCTGGTCGGCCATCGAGCCGTAGCGATGCGAGCCCTGGCCGATGCCCGCGGTGGAGACGGCGCCGCCGATGCCCGGGTAGATGTCCATGGTGGAGTTGCGCAAGCGCAGGCCACGCTCGGCGAGGAACTTGATGAGCTCGCCGGTCTTGGCGCCGGGGACGACGCGCACCATCTGAACGCCATCGCGGCTCACCAGCTCGGCGCGCTCACCCGAGGGCAAGCGCAGCTTGTCGGTCGCGATGACCATGCCGCCGTTGCTCAAGCCCTGCCCTTCGAGGCCGTGGCCGCCGCTGCGGGTGCGCACCGTGAGGCGGCTGTCGCCCGCGAGCTGCACGGCGAGCTGCACGTCACGCGTCGTGGCCGGCTTGACGACGATCCTGGGCGTACGCTGGACGAGCTTGCCGTAGTCGCGGCCGTAGGGCGCGAGCTCTTCCTGGGTCGTGAGGACCTCGCCGGTGAACCCGCGGGCGCGGAGGGTCGCCGCGAGCGACGCCGCATCACGAGGCGGACGCCGGGGCCCGACCGTCTTGTGGGTCGCTTCAGCGGTGGCCGTGCTGCTCGGCTGGCGCGCGTCCGCTGCCGCGGGCGCGGAGTCGCTGGCGCCGGTGGCGCGTGGTGATGTCGCACTCAATGCGGGGATCTTCATTGCAGCCTTCCTCCTGCCGTCCCGTGGGAGGGGCGGTCATGTCGTGTGGGAGGAAGTATCGTGACCCGCCATGACCTGATGCTGACGCCACAGCAGCGGCATAAACCCCTGAATAAGCTTAGCTTTCAGCAAGACGCGGCGTTCGAAGAGAGCCCGACGGAGCGATCGGCCCAGCGCCCCGGTGACTATTGTCACCGTAGCAGGTGCGACGCGAAGTCGCGGGCGGCCCGGGTGCCGATAAAGACCTCATGAACGACGCGCGTGACGGCCTCCAACGCCTTGCAAACCACCCGCTGCTCGCGCCAGCGAGCGTCGCCAGCGTCGAGACGATCCTCAAGGCCGCGCGGATCGCCGAGCACGTCCCCGGCGCCTGTCTCCTCCAAGAGGGCGCCGACGAGCGCACCGTGAAGTTTCTCCTACGTGGCGTCGCGCGCATCCAGCACGTGGCGGACGGCCGCCTCTACACGCCCAAGCTGCTGCAGGCGCCCGGACACTTCGGCGAGCTCGAGACGCTCGCTGGCTTCGGCCCGAGCCGCCAGAGCGTGACCGCGGTGAGCGGCTGCCTCGTCGCGAGCGTGGCGTGGGCCGTCATCGAGCCGCTATTGCGTACAGACAACGCCATGTGCTTCGCCTGGCTGCGCGCTCTCGGTCAGCAGTTCGTCTTCACCATCGACGCCGACAGGCACAACGTGTTCACGCCGCTCGCCGGACGCATGGCGAACGCGCTCTTGTCCTACGCGGATGCCTTTGGCGTCCCCGAGCGCGCCGGCGTGCTGGTCCGCCACACGCTGTCGCTGCAAGACATCGCCGACACCGTCGGCAGCGTGAAACGCGTGGTGCTGCGCGTGCTCCAAGGCTGGGCCAAGCAAGACGTCATCGCGTCGACCCCCGACGGCGCGCTGATCAAGCGCATCGACGTCTTGCGCAAAGCGACCCTGACGGGGCGCTTGGGTCTGCTGCACGCGACACGTGACGGCTGAGGACGAACGAGCTCAACGGCTGTCGACTTCGCTCGCCGCCTTCAAGAACGCCCCGTCGGCGATCGGCACGACATCGCCGGTGTCGGTCGACGCGACCACCAAGATGTCCCCGTTGTGCAGCGAGCCCGAGACGTCACGCACCACCGCCTGCGCCGCGTCGCTCTCGATGATCTCGATGTCGCGCGCGAGCGCCCGGCCTTGGGCGATGACATAGACGTGGGTCTTGTCGTTTCCTGGCTTGGCGATCGAGGACATCGGCACGCGGAACGCCGGATCGAGCAGATCCTTCACGAGGCGGAACTTGTCCGGCTCCATCATGGCGAACGCGCCCGAGGGGTCGGCGATGCTGACGTCGACGCGCGCCTTGCCGTCCGCCTTCTTGATGTCGACGATCTTGGCGCGGCTCGGCGCTCCGCGATCGACGGAGATCTGCGCCTGCCCACCGGCCGTGAACGGCACCTCGGCCGCGAGCTCGAAGGTGAGGATGGCTTCGGACTCGTCGCGCAAGCGCACGACGGGCGCCTTCTCGACGACCGAGTCGCCGACGCTCACGTTGATCTCCTCGACGGTACCAGCGAACGGCGCCCGCAAGAGCCGGCTCGCCATCTTGCGCTCGAGCTGCTCGGCCCGGCCCTGCGCCGCCTCGAGCTTCTTCTTGGCGGCGGCCTCGGCGGCCTTGGGAGCCTTCTCCTTCTTGGCGTGGGCCTTGAGCTTGTTCAGCGCCGCGGCCTTCACGCGCTTCCACTTCTCGAGGTCACGCTTGGAGACGCCACCTTGGTTCAAGAGCTGCTTCGGCTGCAGCTCCTTGAGCTTCTCGCTGGCGACGTCACGCTCGTTCTCGATCTTCTCGCGCTCGGCGTTCAACGCCGTGAGCCGCTCGGCCGCCTTGTCGTGCGCCTCTTTCATGGCCGCGACGGCCTTCTTGGCGAGCTCGATCTGCTTCTGCTGCGGCGGTGGCAGCTCGAGGGTCGCGAGCAGATCACCCTGGCTCACGCGCGCGCCCTTCTCCACCTTGAGCTCGGCGACGCGGCCGCGCTCGACGAAGTGCAGCGTCTTCTCTTTTAGCGGACGCACGCCCACCGGCGACTCGGCGTAGAAGATGGGGATCTGCGTGGCCTCGAGGGTCGTGGTCTGGACGATGATCGGCGACTCGAAGATGCCGCCCTCGCGCGCCAGCCAGTAGAGCAGCGCGCCGCCGCCCAAGACGACGACCAGGAGGAGCATCGTCCACATGACGCGGGTGCGCAGATCTTCCTCGCCGGGCAAACGCGCGGTGCTGCGCTTGCCGGAGAGCTGGCTCGCGGGGCTGCCCGGCTCGGCGCCCGCGGGACCGCTCGCCTTGGCGTCGATGACCTGGCCGAGCTCGCTGACGATGTTCGGGAAGAGCTTGCGCGCCTGATCCCAGAGGTACTCGACCTCGGCGGGGCCGCTCGCGTCACCGATGATCTCGAGGTGGCTCACCAGCTTGTTGAGCCGCTCGTCCTTCGGGTCGAGCTCGCGCGCCGCGAGGAAATAGTCGCGGGCATGCACGATGTAGCCCTGCTTCACGTGCAAGAGAGCGCTCCGCAGCAGGCGCTCCATCTCGGCCGTGTCGGTGTCAGGCGCGTCGATGTCGATGATGGCTTCGGGCTCGTCCGCCTTGCTCTCGAGCTCGACACCGTTCGCGGCGATCGCGGGCGACTTGGTCGTCTGCTCTGGCGGACCACCGGCGCGCGTGAGGAAGCCCATGGCCTCGAGCTGGCTCACGAAGCGCTGCAGGTCGGCGTCGCTGATGTCGAAGCTGTAGTCGCTGCGAACCGCGTTGATGACGTCCTCGAGGCTGCGGGTGCCGTCGAGCTTGGTCGCGATCAGATACTCGATCTCGTAGAGGCGAAAGTTGGTTTCGCTCTTCGGATCGTCGACGCGATAGAACACCACGCCCTGTTGCTCTTCACGCGAGCAGATGAGGTCGGGTCTGAAGGTTGGTCGCATTTCGAGCGGCGCGGGTCCCAAAGAAGAAGCGTCGTCAGTATAGGCAAGCGTTCGTGAGGGCTGCAAAGAAAACGGCGACTTTCTGGCCAACAGCCCAAAGGCTCCGGCACGCTTGAGAAGTGAAACGCCGCGAGAGCTTCCGCAAAGAGCTCGTGGAGCTGCATCGCACGCTCTACAAACGTAACCGCGCGCGCATCAACGCGTCGGTGATGGGCTATACCGCCGAGTTCCGGGCGTACGAGCGGCAATACGAGAAGGCCGTCCGCACCTACGAGCGCCGCGCCACCTTCGCCGAGCTCGACAAGGAGCTCCAGCGCGCCGACCTGGTCTATGTGGGTGACTATCACACATTGAAACAGGCGCAGCGCGGCTTCGTCCGCCTCCTCCGCCGCGTCCCCGACGACCGGCCCGTCATCGTCGCCCTCGAGTACATCCAGGGAAAGCACCAGGCCATCGTCGACCGCTGGATGCGCGGTGAGGCCGCCGACGCCGAGGTCACCGACACGGTCCGCAACGAGCAGTGGGCGCTTGGCGGCTGGCCGTCGTTCAAGGAGATCTTCGAGCTGGCGCGTGAGCGCGGCTTTTCGGTCCTCGCCATCGACAGCTCCGGAAGTCTCGCGGCGCGTGACAAGCTCGCCGCCAGGCGCATCGCGCAGGCTCTGGCCAAGCAACCCAACGCCCGTGTGCTCACGCTCATCGGTGAGCTGCACATCTCGCCCGACCACCTCCCCCGCCAGGTCGACGCGGTGCTCGCGAAGAAGCCCAAGAGCCTCATCATCTACCAGAGCAGCCACGAGATTTACTGGCGGCTCGCCGAGAAGGGTCTGGAGCAAGACGTCGAGCTCGTGAAGGTCACGGACAAGGCCTATTGCCTGCTCGGGACGCCACCCATCGTGGCGCAGCAGTCGTTCCTCAACTGGGTGGACGTCGAGGAAGAGGAAGACCTCGAGTCACCCGAGGAGACCTTCAAGGAGTACGCGCGGGTCATCGCCTCGTTCTTCGACATCGAGCTCGGCAGCGCCCTCGACGAGGTCGAGGTCACCACGGTCGTCAACTTGTCGTTCCTGGACCGCCTGCGCCGCCGCGGTGACTTCTCCGCGAGCGACATGCGCCACATCCGTGGCCAGATCTTGAACAGCGAGAGCTACTTCATCCCGCGCGCCAAGATGGTCTACCTGGGCAAGCTCTCCATCAACCACGCCGCCGAGGAAGCGACGCATTATATTCGCTATATTTGCGCCGGGGCGCTCGAGCCATCCGCTTTGGTGGACGCATTCTACGCGCGCTGCATGGAAGAGGCGATTGGCTTTCTGGGCTCGAAGCTCTTGAACCACCGCCGCAAGGCGCCGGGCGACACCGCCCTTCAGAAGATGAAGCGCAGCAAGGAGCCCCACGAGCGCGCCCTCGCCCGCGCCGTCCTGAAGCACGCGCAGCTCGAGGAGGGGCAGAAGGTCCGCGGCATGCGCGAGGTCTACGAGTCCGACGCCAACGCCTTCGACGCCATCACCCACGTCATCGGCTACCGCCTGGGCGAGCGCCTCTACTACAGCGTCGTCAGCGGCGACATCGCCAAGCGCGACATCCGCGACCTCTTCTTCGAAAAATTCGAGGAGCCCGGCAACGCCCTCATGACCTTCTTCTCGCTCGTGGCCCGCACCCGCAACGTGAAGATGCCCGAGCGCCTGTAGCGGTGCCGCTCCTTCGCCTCAAGTAATGTTGCGGCCCCCTTGAAGGCATTGCACGATGCGATAACCCCTCTCACAGACGAGACATTCTTCATGGCTGACATCGATAGCGCGGGCGTCATTGGACGCGGTCTGTTCATCAAGGGCGAGCTGCACGGGGAAGAAAACCTGGTCATCGAGGGCCGGGTCGAGGGCATCATCACGCTCAAAAAGCACCTCGTCATCGAGCAGGGCGGCATCATCTTGGCGGACATCACCACCGAGAACATCACCATCAAGGGTGAGATGCGCGGCAACATGACCGCGACGCAGAAGGTCGAAATTCACGCGGACGCCCGGGTCGTCGGCGACATCACCGCGCCGCGCGTCGTCATCGCCGATGGCGCGAGCTTCAAGGGCCACATCGAGATGACCACCGGCGGCGAGAAGCCGGCGCCCGCCCTGCCCAGCCGCCGAGGCCGCGGTTAGGCTTCGACGCGCAGACTACGCTCGATGTAGTCCGCCAAGACCCGCATGTCGGCGATGCCGATCTCCATCAAGCGGATACCGATGCCCCGCTTGCCTTCCGACGCTTCGGAGTGTTTGCTGCTCCATACGACCAGACCACGACATTGGATGGTCTTGGCTTTGACGGGCAGCGAAAACTCCAGGCTGACTTCGGTCCCGAAAGTGAGAGGCTCATCCATGTCGATGAACACGCCGCCCAGCGAGATGTTGGTGAGACGATTGGCGGTATAGGTACCGCCGCCCGGTACGCGAATCGTGGCGGTGACGCTGGCTGGTACGCGTGGATGCGCGCGACGTTTCGATCGATCCATGCGGTACAATGAATGCTGCCACGCGCCCGCCGTGAAAACAACAGCAGCACCTACTCGAAGTAAGTGAATTCTCATGGCTCAGACCGAGCTCGCCCCCTCAAGCAACGCCGCGAAGATCGAGATGGAAGCCGTCCATCTCCCGCCGCCCGAGCTGCGCATTTTCGTGAACCGCAACCTGCGCATGGACACCGTGGCGGCCATTGGCTTCGACATGGACTACACGCTCGCCCGCTACAAACGTGAGCAGCTCGAGCGCCTGGCCCACCGCCTCACCA
Source organism: Myxococcota bacterium (assembly GCA_039809465.1). Classification (GTDB taxonomy): domain Bacteria; phylum Myxococcota; class XYA12-FULL-58-9; order XYA12-FULL-58-9; family JALHOP01; genus JALHOP01. The sequence continues at coordinate 22,415 of JBDHVB010000047.1, forward strand.
TCGAGAAGCTCATCAAGCGCGGCTACCCCGAGGAGATCCTGAAGCTGGACTACGATCCGAGCTTCGTCATCCGCGGGCTCATGGTCGACAAGCAGCTCGGCAACATCTTGAAGATCGACCGCCACGGCCACGTGGGTCGCGTCTTCCATGGCCGCAGACCGCTCGGCAAAGAGGAGCGCCGCCAGGTCTACCGCCGCGAGCGCATCGCCTTCGTGCCGCCGCGCTTCGCCTTGGTCGACACCCTCTTCTCGCTCCCCGAGATGTGCCTGTACGCCGACCTCGTCGACTTCTTCGCGGCGCGTGACGCCCCGGGCAAGATCGACAGCTGGAAGATCTTCGACGATGTCCGCGAGTGCATCGACGAGGCGCACCGCGACGACACCTTGAAGTCGGTGGTGAAGCAGGATCTGCCCGCTTTCGTGGAGCGCGACCCGCTCTTGGCGCGCACCCTCCACAAGCTGCGCTCGAGCGGCAAGAAGCTCTTCCTGCTCACCAACTCGGCGTTCGACTACACCGACCACTTGATGCGCTACCTGCTCGACGGCGAGCTGCCCGAGTACGCGCATTGGTCGAGCTACTTCGAGTGGGTCGTGGTGACCGCCAAGAAGCCCGGCTTCTTCATGGGCAACGAGCCGTTCGTCATGCTCGACCCGAAGGGCGCGCCCATCGCCAAGCCCGTGACGGCGCTGGAGCGCGGCAAGGTCTACGAGGGCGGCAACCTCAAGGACTTCGAGCGCATGACCGGCATGATCGGCGAGCAGGTCCTGTACGTGGGTGATCACATCTACGGCGACATCCTGCGCAGCAAGAAGTCGTCGCTATGGCGGACGGCGCTGATCGTCGAGGAGCTCGAGGACGAGATCCGCTATAGCATCGAGCACGCCGAGGATCTGCAACGCCTGGCCGACCTGGAGCTCGAGCGCCGCAACTTGGACGAGCTCACGAGCCTCCAGCGCCAGCACTTGGCGAGCATCGAGAAGCGGCTCGGCGCCGACGAGGCGCGCAGCTCTCCGGAGTTCGAAGGCCTGCGCCACCGCCGCGACCAGACCAAGCGGCACTTGAAGTCGGTCATCGGCGCCATCGAGCAGCTCGAGACCAAGGTCGACGTGAGCTTCAACACCAACTGGGGCTTCGTGTTCAAGGAGTCGGGCGAGAACTCACGCTTCGCCGAGCAAGTGAAGAGCCACGCCTGCATCTACACCAGCCGCGTCTCGAATTTTCTCGGCTACTCGACGCACCAGTACTTCAGAGCGCCGCGCTCTCTGTTGCCGCATGAGCGGGAGATCATCGGGACGGAGGATATCTAATTTTATTGCGGCTCCACGCGGGTGTTGACGTGGCCTCGGCTGCGACCCGAACACCCTATCGCTGCATGAACTGCCGACTATCGCGGATGCACAGTCCCGCGTCTCCGCTTTGCTGTCGAGTGCTGGCTTTGCTGCTGCGCTAGCTCAGGCTCTTCTCGATGGCCAGCATGCGCAGGTACTTGGCCCGGCGCACCCAGGTCTTCGGATCCTGGAAGTCGCCCACCGGCTGCGGATCGCCGGTCTTCAGGCCCAACGACCCCGTGGCGTAGGCGAGATCGGCGATGCTGTCGTCGAGGGTCTCGCCCGAGCGGTGCGAGACGACGCACTGCATGCCGGCCTCCTTCGCCTGCTTCATGACGTCGAGGGTGCCGCCGACGGTGCCGTTCTGATTCACCTTGATGAGGATGGCGGAGGCCGACTTGTTGGCGATGCCCTTGTCGAGGCGCGTCTTCTGCGTGACGAACAAGTCGTCGCCGATGGTGAGGACGTTGCGCTTCTTCATCTCGGCGGTGAGCGTCGCCCAGGCGGCCCAGTCGTTCTCGTCGAGGCCGTCCTCGATGGACAGGACCTTGCCGCTATAGCGGTCGGCGAAGTCCACCAGGTACTTGATCATCTGCTCGCTGGTGAGCTCCTCGCCGCGGAACTTGTAGCGCTTGGTGGCGGAGTCGTAGAAGGAGCTCGCGGCGACGTCGAGCGCCATCTTCACGTCCTTGCCAGGCACGTAGCCGGCCTTCTCGACGGCCTGCCACACGAGGCCAATCGCCTCGGTCGAGTCGCCGAGCCCCTTCACCGAGAAGCCGGCCTCGTCGGCGCGGGTGACCGCTTTGGCGTCCCACTTCGAGAGCAGCAGCTCCTTCAAGGCCGCGTCGATCTTCTCGCCGACCATGAGCTGCTCGGCGTACGTCTTGGCGGACACCGGCACGACCATGATCTCCTGGATGTCGATACGGTCCTTGCCGAGCACTTCGCCGTCGGCCTTCTTCAAGGCGTGCAGGCCACCGTTGAAGATGTTCATGTAGAAATGAACGGTGTCCTTCGAGGCGAGCTTCGGCTCGTGCTTCTGGATGAACTGCCAGAGCTCCATGCCGTTGAGCTTCGCGGCGGCGCGCCAGAGGGCGCGGGAGACCGGCAGCGTCGCATTGGCGCCGAGGTCCTTGAAGTTCTCGCCGGCGCGGTCGATCATCATGTTCTCGAGGCTGCGCAGTCCCTCGTAGGTCGCGAGATCGAGGTTCGCCTTCTGCATCATGGGCAGGATGATCTCGTGGATGTTCTTGATGGCCTCGGGCACCGGCACGGTCTGCGCCTCGTCCTCGCCCTTCGAGGCTCCTGCCGGCACGTCTCCCACGGTGCTCACGCCACCAATGCTCGCGGTCACTTCCACCGTCGGCCGCCCACGCGAGTCCTTCGCCTCGCTCGCAGTCAGTCGCAGTCCTTCACTTTTCGCAGATGTCATCGCTATCGTCCCCTGAGGCTGTTGTTGGTGGCGTTAAACGCCAGACGAGGCAGTCGATCAAGCTGGGGCGAGGTTGTCGCGAATGATTGGCGAAGGGGCGAACGGCCTCCTTCGCTGTTCCGGTCCTCGCCTGTCGTCATCGGCGCCTTGTCCTCGGCGGGAACCAGAGCAACACGCGTGGTCTCGAGCCCGCCTGCGGGGCCGCCGCTGCCGCCAGGCTCCGGTCCCCGCGCTACGGAGGCCTCTTCGCGGATGGTTGCGACAGACGAAACTCCCAAAGGTTTCGTCGTCTGTCGCACTCAGCGCCCCCGCTTCTCTATCCGCTATAAGCGACACCGCATCAATGCGGCGCCATCCCCTCTCTAGAGCTCCATCTCACACTGAACAAATTGTCAGTGCTCCGTATTAGTGTCGACTCAACAATGAGGGGAGGCGTGCGCATGACAACTCAGGCGCAGACGCAGTCGTGTGTGTCCGATATTCTTTGTGTTCCACGGGGTGCGACGGACGACGCACCTAGTTGAGCGCGAAGAAGGCAGTTGACCGCGGAGAAGCCCGCAGAAGTCGTGGCTGCGACGCTGTCTGCGACCGGCTTGCGTGCGCGTGGCGCGCGCTTGCGAAGCCGCGGCGTGGTGGTCGGCGCGGCGCTTGGGGCAAGCGGTTTGCGGGGGTGGTCGGCGCGGTGGTGTTGGTGCGCAAAGGCGCCGCATTGATGCGGCGTCGGATAGACAGGCCGAGGCGACGCATTCCTCGGGTCATTGGGGCTGGCTCGGGTGGCGAGAGCGGTAGACGGCGAAACCTTTGGGGGTTTCGTCTACCGCGAACGGTGACGGAGGGAGCTGGGCAGCTTACGTGAACGGCATGGGACAGTTAGAGCCAATACCGTTCACTCGAGCCGTTGCGGGCTTTGAGGGGAGCGGAAGTAAACGCAAGCAGGGACGCAGGCCTGTGCACTGGTGGTAGTCGGCGGTTCATGCAGCGATACGGGTGTTCGGGCCGCAGCGCGGTCGCGCAACCCCCCGCGCGGAGCCGCCCGGCAAGGCGCAACGTAGTAGTTTCGGGAGTGAGGCGGAGCAGCCGTCGAGCTCCACGCTGCTTTTGTGGAACCCGAGCATTAGGGAGATGCCAGCCGAGCGACAACGACAACTAGTGCAGCTTGAGACCGTCGATGGCGCTCTTGAGGTCGGCGATTGGCATGGCGTAGCGCGTCTCGAGTTGCTCGACGACGGTGGGGTTCATGTCGATTTGGCCGCCGACGGCGAGGACTTCGATGAGGTGGTGTTCTTGGCTGGCGCCGTCGTCGATGGTGGCGGTGGATTGGGCCATCGTGGAGTAGGCCTTCTGCATGCCTTCCATGTGGCGGTCGAGGGCTTGTTGGACGACCGCGAGGATGCGCTCGGTGATGGCGGCGTTGAGCTCGGCGGAGGTGCGGACTTCGAGGGGGTCTTCTTTGAGGCGCACCGCGTCGGCGCCGGCGGTGAGGCGCGCGTTGCCGCGGTCTTTCGACATCTCTTGGACCTTGAACGGGAAGACGCGGCTCTCGATGCTGACCTCGCCGTTCGCGAACATTGTCCGCTTCAGCGAATCGACTTCGTACTCGTACATGTCGTTGGGGCCGGGCTTCTGGCCCTCGGGGAGCACCACGCCGGGCTTCAGGCGCTGCGCCGTCACCTTGTCGCTGCTCTCGATCTCATCGAGCACGTCGATGCGGATCGCCAGGTTGAGTGGCTGCTGGCCGCCGCCGCACTTGGCGCGGAGCGCTTCGAGCTTGGCCTCGGCGCCCTTCTTCACCAGCGCGATGACGTCCGAGGGCTTCTTGGCCTTGGTGCGGTCGGCGAGGTTGAGCTTCGGGGCGGCGAAGCACACGCGCTCTTTCACCTTCGCGAAGATCTTGTCGATGCGGGCCTGGTCGACGGTGGCGCCGTTGGCGCGCACCAGCGCGAGCGGGAAGAGTGGGCTCGCCCAGGCGCCGTCGACCTTGCCGCGCTTCTCCGCCATCGCGGAGTACTTGCCGGCGGCGAGGGCGCGGCGGGCCAGGGCCTGCTCGGGCGTCTCGCGAGGTGTTTCGGGCTCCGCTTTAGCGGGCACTGGGACCGGAGTGTCGCTGGTCGCGCCGGGCGTACCGCCTGCGGCCGTGACGTTCCCGACACCGCTACGCTCGGACGGCGCAGACTGCTTGGTGCCACCAGCGCAACCGGCCAGCAGCAAACCCAAGCCGAGGGCTCTCGCCGCGAGGCGCGCGCCCACCCTCAATACTCCCGAACGGTGAGCTGGTTG
>JBDHVB010000048.1:0-27416 GCA_039809465.1 Myxococcota bacterium
CAAGGGCCCGCCATGAACCGCTTGTACGACATGCCGATACCGCTCGGCGAGCCGCACTACGCGCAGATGATCAAGGCGGACAAGATCAAGTCCATCGAGATCTACAAGCCGGCGGGTATCGACCCGTACACCGAGGAGCGCGACCCCTTCGCGGTCGACGGCGGCAAGGAGCGCATCGAGCGCAAGGCTGACGGCGTCCACGTCTACATGACGGCGATCCGCAGCCACTTCACGCCGGACATCATCCGGGTGAAGGAGGGCGAGACCGTCCACTTGCACATCACCAACATCGAGCAAGCGCACGACGCGACGCACGGCTTCACCATCGGGTCGCACAACATTCAGTTGAGCCTCGAGCCTGGCGAGCACAACAACGTGACCTTCAAAGCGGACAAGGCAGGCGTCTATCCTATGTACTGCACCGAGTTCTGCTCGGCGCTGCACCTCGAGATGGCGGGTTACTTCCTCGTCGAGCCCAAGTCCTAGAAGGGAGCTGGCCATGCGCGCCGCGCTCGTCATCGCCGCCTACGGAAGCCTGGCCGGCTGCGCCGCCGCTAGCGCCGCTGGCGGCGGTGATGATTGGCCGGAGGCCGCGCCCGCGGAGCACTGTGACGTGCTGACCGCGGACGCGGCGCTGCAGGCGCGCCTCGACGAAGCCCCGGATGGAGCCACCGTTTGCCTCTCTCCTGGGCGCTATGACGGACCCGTGCTGGTGTCGCGCGGCATCAAGCTCATCGGGCCGCGCGCCGCCCGCGTCGTCTCGAACGGCGTTGGCACCACGGTGCGGCTCGAGGGAGAGAGGAGCGCCGTGATCGGCCTCACGGTCGATGGCAGCGGTGGGCGCTACGACACCTCCGACGCGGCGATCTTGATGCGGGGCGATCATCTGCGGGTCGAGAGGGTGCGCGTCGTCAACGCCATCTTCGGCATCCTCGTCGAGCGCAGCCGCCACGCCGAGGTCATCGCCAACGACGTGCGCGGCATCGGCGGCGGCGCGCTCGGTCTGCGCGGTGACGCCATCCGCCTCTGGGAGACTCAGGAGTCGCGTCTCGCCGGCAACCGTGTCCGCGACGGGCGTGACGTCGTCGTCTGGTATTCGAGTGACAACGTCATCGCGGACAACCTCGTCGAGGCGAGCCGCTATGGCACCCACTTCATGTACAGCCACCGCAACCGCGTCGAGGGCAACCGTTACCTCGGCAACGTCGTCGGCGCCTTCGTGATGTACAGCCGCGACATCGTCTTCTCGCGCAACGTCATCGCTGGCTGCCTGGGTGGCGCCGGCATCGGCATTGGGCTCAAGGAGTCTGGCAACATCGACGTCCACGACAACCTGCTGGTGCGCAACACGGCGGGCATCTACCTCGAGACGAGTCCTCTCCAGCAGACGGATCACAACCGCTGGACGCGCAACCAGTTCCGTCTCTCGAGCACCGCCGTCATCTTCCACAGCAGCCCGCACGGCAACACCTTCGAGGACAACGATCTGGTCGACAACAGCGCCTCGGTCGTCGTCGAGGGGGGCGGCGACGCGCGTGGCGTCACCTGGAACCGTAACCACTACGATGATTACGCCGGGTTCGACCTCGACGACGACGGCATCGGCGACGTGCCGTACGAGCTGCGCAGCTTGTCCGCCGATCTCGAGAGCCGCTACCCGAACCTCGCGTTCTTCCGCGGCACCCCAGCCTTGCAGCTCGTGGAGCTCGCCGGCCGGGCGCTGCCGCTGCTCACCCCGACGACGATCCTCGTCGACGCGGCGCCTCGTGTACGCGCCATGGAGCAGACCCATGCACATTGAGCTCAAGGGGCTAGGGAAGCGCTTCGCGCACCGCGTCGCCCTGCGCGGCATCGACGCCACCATCGCCTCGGGCGCCCGCGTCGCGCTGGTGGGGCCCAACGGCTCGGGCAAGTCCACCTTGCTGCGCGTCATCCTCGGCCTCGTCACCTACGACGGGGAGCTGCTCGTGAACGGCTCGCCGTTCGGGCGTGACCGAGCCAGCAGGGCGGCGCGGCTCGCTTACGTGCCGCAGACCGCGCCCGCCCTCGCCGCGACGGTCCGTGAGCTCGTGGGCGCCGTGGCGCGGCTGCGCGGTGTCGCTTTCGCGGACATCGTCGAGCGTGCTTCGCGGCTCGACCTCGATCTCGAAGCGGTGGCGCGCAGCTCCTTCCGTGAGCTCTCCGGCGGCATGAAGCAGAAGGTGCTCATCGCCATGGCGTTCGCGCGGCCGGTCGAGCTCTTGCTGATGGACGAGCCGACCGCGAGCCTCGACAGCGCGGCGCGGGAGCGCTTCTTCGCGCTGTGCGCCGGCATCGCTCCCGAGACCACCGTGCTCTTGTGCTCGCACCGCCTCGACGAGATCCGCAGCCTCACCGACCGCGTGCTGGCGTTGCGCGACGGCGCTTGCGTCTACCACGGGCCCGCCGAGGCATACGTCGCGGATCATGACATCGTCGCGACCGAGCTGAATCTGGGCGCGCCGGCCCGCTTGCGGCAGCTCGAGGAGGTCCGCTGTGGATAAGCAATCATCGACGCTGCGACGCCGGCTGGCGTTCTTGGTCATGCTGGTGACGCTCGTTCTCGTCTTCATGCTCATCCACCGGATGACGGCGCCGACGCTGGCCAACGGGCCGGTCGACGTGATCTGGGACCGCGAGACCTGCGCGCACTGCCGCATGCACGTCGGCGATCCACGCTTCGCGGCCCAACTGCAGACCACCTCCGGCGAGGTGCTCAACTTCGACGACGCCGGTTGTCTGCTGCAGCGGCTGGCGGTGGCGAGCGACGACGTCCACGCCGTGTACTTTCACGCGCAGCACGAGGATGCGTGGATCCCTGCGGAGGAGGTGCGCTTCATCAGCGGCCAGAGCACACCCATGGGCTTCGGGTTGGGCGCCGTACGCGATGATGGACAGGCAGGCCCCATCGACTTCACCGCTGCCATGGAGCTCGCCCGGGCCCGCCACGCCGAGGTGAAGCCGTGATCGCCGCCGACTTCGACGCCGTTTGCCGCCTCGACAGCGCCGAGGTTCTACGCTCGCGCTGGGTGTGGCTCTGCGCCGGTATCTACGGGCTGCTCGCCGCCGTGTTCGTCTTCGTCGGCATGCGCGAGTCGACGGTGCTCGGCTTCACGGGGCTCGGGCGGGCGCTCTTGTCGCTGTGCCACGGCTTGACCTTGGTGCTGCCGCTCCTCGCGCTCATGGCCACCGCGCACGTCATCAACCGGGCGCGCGACGATGGGACGCTCGAGCTGCTGTTCGGACATCCGCTGCGGCGCGGCGCTTACTTCACCGGTGTCAGCGTCATCAGGCTGGCGGTGCTCCTCGTGCCGCTGGGCGTCCTGCTGCTCGGCATGGCGCTCGTCAGTCAGCTTACTTTCCGCCAGAGCGCGCCGTGGGGGTTCCTCGGGCTCGCCTTCGCGGTGAGCGCCGCGCTGCTCGTCGCGTTCGTGGGCTTGGGCTTTTTCATCAGCACCACCGTGCGCAATCAGGCGCGCGCGGCCACGTACACCTTGCTCGCTTGGCTTGCGAGCGCGGCGCTCCTCGACTTCGGCCTGGTCGCCTCGGCGCTCAAGTGGGGCCTGTCGGCGCGCGCCATCATGACCTTCGCCGCCTTGAACCCGGTGCAGGCGGCGCGCATGGCGCTGCTCGCCAGCGCCGAGCCGGACCTCGCGGTCTTCGGACCGGTCGGCTTCTACATGAGCACGCGGGTCGGCACCGTGGGTTTGCTGACATGGGGGCTCGCGTGGCCCACGATCTTCGGCCTCGTCCTTTGGGCGATCGCGCTGCGGCGCTTCAACCGCGGCGATGTCATTTGAGGAGCTTGTCATGAGCGAGAGCATTCACACACCGCGAACGTTTCAGCGATTTCTCGCCGAGCCGCTGACGGCGAAGAGCCGCGCCCTGCTGTTCGCCGCCTTGGTACCGCTCGTCGCGTCGTTCTGGTTTCCGCTATGGCGGATAAGCATGGAGGCGCCGCAGTATCCGCGCGGGCTGTGGATGGAGATCTACGCTTACTCCATCGTCGGCGGTGACGACGGCCAGCACTTGCAAGAGATCAACACGCTCAACCACTACATTGGCATGCGGCCCATCGACCGCGCCGCGCTCTCGGATCTCGACTGGCTGCCGTTCGGCCTCGGCGCCCTGGTCTTGCTCACGCTGCGTGTCGCCGCCATCGGTACCGTCGGGGGGCTCGTCGACCTGGTGGTGCTGACGGCGTACATCGGCGGCTTTGGTCTGGCGCGCTTCTACTACAAGCTGTACGTCTTCGGGCATGCGCTGGATCCGCAAGCTCCCGTCAAAATCCAACCCTTCACGCCAGTGATGCTCGGCACCAAGCAGGTCGGCAACTTCACGACGCACGCCTGGCCGCAGGCCGCGACCTTTCTGATTAGCGCTTTCGCGATCACCTGCATCGGGGTGTTGGCGATGCGCTTGTACGCCGGCTACCGCGCGGCCCGAGTCGCTAGAGCGTGACCGTCTATCTGCTATCGGTCTGGCTGCACATCATCGCCGCCTGCGTGTGGATCGGTAGCAGCGTTTTCCTGGTGGTGGGCGTGCTGCCGTTCTTCCGCGGCCGTGACGACCGACTCTTCCTCGACTTCATCGTCTGGAGCGCGCCGCGCTTGCGCGCCGTCGGCTGGGGGAGCCTCGCCGTGCTCCTCGTGACCGGGGTCTACAACCTGGCGGCGCGTGGCCTGACATTCGGGCAAGCGCTCGACGGCTCGCTCTGGCATGGTCCGTTCGGGCGGACGCTCGCCGAGAAGCTGGCGGTCGTCGTGCTCATCGTGGTGCTCACCGCCTTCCATGACTTTTACTGGGGACCGCGAACCTTGGCGCTGCGCCGTCTCGATCCCGGATCCGCCGCGGCGCAGCGGGCGCGCAAGGTGACCATGCGGCTGGGGCAGGTGAGCTTGCTGCTCTCGCTCATCGCCGTCTTCCTCGCGGTCATGCTGGTCCGCGGGCGGCTTTGAGCTAGGCTCGGCGTCGCCGTGCTCTATCCGCTCATCAAGGCCTTGCATCTCATCGCCATGGTCGCCTGGTTCGCTGGGCTCTTCTATCTGCCGCGCCTCCTCATCTACGCGGTCGAGGCCCAAGAGAAGCCGCCAGCCGAGCGCGAGCCGCTGCTCGCGCAGCTCGAGGTGATGGGGCGCCGTCTGTGGCGCGGCATTGCCTGGCCGGCGATGGTCGCGACTCTCGTCTTTGGGCTCTGGCTCGCCGTCCTCTACGGCGGCTGGGCGCGGCCGTGGCTGCACGCAAAGCTCACGCTCGTCACTTGTCTGGTCGGCTATCACCTCGTTTGCGGACGGCTGCGCCGGCAGGTCGTGGCGCGCGCTTGCCGGTGGACCTCGCACCGCTTGCGTTTGTGGAACGAGGTCGCGACCGTCCTGCTCGTCGCCATCGTCTTGGTGGCGACCCTCAAGGACGCGGCGCTGTCGTGGGAGGTCGCGGCCGGCGTTGGCGCGGTCATCGCTGTCCTCACCGCGGCGGTCTACGTCTATCGGCGGGTGCGTGGCGCCGTCAGACCGCTTTCGCGGAGATGACCTGGGCCGCGCCCGCGTAAGCGTCGAAGACGCCCGCCACCGTCCGCAAGAGCGGTCGGCCTGGCTCGGTCACCCGGATGTGGGCGCCTAGCTCGACGATCCCTGCCTCGGCGAGCTCCACGAGGCGATCGAGCTCGGCCGCGAAGATGCGCGTGAAGTCGACGCCATAGGCGGTGGTGTCGAGCTCGAGGTTGCACATCAGATCGAAGATGACGCGGCGGCGGAGCCGATCGTCGGGGGAGAGGCGGCAAACGCGTTCCTTCTCGAGCGCGGCGGCGTCCACCGCGGCGTAGTAGTTGGAGACGCGGTGGTGATTCTGCACGTAGGCCTCGCCGAAGTCGCTCACCGCGGAGGCGCCGACGCCCAGCACGTCGGCGGCGCCGAGCACGGTGTAGCCCTGGAAGTTGCGGCGCAGGCGGCCCGCGGCGGCGGCCACGGCGAGCGCGTCGTCGCGGCGCGCGTAGTGATCGAAGCCGATCGGCGCGAAGCCAGCGCCGTCGAACGCTTCACGGGCGGCGGCCGCGAGATGCCAGCGCTCCTCGGGAGACGGGAGGCCGAGCTTCTCGAGGCGCTTTTGGTGCGGCCGTAATTGCGGAACGTGCGCGTAGCCGAAGACCGCGGCGCGGTGGACGCCGAGGGCCCGCACGGCCGCGACGCTCCGCTCCATGTGCTCGGGATTCTGGCCAGGGAGCCCGTACATGAGATCGACGTTGATGCTGCCGAAGCCCAGCGCGAGGGCGCTGTCGATGACCTTGCGGGCGAGGGTCCCACGGCCGCCTCTGCCGATGGGCGCGAGGATCGCGTCGTCGAAGTCCTGGACGCCGACCGACAAGCGATTCACGCCGGCCTCACGCAGGGCGCGCAGGTGCGCGTCGCTCGCCGTCGACGGATCGACCTCGACTCCAATCTCCACGTCGGCGCTCGGTGCGAACCGCCGGCCAATGCCGTCGATGAGCGCGGCGAGGTCGGCGGGCCGAAGGAAAGTAGGCGTGCCGCCGCCCAAGTGGAGCTGCACCAAGCGTCGTGAGCCCAGACGCTCACGCCAGTCGTCGAGCTCGCGCTCGAGCGTCGCGAGGTAGCGCGGCACCTGCTCGTAGCTCTTGGCCACGACGACGTTGCAGCCGCAGTAGGAACACATGCTCACGCAGAAGGGGACGTGCACGTAGACCGCGAGGTCGCGCTCGTGAGCGGCGACCTCGCCGGCGATGGCCTCCACTTGCTCGCTGCCCGCGGCTCGCCAGTGCGGGACGGTGGGATAGCTGGTGTAGCGGGGGATGGGCCGGTCGAACCGGCTGGCGACGTCCCAACTGAGATGCCTCACGCGCGCTCCTGTGCCTTGGGTTGCATGCAACCTACGTGCGAGCACACCGTGGCCGTACGTGGCGCGGCTGTTCGAGGGGTTTTCGCGCGTGGTGGTCTGGCCCCGCCTGGGAGGGCGCGAAATCTTTGCGCGGTTACGCGCACGACGAGCGCGGTCGCGCAGACATTGCGCGCGACAATCAGCCGCAGTGTCCGCTTTAGCAGCGGCAACGGGCACGTTAGCTGCTACGCTTCACACATGGCGACGCCTACCGTGAGGTCGACGAAGTCGGCGCACGCACGTGCCCGGCTCGACGTGTTGCAGCCGGCCGACCTGCGCCTGCGTCACGGCGGTCGCTACCAGTGGCTGCGCCGCGCCGTGCTCACGATCTCATGGGGCTTGGTCATCGGCGTACCGCTCCTCCACGCCGCGACGCTCGAGCGCGCGAGCCACGGTCTCTTCGGCGTATCCATCGCCCGGTACCTGCCCGCGTCTCCGGCGGTCACCACAGGGATCGTCGGCGCGCCGACCTCGCTCGCGATCGGGCCGCTCGAGCTCGTCGATCCACTCGCGGCTTTCGGCGTGCTGGTGGCCGGTGGTGGGGTGGCCGCCGCGGTGATCCTGCCGCTCCTCCTGGTGATGGTCTTCGGGCGCTTCTTCTGCGGGTGGATCTGCCCGTACGCGCCGATCGTCACCGTGAGCACGGCGCTGCGGGCGTTGCTCGCGCGCTTCGGGTGGCGGCAGCGCGACGTGCGGCTGCCGCGCCGCTCGAACATGGTGGCGCTGGCGTTGCTCCTCGTGCTCACCGCCGCCGGCGGCAGTCAGATCGCCTTGCTCATGTATCCCCCGGCGGTGATCGGCCGCGAGGTTTGGCGCCTCGTCTACTTTGGCGGACTGGGGAGCGGCGCCGCCGTGCTCGGACTCTGCTTTGCCTTCGACACGTTCTATGCGCGCGCCGGCACCTGCCGTTACTTGTGTCCCGGCGGCGCCCTGTTCACCCTCTTGGGGCGCTGGTCGCCGTTCACCATCGTCCGCGATCGCGCCCTCTGCACCGACTGCACGCTGTGCGACGTCGTCTGTCCGATGATGCAGTCGCCGATGACGGACAAGGTCGACGCGGGCTGCGACCGTTGCGCCCGCTGCGTCGCGGTTTGCCCGGTGAAGGCTCTGCACGTCGGACGGAGGACGCCATGAGCGCGCCGCCGGGCGACGCCGTCAGCCGGCGTGACCGGCTCGGGCTCGCCGCGGCGATTGGCGCCCTCGTCGTCGTCTTTCGGCCGGGGCGGAGCCTCGCGCGCCGCTTGCGGCCGCCGGGCGCCTTGCCTCCCGCCGAGTTCGAGCGCGCGTGCATCCGCTGCTACCGCTGCGCCGAGGTTTGCCCGGTGAAGGCGATCCGCTTCGACACCAGCATCGACCCGCGCGACTCGGACACGCCCTTCATCGTCGCGAGCGAGCGGGCCTGCATCGCGTGCATGGAGTGCACCCACGTCTGTCCAACCGATGCCCTGCAGCCTATCGCGAGAGACCTCGAGGTCATCTCCCAGCGTGTCCGTTTAGGCGTACCGGTGCTCAGCAAGGGCAAGTGTCTCGCGTGGACCGGCAAGGGGATCTGCAGGCTCTGCTACTACGTGTGTCCCTATCCCGAGCGCGCCGTGCGGCTCGTGGGAGTCCGGCAGGGGCCAGAGTTCTCCGCCGACGCCTGCATCGGCTGCGGCTTGTGCGAGGAGGCCTGCCCCGAGGGCGCCAAGGCGATCCGCATCGATCCCATGGGCGGGACGGCGTGAGTCGGCGGCGGCTCTCGCGGCGTGACCTGCTCAAGGTCGCTCAGGTTGGCGCCGTCGCCGGAGCCGCGGTGGGCGCGGCGGCCGTCACGCGGCATCAGATGGACGTCACGAAGAAGCGCGCGACCTGCCGCCTGTGCACCATGCACTGCGGGACGATCGCGACGCTGCGCGGCGACCGCTTGGTGAAGGTCGAGGGCGATCCGGAGTCGGCGACGCGTGGCTTCTTGTGCCTCAACGGTCATGCGCTCCCGGAGATCGTGCACGACCCCGACCGCCTGGCGACGCCGCTCATCCGCCAAAACGGTGCTCTCGCTCCGGCGTCGTGGGACGAGGCGCTGCGTCACGTCGCCGGCCGGCTGCGCGACATCTCGGAGCGCCATGGGGCGCGCGCCCTCTTCGTGCAGACCGGCTGGCCGTTCGTGCGTCATCCGCTGGTCTCACTCCTGCAGCGCTTCGTGCATGCCTTTGGCTCCCCCAATATCTCCACGGTGGCGAGCCTCTGCGAGGCGTCCGCGCGCATGGGCCGCGCCCTCACCTGCGGCAGCAATTACCTGCCGGACCTCGAGCGCGCGCGCACCCTGGTGCTCTGGGGCGCGAACCCCGCGCACGCAGCGCCCCCTTTCGCGCATCTGGTCGGCGGCTTTGGGCGTAGCGGCGGCAAGAACCTGGTGGTCATCGATCCCGTCCGCCATGAGCTGGCGCGCGCCGCGACCATGCACCTCGCGGTCAGGCCCGGTACCGACGGCGCGCTCGCGCTCGCTTGCATCGCCGTCGTGATCCGCGATGGCCTCCACGACGCGCGCTTCGTCGCCGAGGAGACGGTCGGCTTCGCGGAGCTCTCGCGCCTCGCGAGCGACTATCCACCGGAGCGCGCCGCCGCGATCTGCGGAGTGCCCGCGGCGGACATCGAGCGGGCGGCTCGGCTGATGGCGACGGAGACGCCGACCGCCGTGTGGCCAGGGCTCGGCATCGAGCATCACCGCAATGGCGTACAGGCGGTGCGCGCCGTGAGCTGTCTCGAGGCGCTCATCGGCGCGCTGCGTGATGGCGCGGCGCAGCTCAAGTACCGCGGCGACGCGGTCACGCCCGGCGAGCCGCTGCCGCAGCTCTATCACCTCGCCACCGCCGAGCCGGTGCCTCCCATGGCGCCCGATGCTCCCGTCGGTCACGCCGACTACCCGCTCTATGGTGTGTACAACCGCCAAGCCCAGGGCATGCTGTTGCCGCGCGCCGTGCTCGAGGACGACCCCTATCCCGTCCGCGCGCTCATCCTCGTGGGGTGCAACGCGCTCGTGACCTTTCCCGACGCGGCTCTCATGCGGCGTGTCTTCGACCGCTTGGAGCTCATCGTCACCATCGACCCGTTCATGAGCGCGTCGGCGCGCGCCTCTCATGTGGTGCTGCCGGCGGCGACCTTCGCGGAGTCCGCGATCATCGACAATCCCCGGCTCGCCGCTGGGGACCGCGCCGACAAGGTCGACAGCGGTCACGTCGACTACGCGGGGCGGGCGTCCGTCGAAGCGGTCATCGAACCGAGGGGAGACAGCCGGCCCGACTGGCGCATCGTCTTCGATCTGGCGCGTGAGCTCGGCCTTGGCGCCTACTTTCCCTGGGAGAGCCTGCATGAGGCGCTCGCCGCTCCCATGAAGCGCTGGCTGCGCGATCCTTCGCGCGAGCTCACCTCGGAGAGCGGCGGCGCCTTCGCGACCGAGTCAGGCCGCGTCGAGCTCGCGAGCCCCACCCTGGGGCGCTTCGGCTACGAGGCGCTCCCGGTCTACGTGCCGCCCGGCGAGCCCACGAGCCCCGACTATCCGCTGATCCTCGTGACCGGACCGCGGACGCGCCCCTACATCAACTCGCAGCTGCGCTCGATACCCTCGGTGCGCCGCAAGATGCCCGAGCCCAGCGTGCGCGTCCACCCGCGCACCGCCGCGGCCCTAGGCCTCGCCGACGGCGACACCGCCGAAGTCACGACCGCGCTCGGCCAGCTGACCATCCGCTGCGAGCTCAGCGACGAGGTGCGCGAAGACACCGTGGTCATCCCGCATGGCTGGGACGTAGCGAACGCGAACACGCTCATCGACGCGAAGCAGCGCGACCCCATCTCGGGGTTTCCGGCGTTTCGCTATGCGATCTGCCGAGTACGCAAGGCCGGCTGAGCGCCCCCGATGGCAAGCCCGAGAGCGCTCGGGTTGCCTTCGCGGTTTGGCTCGTCGTC
Organism: Myxococcota bacterium; assembly: GCA_039809465.1. Lineage (GTDB taxonomy): Bacteria > Myxococcota > XYA12-FULL-58-9 > XYA12-FULL-58-9 > JALHOP01 > JALHOP01. The sequence continues at coordinate 10,849 of JBDHVB010000048.1, forward strand.
GCGAGGTCCGGCCTGTTTCATCCGCCGGGCTTCACCATCGCGGCGAAGTCTTCGAGCGACGGTGCGATGACCTCGAAGTCGTCTTCGCCATAGCCGCGCTCGTGCGAGAAGTAGACCACGGCGCCGCCCGCGTCGAGATCGAGTAGCCAGTGGTCGCCTCGATCATTGAACCCGAAGGCGCGATAGCGCTCGCGCTCGAAGGTCGGCCAATCGTCGGGGCTGTCTTCGTAGGCGTCGAGCCAGGTCTCGTCTTCGCCGGGGTGAAAGGCTTCGCTCCAGCGGCCTTTTTCGAACCGGCCTGCGTTGGGGATGGCGGCGAGCCAGGCATCGACTTGCTTGGCGCTCGCGCGCTTGGCCTTGGGCTTCGCGGCGAGCGTGAAGGATTGCGGTTTACCGTGCTCGTAGTGGCGCGTGTAGAGCGCCTCGACGCGCTTCCAGTGCGATGACGTCTTGTCGACGCCCGACCAGTCGGGGTGCGTGTCGAGCGGCAGCCAGCGGATGCCCGAGTAAGCGTCCTTGGCGAGCGCCTCGGCGAGCGCGATGCTCGTGATGAAGACGCGATTGAAGTGGGCGATCTGAAAGAGGGGGCGCTCGGGGTCGCTGCTGAACACGAGTCGCTTGACCGTATCGATCTCGGTCTCGTCGATGAGGTCGAAGTCGGCGCCCGAGGCCTCGATGTCGAGGCAGGCGGGGCGGTCGAGGAAGTGAACGACGAAGTAGGGAAGGCCGATCGAGGCGCCCTTCACCCGCAGATCGATGGGCAGGTACTCGACGTGGGAGACGCCATGCGCCTCGAGCGCTTGACGCAGCCGCGCCGAGACCACGAGCCAACCGGTGTGCGTGAGACAGTCGGGGACGAGCGGCGTCTTGGGGTTGCCGTCGATCAGCGCGCCCGTGCCTGGGGTGGTCCACCGGTCAGCGAGCGGCGTGTCGCCGTCCAGCTCGAACGCCTTCACTCCCGTGGGGCCCTCGAGATCGTCCAAGCGGCGGTAGACGGTGGCTTTGTTGTCGAGCTCCCAGAGCACGTACTTTTCGTTCATGGCGATCATTCTTCGCTTTTCCCCGCGGTGTCCGCCGAGCCGTAAGGGTCGGCGCCATGACATATGTCATGCCGCGTGCTGATCGGCGGTGGCACAGGCGAATAGAGCAAAACGCCTGGAGCTGCCATGCCATTCGACGCGCCGATTTCCGCCGAGATCTGGAACTCGAAATACCGCTATCGCGATGGCGAGGGTGGAGGCGACGTGGATGTCGCGGCCACCTGGGCGAGGGTGGCCGCGGCGGCCGCTGAAGCGGAGCCGCCAGCGACGCGCGCCCGTTGGCGCTCCGTCTTCGAGGCGGCGCTCGCGGACTTCAAGTTCTTGCCGGCCGGGCGCATCATCGCTGGCGCCGGCACTGGGCGCTCCGTGACGCTCTTCAATTGCTTCGTGATGGGCACGGTCCCGGACGACCTCGGTGCCATCTTCGCGCAGCTGCGCGAGGCGGCGCTCACCATGCAGCAGGGGGGCGGCGTGGGCATGGACTTCTCGACGGTCCGCCCGTCGGGGGCGCCGGTGCGCGGCGTCGGCGCCACCGCTTCGGGGCCGCTCTCGTTCATGGACGCCTGGGATGCGATGTGCCGCACCGTGATGTCCGCCGGCCAGCGCCGCGGCGCCATGATGGCCTGTCTGCGCATCGACCACCCCGACATCGAGGCGTTCATCGATGCCAAGCGCGATGCCGTCCGCTTGCGCAACTTCAACCTCTCGGTGCTCGTCACCGATGCCTTCATGGCGGCGCTCGCCGCCGACGCGGAGTGGCCGCTGCGCTTCGAGGGCCGCGTGTTCCGCGCCGTGCGCGCCCGCGAGCTGTGGGAGCGCCTCATGCGCTCGACCTACGACGTCGCCGAGCCTGGTGTCATCTTCATCGACCGCGTCAATGCCGCGAACAACCTGGCGTACTGCGAGACCATCGCGGCGACGAACCCCTGCGGCGAGCAGCCGCTGCCACCTTATGGCGCCTGCCTCCTCGGATCGATCAATCTGGCGCGGCTCGTCGAAGCACCCTTCGAGCCCGGCGCGCGCATCAACCGTGGTGTCCTCGCCGACTTGACCGCTACAGCGGTGCGTTTCCTCGACAACGTCATCGACGTCTCGCGTTATCCCCTGGCCGAGCAGGCGGACGAGGCGCGCGCCAAGCGCCGCATCGGCCTCGGCGTCACCGGGCTCGCCGACGCGCTCATCTTCTGCAACGCCCGTTATGGCGCGGCCGACGGCGTCGCGCTCACCCGCGAGTGGCTTGGCACCATCCGCGCCGCTGCCTACCGGGCGTCGGCGATGCTCGCGGCGGAGAAGGGCCCGTTCCCCGCCTACGACAAGACGTTGCTCGAGCGGCCGACGCCGGCACTGCTCGATCCCGAGACCAAGAGCCTGATGCGTAGCCATGGGCTGCGTAATGGTTGCCTCACCACCATCGCGCCGACCGGCACGGTCTCGTTGCTCGCCGGTAATACCTCGAGCGGCGTCGAGCCGGTGTTCGCGTTCTCGTACGTGCGGCGCGTGCGTGGGGAGGGCGAGGTGGTGCGCGAAGAGCCGGTGCAAGACTACGCGCTCACCGTGTGGAAGCGCCTGCGCGGCGACGCTCCTCCTCCCGAGCACAGCTTCGTGACGGCGCAGACGCTCGCGCCAGCGGACCACCTGGCGATGCAGTCGGCGGCGCAGGAGCTCATCGACAGCGCCATCTCCAAGACCATCAACTGTCCGGAGGACATCGGCTTCGACGCTTTCGCGGACATCTATCTGCGCGCCTATCAGCTCGGCTGCAAGGGATGCACGACGTATCGTCCGAACGCCGTGACCGGCTCGGTGCTCTCCGTCGCCAAAGCGGAGACCAAGGCCGTCGCCTCGTTCTTGCCGGACCTCGTGGACCGTCCGCGCGAGCTCGACGGCGCCACGTACAAGATCAAGTGGCCGGAGAGCGAGCACGCGGTCTACGTCACCATCAACGACCTGGCTGACGGTGCCAAGCGCCGGCCATTCGAGGTCTTCATCAACTCGAAGAACATGGAGCACTACGCCTGGACGGTGGCGCTCACGCGCATGATCTCCGCCGTCTTCCGCCGCGGTGGCGACGTGAGCTTCGTGCCCGAGGAGCTCAAGGCCGTCTTCGACCCGCGGGGCGGTGCCTGGATGGGCGGGCGTTACGTGCCGTCGCTGCTCGCCGCGATAGGCGACGTCATCGAGCGGCACCTCGAGGTCGTCGAGCCGCGGGCCGCCGAGCCGTGCGCCGCGGCCGAGCCTCCCGCCTCGGTCGAGCCCGTCTCCAGCGCGGGGACGAGGCCGCGTGGGTGCCCGAAGTGCGGCGCCGTGGCGCTGCGCCGCAGTGAAGGCTGCGACAGTTGCCTCGCGTGCGGCTACTCGAAGTGCGGCTGACTTGCGCTCGTGGCTCCGGCGACCTTGGCGCTGGAGCATCGGCCCCCACACAGGCCGGACAGGTGGAAGGCCGTCGCGATCAACACGAACGCAAAGTGCTTCAGAAGGGCGCGTGGATGGTCGCGCGGGGTCTGACGCGCGCCACCATCCACTGCGGCATGAGACCCGCGACGGGCCAGCGCAGCCAGCGCTCGAAGGACTGCAGCAGCTCCACGGCGTCCAGCGGCCGGCGGGCGCTCTGGCTCTTGATGCCAGCAGTGACGGCGTCGAAGCCGAGCTTGGCGAAGGTGCTGGCGAACATCGCTGGGCGGCGCTCCATGCCGGTGAGGATGTTCATCGTCTGGTCGCGCGCCGCGTGATCCTCGCGCCAGGAACGGTACACTGTCTGCCGTAGCGGATCAGAGACGTCGGGCTGGCCGAGGAGGTGATAGACGGCGCATGACATCAGCTCGGGCACCCAGGTCTCCCGCGCGCCGTGGCGGCGATACCAGTGCAAGTCGTGCTTGGCGACGGCGTCCCCGAGGAGCGCGACGTCGAGCAGACCGATGGCGACGCCCGCCGAGCACAGCGGGTGGCACAGCCCGACCGCGTCGCCGACGAGCACGATGCGGTCTTCACCGCGCTGCGCCCGGGGCTGGAAGAAGGTCGCCGTCCAGCGCAGCTCCGCGCCATGCACGGCGGCCCGCGCTTGCTCACGCAGGTGATCGGGCAACACGTGCGCGAAAGCGGCGAACAAGCGGTCGCGGTCACGCCGCAGCTCACCCGCGGCGACGGGGACGTCCAGGCAGAGACGCACCTCGCGGCGTGACACCCGGTAGGCGAGCGCGATGCCCGGCGCTCCCATGAAGAGGTGACCGTAGCCTTCACGTGGCAGCGTCACGTCGCCGTCGAGGGAGAGCGCCGCCATGTACGAGACGACGTCACGATTGCTGTCCGGCTCGAGCACGCGGCGGCAGACCGACGAGCGACCCTCGGCGCCGACCACCAGCCGCGCCCGCACCTCGCGGTCGGCGAGCTCACGGGCCGCGTGGAAGCGCACGCGCCCGTCGCGCTGGACGTCGATGACCCGGGCGAAGGGCACGTAGTCGACGTTCGGGTGCGCCGCCGCGTGCTTGCGTACGCTGGAGGCGAGCTCGAAGTGCGAGCAGCAGAATCCTCGTTGTCCTTCCGGATACGGCAGCGCGATGGGCGGCGAGCCGTCCTCGGGGTGAACGATGAAGCCCGCGCCGGCGTCGTTCGCCATGGCGGCCTTGGGAAGCGGTATGCCCAGACGCTCCATCAGCACGCGCACGGTCGGATGCATCCACTCCCCGGCGTAGCGGCGAATGGCCTCCGGCGCGGCTTCGAGGAGCAAACAACGCTCGCCTTGGGTGGCGAGCACGTGCGCCGCCGCGGACCCGATCACGCCAGCGCCCACGATGATGACGTCGTATTCGTCGCTTCTTTGCTGCTTGTTTGCGGCCATGCGCCGTCTCTCGCCGCTGACGCCCGCCCGCGACATGACGGTTGTCATGTCGCGGCCCGTCCTAGCTGCGTAGGGTCGCGCGCCTCATGTCCATCGACCCCGCGCCTTCCGATGCGCGTCGGAAGAAGATCCTCATGGTCTATCCGGCGTTCCCGCCTTCGTTCTGGAGCTTCGGCTACGCCAAGAAGATCGGTGGTTTCAAAGCCGTGATGCCGCCGCTCGGCCTCGCCACGCTCGCGGCCGTCACGCCGCGCGACTACGACGTCAGCATCGTCGACGAGAACGTGCGCCCGATCGACTTCGACGTCGAATGCGACATCGTCGCGTTGTCCGCCATGGCGATTCAAGAGAAGCGCTTCTTCGAGGTCGCCGACGAGTTTCGCCGCCGCGGCAAGCTGGTCGCGATGGGCGGGCCGATCTGCAACATCATCCCCGAGAAGTGCCGGCCGCACTGCGACATCCTCTTCGAGGGCGAGGGGGAATACACCTGGCCGGAGTTCTTGTCGGCATGGGAGAAGGGGCAGCACCGCGACCACTACGCGCAGGTCGAGATGATCGATCTCGCGGATAGTCCGCGCCCGCGGATCGACTTGCTCGATCTCCGCGCCTACCGCGTGGGTTGCGTGCAGGCGTCACGCGGCTGTCCGTTCCAGTGCGATTTCTGCGACATCATCGTCACCTATGGGCGCAAGGTGCGCACCAAGCCCATCGAGCACGTCATCGCGGAGCTCGAGGCGTGGAGCGACGCTGGCGTCGACTTCATCACCATGGCGGACGACAACCTGGTCGGCAACCGCAAGTACGCGCGCCAGTTGCTCGAGGCGGTGGCCGATTGGAACTCGAGCCGCGACATACCGGTCGCGCTCTACGTGGAGATGTCGGTCAACAGCGCCTCGGATCCCGAGCTCCTCGAGGCGTTGCGGCGCGCCAACGTCGTGGAGGCTTTCCTCGGCCTCGAGACGCCGCGCGCCAGCGCCCTGCGCGAGGTGGGCAAGACGCAGAACCTGAAGACGTCGCTCATCGACGCGGTCAAGACCATCCAGAGCTACGGCATCGTCACGGTCGCCGGCATGATCGTCGGCTTCGACGCGGACGACGAGGAGATCTTCGAGGAGCAATATGCGTTCTTGCACGAAGCCGGTGTGCCAATCGTGATGCTCGGCCTCCTGCAGGCCATCCCGCGTACGCCATTGCACACACGCCTCGCCAAGGAGGGCCGCTTGCGCTCTCCGGTGCAAGGGAACAATACGCGCGCCCACACCAACATCGTGCCGCTGCGCATGACTTACGAGCAGCTCGTCGCTGGTTATCAGCGGCTCTTCTGCTCGCTCTACGAATGGGACGCCTTGGCGCGCCGCTGGCTCGACAACGTCGCCCAGTGGAGCGGCGAGCGGCGGTTCACGCAGCAGCCGCTCGGACGCTGGCGGCCCAAGCTCCTCATGGCGGCGCTTCGCCTCGCGATTGCGTACGCGGCGACGCCCGAGCGCAGGCGGTTCGCGATCACCGTCTTGTGGGGGACTTGGCGCCGCGCGCCGCGTGCCTTGCTGCAGTCGATCAACTACCTGGCCTACTTTCTCCACCTGCGTGAGTACGCGGAGAGGGTCGTGGCGAACGAGCTCGCGTTCAACTACGTGCTGCCGCCCGCGCCCGCGGCAGAGGCCACACCTCCAGCGCTCAAGCCTGAGCTCGGTGACGCAGCGCCTGCGGGTCGGTGACGACGAAGCCGCGCGCCGCGGTGCGCACGATGCCGGCGCGGCGCAGCGCCGACATCACGCGGCTCGCCGTTTCGGCGGTCGTGCAGCAGAGCGCCGCGAGGTCTTGGCGCGACAAGGCCACCGACACGCGCACCGCTCCGTCGCGCAAGGGGACGCCGCTCGCCTCCGCGAGTCGCAGCAAGAGCCGCGCGATGCGGCGCTCGACGGTCTGCAGCCCTAGGACTTCGATGCGCTGGCACGACGCGACCGCGCATTCGGCCGCGAGGCACATGAACGAGCGCGCGGCGCCGTTGCCCGAGTCGAGCACCGCGGTGAGGAGCGAGCGCGGGACGTCGATGACCTCCGTGCCGTCCTCCATGGCGGTGCAGGTGCAGCAATAGGGGGCGGAGCCACTCACGGCACCGAGACAGACGAGGTGGCCGGGGCCTGGCGTCTGGATGATGACGTTCACGCCGTCGCTCGCGGTCTTCAATAGCTTCACGCGGCCGCGTGTCACGAAGGTGAAGGCGCTGGTGCCGTCGCCTTCACGGAAGACCAGGGCGCCGCGCGCCAGGCGCCGGAGAGAGGCGGCGGCGCGCAAGCGCTCGCGATCGCGGACACGTAGGGCGCGCAAGAAAGGGATCGCGGCGACGACTTCGGCGGCGACCATCTCACCGCCTTTCGCGCATGTCGTTGCCGCCGCCGGGCTCGGGCGTGGGAGAGGGGGCGCCGCGACCAGCGCCGCCGCCGACAAGCCGCTGGAGCTCCTCCGCCGCGCGTGCGTCACCGCCGTGCGCGCGAATGTAGAGGTTGAGCAGGCGTAGCTCGCGCGATTGCCGCGCGTCATCCGGGCGGCACGGGATCTCGAGCAGGGTCAGGCCTCCACGCTGTCCAGCCTGGCGGAAGGCGTGACGGAACGCGCCGGCGTTGTCGCAGCGCACCGCGGCGCCGCCGTAAGCTTCCACCAGCTTGCCGATGTCGAAGGCAGGGTCCGAGCAGTGATAGATACTGCTGTCGCCGCACTTTCCGAGGCCGAACAGATCGTTACGCATGTAGACGATCGTCGCGGACAAGCGCTCCTTGAGGAAGTGCATGAGCTCGTTCGACTGGAAGTGGAAGCCGCCGTCGCCGGTGACGACCACCACGCGGTCACTTGCCCGCATGCGCGCGATGGTGGCGCTGGCGACGCGGGCGTACGCGAGGCTCGTGCCCATGGCGCCGTACCAGACGTTGGCGAGCCAAGCGCGGCCGAGCTTTCCCATGCGTGTCGACAGCGCGACGCTCGCGAAGTACGAGCTACCGACCTCCGGGACATAGACGTAGGCGCGCTCGTCGCTCGCCTGCAGTCCGTTCAGCACGTCGGCGAGGTTGTGGAAGTCGACCTCGTCGGTGTCCGCGACGTCGTTCGCTCGGAGCACCGGCAGCGCCGGCGCGCGCTTGCTCCAGCGGCGCCCGAGCAGATTCTCGAAGAGGAGCTCGAGGTCGCGCTCGTGCCGCATCGTGCTCTTGAGGACGGTGCGGCTCACGGCGCCGTCGAGGACGTGGGTGTTGGTGCCGAAGGCGCGCTCCGACTCGCGTGGATAGACGCTGCTCGCGACGTCGAGCACGTAGTCGACCTCGTTCGCGACGTAGCGCTCGACCTCCGGGTGGCTGAAGACGCCGTTGTAGCTGCCCAAGCACCCCGGCGCGCTCTCGTCGACGAGCCCCTTCGCCGACCAGCTGGTGGCATAAGGAATGCCGGTGGCGCTGGTGAAGTCGCGCACCAGCCCGAGCAGGCGCCGGTTGAGCTTGAGCTGATCGCCGATGAGCAAGAGCGGCGCCCGTGCCGCCTCGAGCTTGCGCGCGATGTCGTCCGCGATAGAGGATGCTCCGGTGAACTGAATGGTGGTTCCGCCGAGGTCCGCGAGGCTCGCGGGGAGCTCGAAGGGCTGAGTCTTGCGGCCGATGAGATCGCGCGGCACCTCGATGAACACCGGCTGCCTCTCGAGGTACGCGTGGCTCACCAGTTGGAAGAAGCGCTCGGCGGCGATGTTCGGCTGTCCGGGGCTGCGGGCTCCTTGCAAGCGCTCGGCGCGGATGCCGAGCCCTGCGAAGGCGCGCAGGGCGGCGTCGTAGTCCATGCGCCAGCCGGTCGCCGGCAGCACGGTGTGGTGAAGAGCCGCCTCGTGGGCTTCTTCCTCGCCCGGTGCTCCCGAGATGAAGACGACTGGCAAGCTCTCCGCTTTGGCGAGCGCCGCCGCCGAGATCGCCGGCAAGCTGCCGACCGTGAAGGTGGTCAGGCAGAAGGCCAGGCCCTCGAGCTCTGCTTGCGCGCACGCCGCGTAGGCCGCGTGCAGCTCGTTGCTCGCCGGCAGGATGGTGATGTCACGGTCGAGCGCGCCGATTAAGGGAGCCACGTAGTCGCCGCCCACGCCGTAGATGCGCTCGCAGCGGAAGAAGCGCAGCACTTGCACCAAGGCGGCGTCGAAGGTCGGGAGGCTCCGGCTGTAGTCGGAGCCGAAGTTGCGCTCGTAGACGTCGATAGCGGTCGTCGGCATGCGGCGCACGCTGGAGCAACAAACATGCCCTGGCGAGACCGCGCGCCACGGGCCGCATCCAGGGAAAAATCGCGCAGAGCTTGCCGGCTGTCGCCGAGCGCCGCGCTATTTTTGCGCGCTCTCACTCGCGCGTGACGGCGCCGGCGGAGCGCCGCGGGCTAGGCGCGGCGGGCGCGCAGCTCACCGACGATCAGCGCCTGTGTGTCGCGTGAGAGGAGCGTTTCGATAGCGGGGAAGATGATCTCCTCCTCTTTGCGCAGATGGTCCGCGAAGCCGCGCGCTACTGGCTCGGCCGCCGCGAGCAGGTCATCGCGCCGCGCCGCGTCTCCGGGCGCGCCGCGCAATCCACGCAGGGCCTTTTGCAGCGCGATGAGGGGAGCGTGCTCGCTGTGCTCACGCTCCATGACCTCGAGCGCGTAGTCGACGAGGGCGTCACGCCCCTGCAGGCGCGGCAAGATGCTCTGCTCTTCGTCTTGAATGTGCAGCGGCAGAGCCTGCTTGAAGTAGCGCTCGCAGCGCAGGCACGTCTCGACGACCTCGCTCGCGGGCACATCGTCGCGGGTGCCGAGCGCGACGGCGAGCTGCAAGTGCTGGCGCAGGCGCTCGTGGCACTCGAGCAGCAAATCGACGAGCCGCTCACCACGTGGCTGACGGCCGATCTCGACGAACACGGTGCTCATGGGCGCGAGCGATGCAGGCCGCGTGCCACGCGCTGCTTTCGTGTGGCCGCAGAAGCGGACTAAGTGAGAACAGCGTTTCGATTTTGATCCACACGCGTCAAAAAACCACTCCTTTCGGTATTGCTTCGCACCTGGATGGCGCCTTTACTAGCGGTCCGCTTGCACGGAATTTTTTCGGAGTCGTTGCGTGTCGAATACGAGTCATCGCGGTCGCGCGGCCGCATGGGGGAGTCTCGCCGCCGTCATCCTCGCGGTGTTGATCGTCGTCGGCTCGCGCAACCTCGCCCACTTCGACGCGGCGCTCGTCGGCTACACGTTCGCGACGCTCTTCGCGACCTTCGGTATCACCTACCGCTACGCGATGTGGTTGCAGCGGCCGCCGACCCGCATGTACTGGCGGCGCGGCTGGCGCGCCTTCCTCACGCAGCGCTCGCTCGTCCGCAATGTCGGTCTACTTGCGAGACGGGCCGTCCTGGAATTCGGGGGCAACCGTTTCATCTTCAAGCGCGGCGTGCTGCGCGGCATGGCCCACTGGCTCATCATGTGGGGCTGCCTCCTCGCGGCCGCGATCACCTTCCCGCTCGTCTGGGGCTGGGTGCACTTCGAGACCGACCCGAGCGCGAGCGACGTCTATCGCGCCTTCGTCTTCGGCTTTCAGACGGGGGAGTTCCCCGTGCACTCGCTGATCGCCTTCTTGCTCTTTCACGGTCTCGTCTGGTCGTCGCTGATGGTCGTCGCGGGCGCGATGCTGGCGTTTCGCCGCCGCCTCATCGATCACGGCGCCGCGGCGGTGCAGCAGTTCGGCGAGGACGTCTTGCCGTTGGTGCTCTTGGTGGCGATCAGCGTCACCGGCTTGATGCTGACGGTGAGCTACACCTGGCTCAAGGGCTACGCCTATCCGTTCCTCGCCATCCTGCACGCGATAACGGTCATCGTCACGCTCTTGTGGCTGCCTTTCGGCAAGCTCTTCCATCTCTTCCAAAGGCCGGCGCAGCTCGGGGTCGCCTTTTACAAGGACGCCGCCGAGCGTGGTCCGCGGGCGACCTGCGCGCGTTGCGCCCAGCCGTACGCCGGCGCGCAGATGGTCGCCGATCTCATCACCGTGGAGCGGGAGCTGGGCTTCCGTTACGAGATGGGCGGCCGCGCGCAACATTACCAACACATCTGTCCACGCTGCCGGCGTGCGCTCTTCGGGCTCGCTCAAAACGCCCTCTGGGCGGCGCGGGCACCCGACCTACAGGATTGAGACCGTGGCCACGCTTCCCGTCGACGACCTCGCCATCACCAAGGCCTACGGTCCGCACCTCTCGGCGATGGTGCGCGGCCGCACCAGCGAGGATCCGGATCGCCTCGTCAAGACCCACTGCTGCTTTTGCGGACAGCAGTGCGGCATCCAGCTCAAGGTCCGCGATAACGAAGTCATGGGCTTCGAGCCGTGGGACGACTTTCCATTCAACCGCGGCATGCTCTGTCCCAAGGGCGTCAAGCGCTACCTGCAGGGCTCGCATCCCGATCGCCTCACGACGGCGCTCGAGCGCGACCCCGCGAGCCCCGGCGGCTTTCGCGCGATGGACTATCGGGCGGCGATCGCCCGCGCCGCCGCCGAGATCGCGCGTCTCCAAGCCGCGTATGGACCCGGCGCCGTCGGCGTCCTGGGCGGCGCGAGCCTCACCACCGAGAAGACGTATCTCCTCGGCAAGTTCGCGCGCGTTTGCCTGAAGACGCCGTTCATCGACTACAACGGCCGGCTTTGCATGGTGAGCGCCGGCGCCGCCAACAAGAAGGCCTTCGGCATCGACCGCACCACCAGCCCCTGGGCCGACATGGTCGGCACCGAGGTCATCTGGGTCGCGGGGTCGAACGTCGCCGAGTGCTCGCCGATCACCACGAGCTACATCTGGCAGGCGCGTGAGCTGGGGGCCAAGGTCATCGTCCAGGATCCGCGCATCACGCCCATCGCGCGCACCTGTGATCTCTATCTGCCGGTAAGGCCAGGGCGTGACGCCGCGCTCTTCGCCGGCGTGCTGCGGCTCATGATCGAGAACGGTTGGATCGATCGCGACTTCATCGCGAGCCACACCACCGGCTTCGACGAGGTGGCGGCCTACTGCGAGCAATGGACGCTGAAGCGGACATCCGAAGTGACCGGCGTGCCCGAGAAGGCCATCGCCCGGGCCGCCGAGCTCTGGGGCACGGCGCGCTCGAGCTTCCTCTTTCACGCGCGCGGCATCGAGCATCACTCGAACGGCGTGCAGAACTCGCTCGGCACCATCAACCTGGTGTTGGCCTCGGGGCGCATCGGCAAGCCCAAGAGCGGCTACGGCACCATCGTCGGCCAGGCGAACGGGCAGGGGGGCCGCGAGCACGGGCAGAAGTGCGATCAGCTCCCCGGCATGCGCGACATCGTGAACCCCGAGCATCGCAAGTACATCGCTGGCGTGTGGAAGATCGACGAGCGCGAGCTGCCGGGGCCTGGCGTCGATGCCTACGAGATGTTCCGCAAGATCGACGCCGGCGAGATCAAGGGCCTGGTGTCGATCTGCTTCAACCCGAAGGTGTCGCTGCCGGACAGCGGCTTCGTGACGCGCGCCTTGGAGAAGCTCGAGTTCTACACCGCGGTCGACTTCTTCTTGAACGACACCGCGCGCCACGCCGACATCGTGCTCCCTGGCAGCTTGCAAGAGGAGGACGAAGGGGTCGTCGCCCAGGTGGAGGGCCGCGTCATCAAGATCAACAAGGCGGTCGAGCCGCCCGGTGAAGCGCGCGAGGACTGGCGCATCATCCAGGATCTCGCGCAGGCGCTCGGCAGGCCGCACGGCTTCGGCTTCACCAGCCCCAAGGAGATCTTCGAGGAGCTGCGCGTCGCGAGCAAGGGCGGTATAGCGGACTACTCCGGGATAACGTACGAGAAGATCGAGCGGCAGATGGGCGTGTTCTGGCCGTGTTACGCCGAGGATCCGAAGACCGGCGCGCCGACGCCCGACCACCCTGGCACGCCGCGGCTCTTCGAGCCCGGCAGCTACAACCCGGTGGCCAAGGGCGCGGGGCCGTTTTATTTCGCGGACGGCAAGGCACGCTTCAACGTGGCCGACTACCGCACGCCGGCCGACGACGTCGACGCGGCTTTTCCGCTGTTCTTGACCACCGGCCGCGTCGTCAGCCAGTTCCTCTCGGGCACGCAGACGCGGCGCATCGGGCCGCTGGTGAAGCAATACCCGGAGCCGCGCATCGAGCTGCACCCGCGCCTCGCGCAGCAGCTCGGGATCGCGGACGGTGATTGGGCGGTGTGCGAGACGCGCCGCGACACCATCACCCTGCGCGCCTCCGTCGTCAGCACCATCCGGCCGGACACCTTGTTCATCCCGTATCACTGGGCCGGCGAGAAGAGCGTCAACCGCCTGACCGTGGCGGCGCAGGACCCCATCAGCAAGATCCCCCAGTACAAAGTCTGTGCCTGCCGTCTACGCCGCGCCGAGGGCGCGCCGGCGTACGCCGCGGTGCGCGAGGCCCAACAGTGAGGTGCCGCCGATGAGCGTCCCGCAGCGCTTCGAGTTCTTCGTCGACCCGAGCCGATGCATCGGCTGCGAGTCGTGCGTGCAAGCGTGCAGCGAGTGCGACACCCACAAAGGGGAGTCGATGATCCACCTCGAGTACGTCGACCGCGCGCGCAGCACGCAGACCGTGCCGATGGTGTGCATGCACTGCGAGCAGCCGACCTGCGCCGAGGTTTGCCCGGCGGACGCCATCAAGCGCACCGGAGACGGCGTGGTGCAGAGCGCCCGCAAGCCGCGCTGCATCGCCTGCGGCAACTGCGTGGTCGCGTGTCCCTTCGGCGTGCCGGAGCTCTACATCGACCGCCAGATCATGATGAAGTGCGACATGTGCTACGACCGCACCTCGGTGGGAAAGAAGCCGATGTGCGCCACCGTCTGCCCGAGTCAGGCGCTGTTCTTCGGGACCAGGGAAGAGATCCAGCGCATGCGGCCGCAGTCGATGCCGTCGAATCGTTTCCGCTTTGGCGAACAGACGATCACGACGCGCGTCAACGTCATGGTGCCGCGCCGCGAGACCCCGCCGGCGCCCCTCGACGTCACCGCTTTCCTCGGCGAGCACACCGAGAATCGCACGATTCGACTCAAGATCCTCGAGACCCGCCCCGAGCCCGTCAGCAGCGACCCGTTCGCTGAAGTGGACATTTGAACATGACACCCCATGACAAGCAGCAACCCGCAGTAGACGCCGAGAGCCGCGCAGCCGACTCCGACGACATCGACCCGCGCCTCGATTCGCCGGGGCGCGAAGGGCTGACCGGCAAGACGTCCTCCGAGGTCTACGCGCCGTTTCGCGACGCCGCGGAGATCACCACCGGCCCCGACGGCGCGCCGCTCTCCTGCCAACCCGCTTGGCGGCGCGACTTCCCCATCGACTGGCCGGAAGATCAGTTCGTCGCCAGACGCGACTTCACGAAGTTTCTGGTGCTGACGAGCGGCGCGTTCGTCGCCGGGCAAGCCTGGATTGGCTTGCAAGATCTGTTGCAAGGCACGCGCAGCGCCATGCCGCGCCTGAAGATCGCGACGCTCACCGATCTGCCGGTCGGAACGGCCCGCGTCTTTGGCTACCCGACCGAGCACGAGCCGTGTCTGCTCATCCGCGTCGATGAGGGCACGCTCGTCGCTTACAGCCAAGCCTGCACGCACTTGTCGTGCGCGGTGGTGCCACGCGTCGCCGAGGGCGTCCTGCATTGCCCGTGTCACGAAGGCTATTTCGATCTGTTGACCGGCAAGAACATCGCCGGTCCGCCGCCGCGGCCGCTGCCGCGCATCGATCTCGAGCTCGACGGCGACGCGGTGTACGCCGTCGGCGTCACCAAGCGAACGGTGTGACATGCGATTGAAGCGGCGCTTCACGCGGGAGCAGCGCACGATTGTCGTCTATGGCGTACTCTGCTTCGTGCTCATCTTGGTGGTGCTGCAGCTCTGGTTGCTGACCGCGACCATGAACGCCTGGCTCGGGGGAGACCGCTCGGTGGTGTTGCCGGCGCTGGGCGCGAGCGCGGGTTGCCTAGCATTGAACCTCGGCTTGCTGCGTTATCTGCGCGTCGAATGACGGCCCAGGCGAAGTCGTCCGTCATCGCGGAGATGCACCCCGCGTCGTTCGCGCTGGTGATGGCGACGGGCATCGTCTCGATCGCGGCGCAGCTCACCGGCATGACCGCCATCGCGGTTGCTTTGTTCGCCGCCAACTGCGTCTTCTTTCCCGCGCTGCTGCTCATGTTCGTGGTGCGCGTCGTTCGCCATACCGCGAGGGTCCGCGCCGACCTGCTGCACCACGGCCGCTCGATGGGCTTCTTCACGATGGTGGCCGCGACGTGCGTCTTCGGATCGCAGGCCGCGATGGTGGTGGCTCAGCCGGGGCTCGCGGTGATCTGCTGGTTCTGCGCCGTCGGCCTCTGGGCTCTGCTCACCTACGGCATCTTCACCATCCTCGTGGTCAAGGCGGAGAAGCCGGCGCTCGCTGACGGCATCAACGGCGCCTGGCTCGTCGCGGTGGTGGCGTCGCACGCCGTCGCGGTGCTCGGGGCTCAGATCGCGCCCATGATGAGCGGTTGCACCGCCGAGCTGCTGGCCGTGGCGCTCGCCTTCTGGCTGGGCGGCTGCATGCTCTACCTGTGGATCATCTCGCTCATCTTCTATCGCTACACGTTCTTCGTGATGAGCCCCGCGGATCTGACGCCGCCGTATTGGATCAACATGGGAGCCGCTGCGATCGCCACGCTCGCTGGCGCGCTCCTCGCGGCCGCCGCGCCGTCCTCGCCTCTCTTGACGCAGATCCTGCCCTTCGTCCGCGGCTTCAGCTTCTTCTGGTGGGCGACCGCCACCTGGTGGATCCCCATGCTGGTCATCCTGGGGATCTGGCGTCACCTCTATCGCCGGGTGCCGCTGCGCTACGATCCGCTGTACTGGGGCGCGGTCTTCCCCTTGGGCATGTACACCGTCTGCACCTTGCGCTTGGCGCAGAGCCTCGATGCGCCGTTCTTGGCCGCTATCCCGAGGGGCTTCGTCTTTGTCGCGCTGGCCGCTTGGCTAGTGACGGCGCTCGGCATGCTGGTCGCGGCGGCGCGGCGCCACTGGCCGCGTGGCGTGGCGTCTTCTCCAAGTTGATTGCGACCGCGGACGGGACCTCAAGTCAGTGAGGCATCACTGACACTCATCCGGATCTACTCCACCATAGCAGCCGGAGCAGACGCCGTTGGCGCACTTGCCGCAGGTCGCGCAGCTGGGGCTCGCGCAGTAGCTTCCTTGATTGACCGGTGCTCCGCTCGAGCAGGTTGCCGACGAGCCGGCGCAGACGCTTGGGGTACGGCATATGGTGCCGGCATTGCACTGCGTACCACCTGGAGCGAAGACGTCCGGCGGGCAGGCGTTGCTGCTGCCGTCACAGCTTTCGCTGCGGTCGCAGGTGTTCACCGCGCTGCGGCAGACGTGCTCGGGGCCGTACTTTGCGTTCGAAGGACAATACTGGTCCGCAGCATTGCAATACTCCGGTTGGTCGCACGGACCTACCGCCGGGCGACATGGCAGGCCGACGGGCCGGGCATCGATGCAAGCCTTGTTGGAACCATCGCAGTAATCGCTGATGTCGCATGGGGCATCGACTGGCGCCGCATTGCACAAGGTGCCGGCCGGCTTCAGCACGTCGAGCGGGCAACGGTTGGAGCCACCGCACAGCTCGGCGATGTCACAGGTCGCGCCGTCGGTGGGCGCTGGCCTACAGATCTTGGA
>JBDHVB010000049.1:0-27063 GCA_039809465.1 Myxococcota bacterium
GTTCATGCTCCCCGAGCGGTCGAGCACGATGAGCATGTTGGGAGGCACCTCGGTGGTCGAGAACTCTTCGCCACCGCACGCCGCGCCGAGCACGCAACGGAACGCACTGTTGCAAGTTTGTCCGCTGGGGCAGTCGAGCGCCGTCGAGCAGTTGGTGTTGCGAACGCCGTCGGCGCACACACCGTACGAATTGCAGTATCTGTTCGCGCCGCAGGTCGTGGCTTCGTTGGTCACCGTGCACGGCGGTTGACCAGTCGTCGTGACGCTGCAGGTGCCGTCCGTCACCTCGCAGGCAAGACCTGGCGCGCAGTCCGCGGAGGTACGGCATCGGCCGACCGGAATGCACAGATCAGTGCTGCAACGGTTGTAGTCGTTGTCGCAGCAGTTGGTACCGGTGCATGTCGTGCCGTCGGTCTGCAAGTTGCCGTCGCATGACTCGATGGCGACGCATGCGCCAAGATTGCAGCGCTGACCAAGCCCGCAGTCAGCGTTGATGGCGCAACCGTTGATGTCGACGCAGGTGTTCACCGAGCTGCAGCGGCACTGCGCGAAGTCGCAGCGATCACCTGTGCAGTCCGCGTTGTTCAAGCAACCCGTGTTGCCGACGCATTCGCCGATCGCCGAGCAATACTGATCGGTGGCGCAATCACTCGCGTCGTAGCAGGCATACTCAGGTTGACACTGGCCGCCTGCGGGGTAGTTCAAGCAATGCTCGCCCGACGGACAGTTGTTGTCGTCGGTGCAAGACAGGTCGCGGACGCAAGTGCCCCCATTGCACGTCGAGTACAGACCGCAATCGCCGGGATCGACACAGGTGCCGTTGGGCCGGCAGACCTTGGCGACCGAGCAGTAGCTACCGTCTGTGCAATCACCGGTCTCGGCGCAGGTGTCGCGCGGGATGCAAGTACCGTTGACGCTGCAGTACTTCGCCGCGTCGTCGCACGGACCGTAGGGGTTGGCGGCGCTGCACGGGATAGGCTTGCAGGTGCCGTTGTCGCAGTATTCCCCAACTTGCGTACAAGCGCCGCTGGGGGCCTGCGCCGAGCACGGCACGATCGCGCAGGTGCCCGCCGAGGTGCAGCGCGCGCCCGCGGGGCAGAGGCCGCTGGTGTTGCTGGGACCGCAGGGGTTCTCGGCGATGGGCACGCACTGGCCGCGCCAGCAGCCGGCGCCCGAGGGACATAGTCCGTTCAAGCGGTTGGCGCTGCAGATGTTGCCGGGGGTGATCTCGACACAGGTCCCCGAGACGCAGACCGAGCCAGTGAGGCACGCACCGCTGGGGTTCGTCGCGCTGCAGTCGTTCTCGTACAACGTGACGCATTGTCCGTTTAAGCAGCCACTCTCCGCGGGGCAGTCGCACCAGCCGCCGACGTTGGTGCGCGTGCAGATACCGTCGACGCAATGCGAGCCATTCGGGCAAGTGCCTTGGTCGTTGTAGATCCAACACGCCCCGCCGTTACCGTACGAACAGAAGCCGTTGATGCAAAGATCACCCGACTCGCAATCAACAGCCGACTGACACGCCCGACCCCCACCGTCAGCGTTGAGGTTCAACAGGCCATTACAGCCACCGAGCGCGCCGAGGAAGAGCACTGCGGTGACCATGCGCAGGCAAGCGTTGAGTCGATTCATGCGCTTGGAATGGTAGCCGGGTCACCTTGCGTTTACCAAGTCCTTCGCGTTCTTCCGCGAGAAAAAACCTCCCACATCCGAGCACACACCCCGATCCCCGCGACGGACGCCGCACCATGTTGACAGGCGGGCCGCGGTACACGATTTTGCGCGCGGTTGGCGCTAGCTAGATCGCGGTTTTTCTCCGTTTTTCAGCGCGCCCCTCGAAGGACGATATGATGGCCACCGCCGACATCGCGGGCCTTACGCCGGCCCCCACGCAACACGCAAAGCTCATCCAGTGGGTGAACGGCATCGCCGCGCTCACCAAGCCCGACCGGGTCCACTGGTGTGACGGCTCCGAAGCCGAGAACAAGCAGCTCCTCAAGACGCTGGTCGACTCCGGCACCGCGCGTCAGCTGAACCCCGAGAAGCGCCCCAACTCCTATTACGTCTTGTCCGATCCACGCGACGTCGCGCGCGTCGAGAGCCGCACCTTCATCTGCTCCGAGAAGGAGTCCGACGCCGGCCCCACCAACAACTGGATGGCGCCGAACGACATGCGCACCACGTTGAAGCCGCTCTTCGACGGCTGCATGCGCGGCCGCACCATGTACGTCGTCCCCTTCTGCATGGGCCCGCTCGGCTCGCGCATCAGCGCCATCGGCGTCGAGATCACCGACTCACCGTATGTCGCCGCCTCGATGCGCATCATGACGCGCATGGGTAAGGCCGTGCTCGATCAGCTCGGCACCGACGGCTTCTTCGTGCCCTGCGTCCACAGCGTGGGCATGCCGCTCACCGACGGCAAAAAAGACGTGCCGTGGCCCTGCAACGAGACCAAGTACATCGTGCACTACCCCGAGACCCGCGAGATCTGGTCGTACGGCTCGGGCTACGGCGGCAACGCGCTCCTCGGCAAGAAGTGCTTCGCGCTGCGCATCGCGTCCGTCATGGCGCGCGACGAAGGTTGGCTCGCCGAGCACATGCTCATCCTGAAGCTCACGCCTCCGAAGGGCGAGCCACGCTTCATCGCCGCCGCCTTCCCGAGCGCCTGCGGCAAGACCAACCTCGCCATGCTGCAGCCGACGATCCCGGGATGGAAGGCCGAGACCATCGGTGACGACATCGCCTGGATGCGCTTCGGGGAGGATGGCCGCCTCTACGCCGTCAATCCCGAGGCGGGCTTCTTCGGCGTGGCGCCCGGCACCAACCCGAACACCAACAAGAACGCCATCGCGACGCTGTCGCACGACACGGTGTTCACGAACGTCGCCTTGACCGACGACGGCGACGTCTGGTGGGAGGGGCTCACCGACAACCCACCGGCGCACCTGAAGGACTGGAAGGGTCGGGACTGGGCCCCAGGCTCACGCGAGCCCGCGGCTCACCCCAACTCGCGCTTCACCGCGCCCGCCGCGCAGTGCCCCACGATCGCTCCCGAGTGGGAAGATCCCAAGGGCGTGCCGATCTCGGCCATCCTCTTTGGCGGACGCCGCGCGTCGGCGGTGCCGCTCGTCACCGAGGCCTTCGATTGGCAGCACGGCGTGTTCCTCGCGTCGAACATCGCGAGCGAAGGCACCGCCGCCGCCGAGAACAAGGTCGGCGCCCTACGCCGCGACCCGTTCGCGATGCTGCCCTTCTGTGGCTACAACATGGCGGACTACTTCGCGCACTGGCTGAAGGTCGGCAGCACGCACGACGCCAAGAAGCTGCCGAAGATCTACTTCGTGAACTGGTTCCGCAAAGACGGACGCGGCAAGTACGTGTGGCCGGGCTTCGGAGACAACAGCCGCGTGCTCAAGTGGATCGTCGGCCGTCTCGAAGGCAGCGCCGAGGCGCAAAAGACCGCCATCGGTCTCGTGCCCACCAAGACGTCGCTCGACTTGTCGAACCTCGACATCACGCCCGAGCAGCTCGACATCCTGCTGTCGGTCGACACCGAGGTCTGGAAGGAAGAAGCAGCGCAGATTGGCCCGGCTTACGAAGAGCTCGGTGACCGCTTGCCGAAGGAGCTCTGGGACGAGCACGACAAGCTGCTCGACCGCCTGGGTGGTGCGTGAAGCCCACCCTCTTCCTCGGCAACAAGAACTACTCCTCGTGGTCCTTGCGGCCATGGTTGGCGCTCACCTGGGGCGGGATCGCTTTCGAAGAGAAGGTGATCCCGCTCGGTGGTGACGGTTACGGCATCTCCAAGATCCCAGAGATTCTCGCGGTCAGCCCGACGGGCCGCGTGCCCTGCTTGCACGTCGACGGGACGGTCATCTGGGACTCACTCGCGATCTGCGAGTGGGCCGCCGAGCAAAACCCCGCGTTGTGGCCAGCCGACGCCGCGACGCGCGCGGTGTGCCGGTCCGTTTCAGCGGAGATGCACTCGAGCTTCGGGGCGCTCCGCCGTGACCTGCCGATGAACATCAAGCGCCGCACCGAGCCCAGAGCGTGGCCGGCCGACACGATGGCCGACATCGCCATGGTGACAGCGCGCTGGGACGAAATGCTCACGCTCCACGCAAAGAGCGGCCCGTATCTCTTTGGTGGCCGCAGCATCGCGGACGCCATGTACCTGCCGGTGGTCACACGCTTTCGCACCTACGGCGTGAAGCTCGAAGGACCAACGCGCGCCTACGCCGATCTCATGCTCGCCGACCCCGCCTTCCGCGCGTGGGAACAGGCGGCAACTTCAGAGGCTTGGACGCTCCCGTCGACTGACGGGATCTGACCCCCGTCAACGTGTCAGGTGGGGCGGCGCACCTCGGATCTCGGCGCGCTCGATAACTCGCAACGTCAATGCGCCATTAGGGCGTGTTACGGAACGAGAGACACCATGGTGTTCGTCATCCCCGATCCAAGGCCAGTCCAGGCCCCAGCCACGAGCCTCGCCCCAACGGTGACCCTCGCGCCGGTCATCACCCCCACGGTGGTCAGCCAATTGCCGGCACTCGTCGCGGGTCCGGCGCCGCTGCGCGAAGAGTTTTTGCGCATCGATCGGCTCGACAAGCAGCTCGACGCGGCGGCGGCCACGGCGATCGCGCGTGTCGGCAAGGACATACCGCTCATCCAGCGCACGGACAGCATCGGTGAATATGTCGCGGTTGGCGCAGCTGGCGGAGCTGCCCTGCTCGCGGGCAGCGTCGCCGTCCTCGGCTTCGGCGTCGAGATAGCCCACGCCGTGCTCACCGGCATGGCCGCCGCGGTGGGCGGTGGCCTCGGGATGGGGTCCGTTTGGAGCGCCATCTGCAGACGCTGGCAAAGCAAGGCAGCGACGCGCTCGCCCTCTGCCGCGGCCTTGCAAGACCTGCGCAAGGTAGTGGCCGCCGAGACGACTCCAGTCGAAGCGGCCGTGCTACGCGTCGCCGCGACCAACCACCTCGGGAAGCTGCGCGAGCGCGAGGTCCACGGCTTCGAGGCGCAGGAGCTCTATGGTGAGCTCCAGACGCGTGGCGCCAAGGTGACGGCGGAGGAGGCCCAACGCGCGCAGCGCTTCGCCGATGTATTGTCCGCTTTGGCGTACCACGACCACAAGCGCAACTATTCTCCGTTCAGCGTGCTGAACAGCGCCATCAGCGAGCTCCAGACCGACGAGAAGGTGCAGCTCGCGCCAGTTCTCCTCGAGCGCATGTTCCACGAAGAAGCGCCGATCCGCGCCGACCTCGATTTCGAGCCGGCTTACGCGTTGCACGCCCGTTTGTGGGACATCGCGCATGGCCTGCCCGATCCAGAAGCACGCGCGAAGAAGAGCCGCAAGCCGGAATTCTTCCGCGATAGCGGCGAGGAAGCCTACGCGCAGGAGAAACGCCCCGCGAGAGCGCCAACTCCGAAAGCGCCGGCGCCGGCTGCCGCGAGCACCGAGTTGCTGTCCTCACAGCAGAGCACCCTGACGTCCCTGGACGAGACCTTGAAGGCCTTCGAAGCCGCGCTGAGCCCGAACCTGCAACGGCAGCGCAGCGTGACTCCCGCGAGCATCGCCGAAGCCCTGCGCATCGCTGAAAACACCGCGCCGACGCCGGTCGCCTTGGCGGCAATCGGCGCGCGCGCACGCCGCTTCCTCGAAGAGCTCGATGCGCGCAAGCTGTACGGCTACGAAGCCCGGCAGCAGCTCAAGAAGCTCGCGGCGCAGGAGGCCAATCTCTCGCCGGCGCTGCGCGATCAAATCGAGGGTATCGCCTTCTATCGCTCGGCGGTCGATCGCTTCCCACCCAACGGCCTCACGACGGACGGCATCGAGCTCATCATGAGGTCGATCAACAATCTGGCCGCCTGTGACAAGAAGCCAGCGGCGCAGCGCGCCTACGAGCGCTTCTTCGAGGCGAACGGCGTGCCGCGCACCAGCAGCCACACGCTCCGCTACGACTCCAGCCAGAGCTTCCTCATGCGTCTGCGCGCCCATATCCGCGAGGGCTAGGGCGCCAGATCGCCACGGGCGCTCCCCGTGTCGATTTGTCGAAAAAGCCAGTGACGTTGGTGTTGACAACGCAGCCAGGGCGGTGGCATTCACCCCCCTCGCTGAGCGGGACTAACTCAGTGGTAGAGTGCAACCTTGCCAAGGTTGAAGTCGCGAGTTCGAATCTCGTGTCCCGCTCCATAAAAACTCGACGCCCGGTCCGACTCTATGGAGTTCGACCGGGCGTTGTTTTTTGCGCCAAGCGCCAAGGAGGATGGCCGTGAGCGACACTCCAACGAGACTCCTCAGGTCGACGCGGGAGCTCCTCGGCAAGCACGCGCCGTTCGATGACAACGAGGCCAGGCATCTCCAGGCGATGCACCGCCTCGCCGCGAACGACGCCGCCATCTTCACGCGCGAGCACTACGAGCCCGGTCACTTCACGGCCAGCGCCTTCGTGGTCTCGCCGAATGGCGACTCCATCCTGCTGGTTCATCACCCGAAGCTCGAGCGCTGGCTGCAGCCTGGAGGTCATGTCGAGGTCACGGACGATGACTTGATTGGCGCCGCCCGCCGCGAAGCCACCGAGGAGACCGGTATCGCCGATCTCGCGCTCATCGGTGACGGCATCTTCGACGTCGACGTGCACGTCATCCCCGCCCGCAAGGCGGAGCCGGAACATCGGCACTTCGACGTGCGTTTCCTGTTCCGTGCCGGCACGCGCGAGCTCACGCTCGAAGACGGCATTCAGGGGGCGCAATGGGTGCCGCTGCACGAAGTGACCGTCGAAAACAGCGACAGCTCGGTCGCGCGGGCGGTCGCCAAGCTCTTGAACGAAGAGAGCGCCGTGGCGCGGCTGCTCGACCCGCCCTGACGGCAGTCTGCCTCGACAGGGCGTAGGGGAGCGGCCAAACTCTGGAAAGAGGTCTCATGGCTATCCCGACACCCCTCCGGCCAGTCGCGCAAGAACCCGAGAATAGTGAGGTGCGCGCCGCCAGCGTGCGTGGGGCCCCCAAGGGCTCGCGCTCGGCCGAATGGGCTCAGGCCAAGAGCCGCGTCAGCGCGGCCATCGATGCGGTCAGCACCGTTTTGAAGGGGAACAGGCCGGCCATCGAGCTCACCATGGCTGCCCTCCTGGCGCGTGGTCACATCCTGCTCGAAGACGTCCCCGGCGTCGGCAAGACGACGTTGGCGCGGGCCATCGCGCGGGTGCTGGGCTCGTCCTTCTCGCGCATCCAGTTCACCTCCGACCTCCTCCCCAGCGACGTGCTCGGCGTGCAGGTGCTCGACCAGGGCCGCGGCACCTTCGACTTCAGGCGCGGTCCGGTGTTCGCGCATGTCGTTTTAGCGGACGAGATCAACCGCGCCTCGCCAAAGACACAATCGGCGATGCTCGAGGCGATGGCCGACCGCCAGGTCACCGTCGACGACCAGAGCTATCCGCTCGAAGCGCCGTTCATCGTGCTCGCGACGCAGAACCCCACCGAGCATCACGGCGCCTATCCTCTCCCGGAGAGCCAGCTCGACCGCTTCCTGGTGTGCACTGGCCTGGGCTACCCGCCGGCCGCCGACGAGCGGGCCCTGCTCCTCGCCCCGCGCGCGCCGGAGACCGCCATGCAGACCCTGCAGCCCCTCTTCGATCCGGCGCGCGTCGTTCAAGCTCAAGAGTGCGTCGACGCGGTCGTGCTCGCGCCCGCTATCGCGGATTACATTCTCGCCTTGGTGCAGACCACCCGCGTCCATCCCGACATCGTGCTCGGATGCTCGCCGCGCGGCGCCTTGGCCTTCGCCGCCGCGGCGCGTGCCTGGGCCTTCGTGCAGGGGCGTGACCATGTGCTGCCCGACGACGTGAAGGCCCTGGCGCCCGCGGTCCTCGCGCACCGCATCATGCTCTCCGGCGCGCGGGGCGCCTCGCGGACACGCCATCAAGCGCTCACGGTCATCGACGAGATGGTCTCGCAGGTCCCCGTACCGCGGTGAGGCTCATCACCCTTTGGCGCCGCATCTGGCGGCGGCTCTGGCGCAATGCACCGCGCCAGCTGCGCTTCACGCGGGCCGGGCGGGTCGTCGTGGGCCTCGCGCTCGCGACCGGCTTCGCGGCGATCAACACCGGCAACAACCTGCTCTTCCTCGCCTGGGGCCTGGTGCTCTCCGGCATCGTCGTCTCGGGCGTGCTCTCGGAGCTCGCGCTGCGCGGTCTCTCCGTGGACGCGCTCCTCCCCAAGGACGCCCGCGCGCGGCTGCCATTCGCCCTCCCCGTCAGGCTCGCCAACGGCGCCAAGCGCTTCGCGGCTCTCGGTCTCGAGGTGCGGGCGCGTCTCATCGCGCCGAACGGCAAGCCCGAGATCGCCGCGGCGCCGTTCGTGCTGCGCCTGTCGGCGGGCGCCGCGCACGAGGCCTTGGCGCGCGCCAACCTCGAGCAGCGCGGCAAGTACACGGTCGACGAGATCGTCGTCGAGACCATGTACCCCTTCGGCTTCTTCGTGAAGGCGCGTCCGTTCAAGCGGATCCCTCCGCCTGCCTTCTGGGTCGCGCCGCGCGCCGTCGACGTACGCGCGCTCGCCGTCGAGGTGGCTGGCCGCCGCGGCAGCGCCGCCGCGAACGTGCCGGGCACGGGTGAGGACTACTTCGCCATGCGCCTCTTCCGCACCGGTGACGACCTGCGCCGCATCAAGTGGCGCAGGTCCGCCAAAGCGGGCAAATGGTTGGTGGCCGAGAACGAGGCGATCGCTGGTCATGACGTGATCATCGAGCTGGTCATCGGCAGGCGCGCCGAGTCCGGCGACGTCGAGCTCGCCATCGCGACGGCGGGCAGCCTCGCCGAGGCGCTGCTCGAGCGCGGCACCCGCGTCGGCCTGCGTGGCCCGGGCACCATGGTCCCGAGTGATCTCGGCGCTGGCCAGGCGTGGAACATCCTCCGCGCGCTGGCGGCGATGGATCCGCAGCAGCCGAACCTCGGTGGCGTGGTCGGCAGATCGACGACGCTGGTCGCGGTCTGCGCTGGCGACGCCGCGGTCCATGCCGATCACATCGTCCGCGTTGGCGGTGCGGACGAGGAGCAGGTCGCATGACGCTGGGTTTCGCTTACGTCATCGGCTTCGTGCTCGCCACGACCACGGCGCTGCTCACGCTCCTCGCCGCCAACGAGCTGCCCATCTGGATGTGGCTCGCCATCTTCGTGCCCGTGCTCTCGGCCGTGCAGCAGCGCCGGGGCAAGGGCGTTCCCACTTGGGCCGGCACGCTCATCGGCGGGCTCGCCATCGTCTACGCCGCGGTCACCCTGCAAGCCATGGGCGTCGACGCGCTCCTGCCTGCTTCGTCGGGCGCGCTCGTCGGCATCTTCCTCGCGCGCATCGTCACGCGCCGCACTCTGAAGCACGACTTGCAGGCGCTCCTCGTCTCCCTGCTCGTGGTCATCGCCGGCGCCGGCATGAACAACGGTGTCAGCTATGGCGCATCGTTCGTGGCCTACGCCGTGAGCATCGTCTGGGCGCTGGTGACCCGGCAGCTCGTCGAAGGCGCCGAGCGCGAGGCCGCCCTGCCCTTCGGCGCGAAGCTCGAGGTGACGCTGGCGCGCCGCGACATCGTCACGCCGGTCTTCTTCGGGGCGAGCGCCATGGTCAGCCTCGTCGTCTTGCTGTCGACGACCGTGCTCTTCGTTTTGTTTCCGCGCGTCGGGCTCGGCAGCTTCCGCCTGGGCCAGCAGGGCGGCTTGCCCTCCGCCGTGTCGCTGCGCGGCGCGCCGATGGCGCGTGGCACGGGCGCCGTCGTCGCTCGCATCAAGGGGCTGTCATATACGCAGTTCGAGCAGGGACTCTATCTGCGCGCCGCGACCTACGACCGCATGAACCGCGACGGCTTCGCGCGTAACGAAGGCTTGGTGGTGACGGGTGGCACGCAGGTGGCGCGCATGGCGCATCGGGCCGACGCCCGCCTCTACGAGGTCTTCATGCAGCCGGTCGCCGACAACCGCCTGCTGGTGCTCGGGCCGGTGCAGAGCATCACGCTCTTGAGCGGCGGCGGCGTCAATCCACTGTTCGCGACCCGGCAGGCGACCATCCGCCCGAACGGCGAGGTCGACGCCGTGACCAGCGCGCCGATCCGCTACGCCGTCGCGGGCCCCACCATGTTGAGCGCCGCGGAGGCCGGCGCGCTCGCCGAGCAGGCGCTCGACCGCGAAGCGCTCGCCCCTTGGCTCACCGTCCCCGAGAATCTCGACCCGCGCATCGCCGAGCTCGCGGCCACGCTCACCGCGAGCGCCACCACCTCATCCGCCAAAGCGGCAGCCCTGCGGGCGCACTTCGGGCGCGGGTTCGAGTACACCCTCGACCTCCCGAACGGCAGAGCCGGCGATCCCCTCACGTCCTTCCTCTTCGAGGACAAGCGCGGGCACTGTGAGTACTTCGCGACCGCTTTAGCGAGCTTGCTGCGCATCGCGGGCGTTCCGGCGCGCGTCGTTGGCGGCTTCCAGGGTGGCCTCTGGGACGACGAGGGCCAGGTCGCGGTGTTCACCGCCGACAACGCGCATGCCTGGGTCGAGTGGTACGCCGAAGGCATCGGCTGGGTGCTCGACGACGCGACACCCGCGACTGACCGCGCGAGCACGCGCCTGTCGGGCTTCGGCGCGATGCTCGAGAAGATGCGCCGCGGCTGGGACGACTACGTTCTCGACTACGGCCTGACGCAGCAGTTCGAGATGTTCACCCAAGTCCGGCACGGCATGCGCAGCCTCCCGGTCGAGCTGCCGAGGCTCGCCGACAAGAAGACGCTCGCAGGCATCGCCGCGTGCTGTGTCACGGTCGTCGCGGTTGCCTGGCTCTGGCAGCGCCGGCGCCGCATCGACAAGCGCCGCGTCCACCCTCTGGCGGTCGTCTTGCAGAAATCCGTGTCGCAAGTCGTGGGGCAACCGCTCGCGGCGACGCGCACGCTGCGCGACGGCGTTGGCGAAGCGACACGTCTGCTCGGCGAGGAGCACGAGATGTCACACGCCCTCCACATGGCGCTCGCCGTCTACGAGCGTCAGCGCTTCGGCTTGGTCCGCGGCGGCCTCGACGACGCGCCGCGTGCCATTCGCGCGCTACGCTCGGCGCGCCGGCGGGTCAGTTCGGGCCGACCAAGCGCACGGTGACGCTGGCATCGCCGCCGAAGCCGTCGGTCGGCCGGCCATTCGGCTGCAAGTCGTCGACCGGATCGTCCGGGCCGACGAGCGTGTTGCGGAAGGACTCGTGGTTCTTCACGCCGGTAGGCTCGGTGGCGAGCAGGAGGTTTGCGACCCGGCCACCGACGTCGGCACGGAGCTCCGTGAGCTGGCTGCCGCTGAGCTTACCGCTCCGCGATAGCGCACCGCCTTGGAGCGCGCCCGCGGCACCGGGTCCGTCGAGGTCGAGCGAGCCCCCCGCACCGGTGACGGTGACGGCGCCGTGGTCGACGACGAATTGATCTTGGCTGCCGGTGGTCTCGACGAAGAACGCGGTCCCACGCACACCCGCGACCGCGTTGTTGGTCTGGACCTCGAAGCGCGAGTCGTCACCAAAGAGCCGCGTGACCTTGGCCCACAGCCGGCCGACGCTGACCTTGAGGGTCTCCTTGCGGGCAGCGGCTGGGTCGCCGCGGGTCAAGCTCGCGACCTCGACACGGGTGTTGGTGCCGAGACGGACCAGCGTGCCGCTCGGGAGGCGCAACGCGCAACGGCCGTCGTCCCCCGTCGCGATGACGGTGCCCATGGGCACTTCGGCGAAACGGTCGAGCGGCGCCGAGGCGTGGCTCGAGACGAGCTCGACCCTGCCGGTGACTTGCACGACGCGCGCGGTGGCCGGCGCTTGTGCGAGGAGGAGGTGCGAGATGAGCAGTAGCGTGGTCGTCATGGTCGCGCTCCCTTATTGGTACCAGAAGCGCACGCCGGCGCTGACGATGTGACGGCTGAAGGTGCGTGCGTCAGCATCTGAGACGTTACGCATGAAGCCGTATTCGGTGTGGAGCTCGAAAACGTTGAAGGCGTAGCGCGCGCCAATCTCGGCGCGGTAGCCGACCTCCTTGATGTCATTGGCGTCGAAGGCGCGGCCAGCGACCTCGCCGAGACCGAACGCCGACAAACCGCCGCACACAGGCACCCACGCGTAGACGAAGCCCGCGACCTCCTTGAAGTCGACGAGCGCGGCGGGGGCGCTCGAGCCGGCCGCCTTGTTGATGGCGCCGCGCAGGTCGACGATGAGCTGCACCGGCGCGAGCCGGATGGTGTCGCGCAAGGCCAGCTCGTAGGTCACGTTGTCCGCGATGCTCACGTCGCGCGCGTTGTCGCGGTATTCGACTCCCCCCAGCAGGCGGAAGATCTGACGGCCGTAGCCACGCGCGGCCCAGATGCTCGGCGCCAGCAAGCGCTGCACGTGCTTGCCGAAGCTGTCGACGAAGATCTCGCTGTAACGCATGTCGGCCGCGAGCTGGTAGTCGCCGATCTTGTGCTGGCCCTGCGCGATGAGGCCCAAGGTCGAGGGCACGACGCCGCGCAGCGCTTCGTCACCGTCGATGCTGGTCTGGTTGGTGACGCGCGCGAGGAGGGTGAAGGGACGCGCGCCCTGGAGCTGGCTGGCGCGGCCGTAGGTGATGCCACCAACGGCCTCGACGTCGACGGTGGGCGTGCCGCGGTCGACGCTCGCGGGCACGCTGCTCGAGGCGAGCTGCACGTTCGAGTCGTAGCTCATGCCGAGGCCGAGGCGGGCGAGCGGCCGCAAGCCCCCGGTGTCGGTGCCGTCGATGTCGTCTCCAGCGGTGAGGCGGGCGCGGGCACCCAAGGCGTCGGCGCGCTGCGGATCGCGCGCCAGCAACGCGTCGAGCGTCGCGCCGGCGGTGACGCTCTCGCCAACCTCGGCTTGCGCGAGGGCGAGCTCGTAGCGCGCGTCGTCATCGTCGCCGTCGAGCTTCAGCAAGCGGACGAGGTGCGTCACGGCGACCTCGGGCTCTCGGGCCTTGCGCGCCAGGCGGGCAGCGACGAGCAACGCCTCGGGATTGTCCGCGTCGACGGACAGCGCCGCGTCGATCTCGGCGCGGGCGCCGCCGAGATCACCCTTCGCGTAGGCCAAGGCCGCGGCATCGATGTGTGCTTGCGCGTCGGCGGCGGGCGCCAGGAGCAACGAGGAGAGAACGGCGGCGAGCATGGTCATTGGAGCGCGTGCCTTTGAGAGCCCGAGCTTTTACACGAGGCGTATGTCTTCTCAAAGCCTGGCGGACGACGTACGCTGGCCTCCAAGGAACCGTGAGCTTCGATCCCAAAATCACCAAGGTTGGCTCGAACTTACCGATGACGCAGGTCGGTGAGTCGCACCGTGGAGCGCCCATCGCGCCCAAGGAACAGCCGGTGCAGCAGCTCGCGACGCCCGATCTCGAGACCGCGCGCGCCGTCTCCAAGCAAAAAGAGGCAGTCGAGCGGCAGATGCCACGCCTCGACCGCGGCGGAGCGTCGCGGCTCGAGCAACGCTTCGCCGAGCTCGAGCTGGCGCTACGCAAGAAGACGCTGGCGCGCAGCGAGGCCGCCAAGTCCGCCATGGCGTTTGCCGCGTCGTACGCGGCGCGTGGCTCACGTGGTGCGCGGTCGCGGACGCTCGGCCTCTGCGACCTCTTGGCCGACATCGCGGAGCACGCGGCCGACGCCGAGGCCTTGCGCGTCGGCGTGGCGCTCGACGAGGCGCTGCAGAGCGGTGACGCGGACGGCCTGCTCGCGGGGCTGACCGCCGCCGCTGGCATCGATGACACGGCCGACATGGGCGTACGCGCCTTCATGCTCGCTCAAGGCTCGCAGGCGCTGGCGATGCTGGCGGAGCATTTCCCCGCGGCCGTCGCCGAGCTCGAGTCACCGCTCGAGCAAGCATTCGCGCTCGCCGAGGAGGCTCTCTCGTTGGCGCCCGAGCTCGCCGAGGCGCACGTCGCGCTGGCGCAGCTCGTGTTGCTCCACGGTGATCACGAAGCGATGCGCGACGCCGAGGCGCTGGTGCGCCGGGCCCTCGAGCTCGACCCCGGCCATGACGGCGCGACCTTCACGCTCGCGACCCTCGCCTACTGCCGCCACGACCCGACCCACGCCTTGGCGCTCATCGACGACATCACCACCCACGGCGGCGCCCGCCCGCAGGTCTATCTGCTCATGGCCCGGGCCCAGCGCGCCACGAAGGCTTTCGCGGACGCGCAGGCGACCTTGCAGCGCGCGCTCACCACGTTCCCCACGCTGGCAGCGCTCCACATCGAGGCGGCCGTCATCGCCAGGCTCTCGAAGGACGAGGCAGCCGCCGCGGAGCACCGCGATCAGGCGGCCGCGTTGCTGGGCGACGCAATCGACGTGGACGATGCCATCGCGCTTTGCTTCGCCGGCCACAGCAGCTAAGGTGCGCCGCCATGAAAAAGATTCTCGCCATGGCGGCGCTCTGCGTCACTGCCGCCGCCTGCACCAAAGACAGCTCGACGACTGACAGCAAGCCAACCACGACGACGGAGAACAAGCCCGACATGCCCGCGAACGATCCGAACGCCATCCCCGCGCCGTCCGATGTCGCGGCCGCTCCAGCGGACGCAGAGAAGACCGCCTCGGGCCTCGCCTCGAAGGTGCTGACTCCTGGTGGCGGCGTCGAGAAGCCCGCCGAGAAGGACACCGTTCGCGTTCACTACACCGGCTGGACCACCGACGGTCACATGTTCGACAGCTCGGTCGCGCGTAACGAGCCCGCCGTCTTCCCGCTCGACCGCGTCATCAAGGGCTGGACCGAAGGCCTGCAGCTCATGAGCGTCGGCGAGAAGCGCCGCTTCTGGATCCCCGCCGAGCTCGCCTACGGCACCACGCCCCGCCGCCCCGGCGCTCCCGCCGGCATGCTCGTCTTCGACGTCGAGCTCCTGGGCATCTTGAAGGCCCCGACCGCTCCAGCGGACGTCGCCGCGGCCCCCAAGGACGCCAAGAAGACCGCCTCGGGCCTCGCCTACAAGGTGATCACCCCCGGCACCGGCACCCGCAAGCCGCAGGCCACCGACCAGGTGCAGGTCCACTACACGGGCTGGACCACCGACGGCAAAATGTTCGACAGCTCGGTCACCCGCGGCAAGCCCGCCACCTTCCCGCTCAACGGCGTCATCAAGGGTTGGACGGAGGGCGTCGCGCTGATGGTCGAGGGTGAGAAGACGCGCTTTTGGATCCCGGCGAGCATGGCCTATGGCGAGAATGCTGGCGGGGGACGGCCGAGTGGGATGTTGGTGTTCGACATCGAGCTGTTGAAGATCCTTTAAAGCGGATTTGGATCGTAGTGGGCGCCCCAGTGACCTCTTGGTTGCTGGGGCGTTCGTGTTTTTTACGAGTCCGGCTCATCCAGCTTGCGATAAATCGTCCGCGTCGCAAT
Organism: Myxococcota bacterium; assembly: GCA_039809465.1. GTDB lineage: Bacteria > Myxococcota > XYA12-FULL-58-9 > XYA12-FULL-58-9 > JALHOP01 > JALHOP01. The sequence goes on from JBDHVB010000049.1 coordinate 15,364, forward strand.
CCCCAGCAGCCGCGCCGCCGTGTTCTTGTCGCCGCCGCAGCGCTCGAGCGTCTCTTTGATGAGCCTGCGCTCGATGTCCTCGAGCGGCGTCCCGAATGGCACGTACAAGCCCTTCGAGTCATCACGGCGCGACGTGCTCGACGCCGTGCGGACGCTCTCCGGCAAATCGTCGACGCCGATCACCTCACTCTTCGCCAAGACCACCGCGCGCTCGATGGTGTTCTCGAGCTCCCGCACATTGCCGGGCCAGCTATGCCCATCGAGCGCCTTCAACGCCGCCTCGGAGAAACCACGCAGTGACTTCTTGTTCTTGGTGGCGAACTTGGTGAGGAAGTGCTGCGCCAGGAGCGGCACATCGCCATAGCGGTGGCGCAGCGGCGGCACGGCGACGCGGATGACGTTCAGGCGGTAGTACAGATCCTCGCGGAAGCGGCCCTCGCGCACGTCGTCTTCGAGGTTGCGGTTGGTCGCCGCGATGACGCGGACGTCGACCTTCAACGTATCGTTGCCGCCGACGCGCTCGATCTCGCCCTCTTGCAGCACGCGCAGCAAACGCACTTGCACGGCGGGCGTGGTCTCGCCGATCTCGTCGAGGACGATGGTGCCGCCGCTCGCGCGCTCGAAGCGCCCCTCGCGCCGCGCCGCCGCGCCAGTGAACGCGCCCTTCTCGTGACCGAAGAGCTCGCTCTCGAGCAACCCCTCCGGCAGCGCCCCGCAGTTCACCGCGACGTACGGTCCGCTCGAGCGGTCAGAGAGCTTATGCACGCGGCGCGCCAGCAGCTCCTTGCCGGTGCCGCTCTCGCCGACGAGCAAGATGGTCGCCTGGGACGGCGCGGCCTGCGCGAGCATCTCGAGCGTCGCCTTCAACGCGACCGACGAGCCGACGATCTCCGAGTCGGCCGTCGCGGCGACCGCTTCACGCAGCGTCCGGTTCTCGCGGAGCAACCCCTGGCGCTCCAAAGCCCGCTGCACCGAGCCGACCACGACCGCCCGCTTCAGCGGCTTCGGAATGAAATCATAAGCTCCCTCGCGCATGCACTCGACGGCGTTCTCGACGGTACCGAAGGCGGTCATCATCAGCACTTCGATGGCCGGCGAGATGGCCTTCACCGCGCGCAGCAGCTCGATGCCGCTCATCTTCGGCATCATGATGTCCGAGAGGATGAGGTCGATGCGCTCGCTGCGCACCTTGTCGAGAGCCTCGGCGCCGCTGTCGGTGACGGTCACCGTGAAGCCCTCGCGCTCGAGGATCTTCTGCAACGACTCGCGGATCCCCGCCTCGTCGTCGACGACTAGGATATGCTCGGCCGCCACACCCATTGTTTACGCCGACGTGCCTCGCACGTACAGGCTTGCGTCATCGAACCCTTCCGGGCAGGTCTGCATTCCCCATGGCGCTCCTACGCGGTGGTGACGCGCTCGAGCGCGCCCGCACCCTCTTTCATGACCCCAAGGCGATCGTCGGCGTCGAAGCCGATCGCGACGGCCGGGGTGCGCCGCCACGGGTCTTGGCGCTCGGCACGCCACAACAAAGCCTGGTCATCGACCTCGCCGGTACCCCAGGCATCATCAAGCTCCTCGCCGACCACGACCGTCCGTTCGGCGCCATGCACGCCAAGGGCCTGCACCGCGTCCTTGCCCGTCTAGGCGAGCCCACTCTGCCGGCGCGCTGGGCCGACGCCGTCATCACCGAGCAGCTCATCTTGGGGGGCCGCGAGGGCTCCATCGAGCCCGACGCCATCGCCATGCGCTACCTCGGCGCGCCGCTACCGGCGACCGAAGCCGGACTCGACAGCCTCGCGGCCCGCGCGTCCGCTATCGCGCGCTTGGTCGAGGCGCAGATCCCACGCTTGCGCGCCGATGAGCTGGTGCTGGTCTCGCGCATCGAGGCCGCGGCGGTCGCGCCCATCGCCGAGATGGAAGCGAACGGCATGCCCTTCGACGCGGCGCGCTGGAAGAGCATCGACGCCGAGGTGCGCGCGGAGCAGAAAGACCTACGCGCCAAGCTCATGCCACACTTCACGAAGGTCGCCGGCAACGACCTCTTCGGCGGCGCCACCCTCAACCTCGACAACGACGCCGAGCTGAAGAAGGCGCTCGCCGCCATCGGCCACCGCGTCGAGAACGCCAAGCGCGAAACCTTGCAGCGCCTGCCCGAGCCGCTGGGGCCGCTGCTTGCCCGCTATCGCGAAGTGATGAAGCTCGTCACCGCGTACGGCGAGACCTTCCTCGAGCTCGCCGCCGCGGACGGCCGTCTCCACCCGACCTTCACCCAGATCGGCGCGAACACCGGCCGCATGGCCTGCCACTCGCCGAACCTGCAGTCGATGGTGAAGGACGCGCCGCACCGCTCGTGCTTCCGCGTCGGGGAGGGTCGGGCTCTCGTGACCGCCGACTACGGCGCTTGCGAGCTGCGCATCATCGCCGAGCTCTCCGGGGATCCCGTGTTCGCCGAAGCGTTCGCCCGCGGCGAGGATCTGCACGCCCGCGTCGCCACCGCTGTCTTCGGCAAACCGGTCTCGAAGCACGAGAACCCCGAGCTGCGGCAGCGCGCCAAAGCGGTCAACTTCGGTCTCGCCTACGGCATGGGCGCGCAGGGTCTCGCGCGCGCCATCGACACCGACGTCGACCAGGCCCGGCAGCTCCTCGAGCGCTACTTCAAGAGCTTCCCGCGCATCCGTAGCTTCCTCGAGCGCAGCGCCGCCGAGGGCCTCGCACGCGGCTTCGCGCGCACCATGACTGGCCGCCGTCTCTATCTGGAGGGGGAGCGCTCCCAGCTCGAGCGCATCGCCAAGAACATGCCCATCCAGGGTACGAACGCCGACATCACCAAGATCGCCCTCGCACGCTTGCGTGCGCGTTTGGGAACGCACCGTCTCGTTAATGTCGTGCACGACGAAATCGTTTGTGAATGCGCCCAAGTCGAGGCCGAGACCGTCGCCGACGCGATGCGCGAGGAGATGATCGCCGCCGGCGCACAAGTGCTAAAGGCCATTCCGCTCGCCGTCGACGTCAGCATCGGCGACGTTTGGGGCAAGTAAAGGCAGGTTGCGACTGCTAACGCCTCTCGATATTGACGGGCGCGGATGTCGGACCAGCTCAGCAACGACCTCAGCTCCCTGCGCATCGATCGCTCGGGCTTCTCTGACGCGCCGAAGACCGGACGTAAATGGATCGTCATCGCCGTCGCGGCGGTTGCCGTGGTTGCCATTGGCGCCTTCGGCTTCGGCAAGCTGCAGAGCGCCGTCTTCCGCCAAGAGGTGACGCTCACCGAGGTCTCCTTGGTGTCCCCGATGAGCGCGTCGACCCTGGTCACGGCGACGGGCTACGTGCAGGCGCTGCGGCGCACCGAGATCGGCGTGAAGATCGTCGGCGTGGTCGCGAAGCTCAACGTCGCCGAGGGCACCACCGTCAAGCAAGGCGAGGTCTTGATGGAGCTCGAGTCCGCCGACAAGCGGCGCGAGCTCGCCGCCGACAAAGCGCGCGTCGCCATGGCCACGGCCAAGCTCGAGTCCGCGAAAGCGACAGCTCTCGATCTCGACACGCAGCTCAAGCGCAACCGCACGCTGGTCGAGACCGGCGCGGTCAACCAGTCCGTCGTCGACGAGCTCGAGCAGAAGGCGATCTCGGCCCGCCAGCTCGCGCACGCCGCCGCCGCCGAGCTCGAAGCCGCGAAGATGACCGCCGAAGCGACCGCCGTGGCCCTGAGCTACCTCACCATCACCGCGCCCTTCGCCGGCCGCGTCATCACTCGGCCCGTGCAGGTCGGCGAGCGCGTCATCGAGCAGTCGCTGCTCGAGCTCGCGGACATGAACTCGCTGGTCATCGAGGTCGACGTCCCCGAGGCGCGCCTCGGCCTGGTGAAGATCGGCGCCCCCGCGGAGATCGTGCTCGACGCCTATGCCGGCCAGCGCCGCCGCGGCGAGGTCGTGGAGATTGGCTCGAAGGTGAACCGCTCGAAGGCCACCGTCATGGTGCGCGTGAAGTTCGTCGACGACACCGCGGGCGTGCTCCCCGAGATGGCCGGGCGCGTGTCGTTCCTCTCGGAGATGCCGGACCCCGAGAGCATGAAGCAGCTCGCGAAGCTCGTGGTGCCCAAGGCCGCGGTCGTAAAACGCGACGGCGCCGACGTCGTCTACACGGTGCAAGACCAGGTCGTGCGCGTGCAGCCCGTGAGCCTCGGCGCGCCCTTCGGTGACGGCTTCGAGATCGCCGGCGGTCTCGCCGCGGGCACCAAGCTCGTCCGCAATCCTTCGTCCGACCTCGTCGACGGTCAAAAGATCAAGCTGAAGTAACTCTCCGCCCGCAGAGGACACGCACATGAGCAACACAGCTTCTCCCGCCCACACGTCCGCAGCCATCAACGTGCGCGACGTCACCAAGGTGTTCTACCGCGGCAAGGAGCCGCTCACGGTGCTCGACAAGCTGAGCCTCAAGGTCCCGGCGGGTCAGTTCTGCGCGCTCATGGGCCCGTCGGGCTCGGGCAAGTCGACGCTCCTCAACCTCATCGCCGGGCTCGATCGGCCGTCGCAGGGCGCGGTGCAGGTAGGTCAAGCGTCCGTGTCCACCATGGCGGACAGCGAGCTCGCCAAGTGGCGCTCGCAGAACGTCGGCTTCATCTTCCAGACCTACAACTTGATGCCGGTGCTGACCGCTATCGAGAACGTCGAGCTGCCGCTCCTCCTCACCAAGCTGTCGGGCGCCGAGCGCAAGAAGCGCGCGCAGACCGCCTTGCGCGTCGTCGGTCTCGAGGACCGCAGCACGCACTACCCGCGTCAGCTCTCGGGTGGTCAGGAGCAGCGCGTCGCCATCGCCCGCGCCATCGTCAACGACCCGTCGCTCATCGTCGCCGACGAGCCCACGGGTGATCTCGACCGCCAGAGCGCCGACGACATCCTCGCGCTCTTGGGCAAGCTCAACACCGAGTTCGGCAAGACCATCGTCATGGTCACGCACGATCCCGCCGCCGCCGAGCGCGCCAACGTCACGCGCCGCCTCAACAAGGGTCAGCTCTCGTGAACATCCCGCTCCTCGCAGCGCGTAACGTCACGCGCAACAAGCTGCGCACCGTCCTGACGACGCTCGGCGTCGCGGTCACGGTGCTCACCTTCGTGCTCATCCGCACGGTGGTCGCGGCCTGGTACGTGGGCGTCGAAGCGGCCTCGAAGGACCGGCTGGCGACGCGCCACAAGGTCTCGTTCATCATGCAGCTCCCGAAGCACTACGCCGACACGGTGCGGCAGGTGCCCGGCGTGCAAGCAACGACCTGGGCCCAGTGGTTCGGCGCCAAGGAGGCCAATCACCCCGACGAGTTCTTCGCGACGCTCGCGGTGGATCCGAAGACGACCCTCGACGTCTACGACGAGCTCGTGGTCCCCGAAGAGCAGAAGCAGGCCTGGCTCGAGAACCGCCAGGGCATGCTGGTCGGCGACGTCATCGCCAAGAAATTCAACTGGAAGGTCGGCGACCGCGTGAACCTCACGGGCACCATCTACCCAGGTGATTGGCAGTTCGAGGTGAGCGCCATCTACACGGCGGCGCGCAAGTCCATCGACCGCTCGAGCGTCTTCTTCCACTGGGACTACTTGAACGAGTCGCTCCCCGAGAAGCGCCGCGATCAAGTCGGCTGGATCGTCAGCCGCATCGACGACCCGGCGAAGAGCCCGCAGATCTCGTCGGCCATCGATCAGATCTTCGACTCCCGCGACGTGCAGACGCTGACGCAGTCCGAGCGCGACTTGAACAACTCGTTCCTCGGCATGATGTCGGCCATCCTGGGCGCGCTCGACATCGTCTCGGTCGTCATCCTCGCGATCATGGGCCTCATCCTCGGCAACACCATCGCCATGGGAGTGCGTGAGCGCACCACGGAGTACGGCGTCATGCGGGCGCTCGGCTTCTCGCCGCGCCACATCGCCATCTTCGTGTTGGGCGAGGCGTTCACGCTAGGCATCGCCGGTGGCGTGGTCGGGCTCGCTATCGCGTACCCCTTCGTCAACCAAGGCGTCGGGCTCGCCATCGAAGAGAACATGGGCGCGTTCTTCCCCTACTTCCGCATCCTCCCGGACACCGCGATTGCGGCCATGGTCATGGCGCTGCTCCTGGCGGTGATCGCCGCGATCATCCCGGCGTGGCAGGCGAGCCGCTTGAAGACCATCGACGCCTTGCGACAGGTGGGCTAGTCATGATCCCTCTCCGTTATAACGCACGCAGCCTCGTCCGCCGCCGCACCACCACCATCGCCGCCGCGCTCGGCATGGCCTTGGTCGTGTTCGTGCTCGCGGCTTCGATGATGCTCTCGTCGGGCATCCGCAAGACGCTGGTGCAGGCGAGCCGGCCCAACGTCGCCATCGTCTTGCGCAAGGGCAGTGACGCCGAGCTCGCGAGCGGCGTCGAGAAGGCGCACGTCGCGCTGGTCGCCGCGCGTGAAGAAGTGGCGCGCGATCCGAGCGGTCAGCCTCTGGCGGTCGGCGAAGTCGTCGTCGTCATCACGCAAGAGAAGCTGGGCTCCGACGGCACCGTCTCGAACATCACCATCCGCGGCGTGCCCGAGAACGTCTACACGTTCCGCCCGAGCGTCCACGTCGTCGAAGGCCGTCCGGCGCGCCCCGGCACCGACGAAGCCGTGATCGGCAGCCGCATTCGCGGACGCTTCAAGGGTGTCGACCTGGGTCAGTCGTTCGAGCTCAAGAAGAACCTGCCTGTGACCATCGTCGGCATCTTCGAGGACGACGGCTCGGCCTACGAGTCGGAGGTCTGGACCGACCTCGAGACCACGCGTCGCGCCTTCGGCCGTGAAGACGGCGTCTCGTCGGTGCGCGTCCAGCTCACGAGCCCCGACAAGATGGACGCGTTCAAGGCGGCGGTCGAGAGCGACAAGCAGCTCCAGCTCGAGGTCCACCCCGAGGCGCAGTACTTCGAGAAGCAGTCCGAAGGCACGGCGATGTTCGTGAATGGCCTGGGCATCACCATCGCGGTCTTCTTCTCGGTTGGCTCGATGATCGGCGCGCTCATCACCATGTACGCGTCGGTCGCGCAGCGGCGCAAAGAGATCGGCACCCTGCGGGCGCTGGGCTTCGGGAAGCTCGCCATCCTGACGTCGTTCTTGCTCGAGTCGCTGATGCTGGCCGTCGCGGGTGGGCTCTTTGGCGTGCTCGCGGCGCTCGGCTTGAGCTTCGTGAAGTTCTCGATGATGAACTTCGCGAGCTGGTCCGAGGTAACCTTCTCGTTCAATCCAACGCCGGAGATCCTCGTGTTTGCGGTCATCTTCGGCGGCATCATGGGCATCATCGGGGGCTTCTTCCCAGCGGTTCGCGCGGCCCGCGTGCCGCCAATCGCGGCGATGCGCGGAGCCTGACCGGACTGGAGTCGAGGTAGTGCCAGCGTGGCCCACCCCGGAGGCAACATCCGCCTCTGGGGAGCCGATCTGCTGGCATGCGTCTTCCCTCCGCGCTCTCCCCTTCGCGCCAAGCTGCCCTGGCCGGTCTCCCGGCGTTGAACCTCAGCCAGGCCGCCGAGCACCTGGGCGCGATGGTGCGCATCAAGACCGTGTGGCCCGATGGCGGCGCCGAGGCACCCACCACGGAGCTCAAAGCGCTGCGCGATTACATCGCCAAGACGTATCCACGCGTGCACCAGCACATGAAGGTCGAGCAGATCGGCGAGTCGCTGCTCTACACCTGGGAGCCCAAGACCAAGTCCGCGCGCAAGCCCATCCTGCTGATGTCACATCTCGACGTCGTGCCGGTCGAGCCGGGCACCGAGGGTCAGTGGAAGCACGGTCCGTTCTCGGGCGCCATAGCGGACGGACGGGTCTGGGGCCGCGGCTCCATCGACACCAAGGGCACGCTCTGCGCGGTGCTCGAGGCCGCCGAGAGCTTGCTCGCGGCTGGAGGCCTGCCGACGCGCCCGGTGTATTTCGCGTTCGGCGCCGACGAAGAGGTGCTCGGCACCACCGGCGCCGGCCGCATCGCGAAGACCCTGGAGGAGCGCGGCGTGAAGGTCGAGCTCCTCATCGACGAAGGGACGCCGATCATCGACGGGAAGCTCCTCGGCGTGCCGAAGCCGGTGGGACTCGTCGGCACCTGCGAGAAAGGCTTCGTCTCGGTCGAGCTCACCGCGAAGGGCCCCTCCGGCCACTCCTCCATTTTGCTGCCGAACAACGCCATCGAAGTCATGGCACGCGTCATCGACCGCCTGCAGAAGAACCCCGCGCCCCGCCGCATCACCGAGCCAGTCCGCCACACCTTGGCCGCTATCGTGAACGAGCTGCCGCTGGCCAAGCGCTTGGCGTTGCAGGCGGGCAAGCTCGGCGAGTGGCTGTTCGTGCGCGAGCTCGACAAGAGCTCCTTGAGCTCGGCGACCGTGCGCACCATCAGCACGCCCACCATCATCAGCGGCGGCGTGAAGGACAACGTCGTACCCGCAACCGCTAAAGCGGTCGTGAACTTCCGCACTCTCCCTGGCGACACCGTCGATTCGGTGGTCGCGCAAGTGAAGACCGCCATCGGCGACGACAAGGTCGATGTTCGCTTGTACGAAGGCGCGCACCCGGCCTCCCACGTGTCGTCCCCCTCGAGCGCCGGCTTCGCGGCCCTGGCAGCCGGCGTCCACGCCGCGTTCGGCGACGACGTGCTCATGGTCCCAACCCTCGCGATCGGGGCGACGGACGCGCGCTTCTACGACAACATCGCCGAAGACGCCTACCGCTTCTCGCCCTACCACTTAGGAACCGAGGACCTAGCGACCATCCATGCCACCAACGAGAGCCTCAGCATCGAGAACCTGGAGGGGGCGATTCGCTTCTACCAGAAGGTGCTGACGGTGAGCGCGGTGACGCTATCGGGTTGAAAATAGGTGGTTTTTGTGACGCGGCGGTCGGCAGCCCCGTAATCGCCCCCCTCTCTCCACCAACTCTTGTCGAATCCGTTCCCAACCATTATATATCCCCGCCACATCAAGGTTTTCCCAAAGAGGTTTTACAATGGCACGCGTAACCGTCGAAGACTGCCTGGACAACGTCGACAACCGCTTCGCTCTCGTTCTGCTCGGAGCCCAGCGCGCTCGCCAGCTCCTCAAGGGCGCGAAGCCGACCGTCGAGCACTCGAAGAACAAGGCCGCCGTCCTCTCGCTGCGCGAGATCGCCGCTGGCAACGTCTACGCCGATCGTGACCTGATCGACGTTCTGCACGAGCAGGCCGCGAAGCACACGGCCGCCAGCAAGAACAGCTAGTCTCCGGAAGGGCTCCCGGGCGGTCTCAAGCCGCCCGCAGTTTGTCCGCCAGGCCCTGACGATAGAAGCGTCGCACCTCTGACTGCAGCCGATTGCGTCCGCTATCGCGGGCATAACGCTTCACGAGCTTCGTACAGTAGTCGCGCGCCACGCGGCTCGCCGTGTGGTAGCGATCGACCTCCTCCTCGGCCACCTCCGGCCTGAGCACGTACGTGTCGAAGATGCGCTTCGCGAGCTGGTTCGCTCCAGCTTCGCGGTGCAGCCCTTGGCTCTCGAGGAGCAGCCAGCTGCTCACGAACTTGTCGACCTCGGCTTGGAGCTCGAGCTCGAGCGCGCTCACCGGCAAGTCCTGCGAAGCACGGAAGGCGTAGAGCACGAAGTGGCTCACACCCTCGAGCGCGATGCAGTACGCCTCGAAGTTCTCCGGTGAGAGCCCCTTCTCGGGCGGATGCTCCTCGAGCGTGTCGGCGATGCTCGGAGCGATGTAGAGCGCGAGGTCGATGTCCCCTTCGTGCTCGCGAATGAACAGCTGCTCGGGGATGCCCTCTCGGCTGCCTGGGATCTCGCGACGGGTCTCGTCGTCCACCAAGTACTCGCTCACGTCGAGACCGGTGTCGACCGCATGCAGCTCTTCGATACTACGCTGCAGCTCCGCGATTGCAGACTTTGGCCTAGCTATGAGGGGCCTCGCTTCGCTTTGACCTTCGGGGGGTCGTTCTCGCTCGTTATTGATTGAAGTCCTTGGGCTTGCGGCCAACCGGGAACAGGCCGACGTCAGCGAGCTTCTTCTGGATGCGGTGATTGCCAGTGCGCGTCCAGCGGTCGTACATCTTCAGCAAGTCCTGGTCGGACAGGCCATCCGCTTTAGCGCCCTTCGAAGCCATCTCGTTCATGAGATCGACGAGCTCGGGGAACTTGTTGGCGAGCTTGGCGTAGAGCTCGCCGAAGATCTCGCCGTTCTTCTGGCCGCCGATGGTCTCCGAGAGCGAGCCGTAAGCATTACCGCCCATCGTGATGTAGTAATCGAGGTCGACGAGCCCTTTCTCGATGAACTCCACGAAGAAGCCCGAGACGTAGAGCGCGGCGTCGCCCAGGTTCTTGAGGATTTGCACGCGCTCACCAATCGGAGCGTCGAGCGCGCGCTTGTACATGAGCGCGAGCGGCTCTTCGCCATTGGGCGCGGGCTGCCCCGGCCGCGAATAATCGCAGAGGAGGCGTACGAGGTAGTACTCGATGATCTCGTCGAGCTGCATACCGAGCTCGTCACGGGCCGTCGTAACTTCGGTCCGGAAGTACTCTGTCAGGTCGCCGCTCAGAATCACGCTAGACGTCCGCATGCCCGATCCTACGACTCCCTTCGTAGAAGGATTGAATGAACCCCTCTACGATCGTGCATCGGCAGAGCAGCCCAGAAGGTTGCTCGGCGCGACTCACGCGGGTGTGACACGCACCTCCATTGAGTGTAACCACCTGAAAACATGGCGCAAGATTTCTTCCCACAAGCGAAGCTCGACATCCCACCCCTGCGGGATTTGCTCAGCGGGCTCTACAGCAGCAATGACGCGGCCGAGCGCTGGGACCAAGCTTTGCGCATCACCCGCATCGCGTTGAAGCTCGCCGAAGCGGACGCCGGCGACACCAAGGACGCGGACCTCGGCATGGTCGCGGGGTTGGCGCTGGTCTATCCGGTAAAGCAAAAAGTCGTCCCGACGACGCGCGTGCGTGCGTCCGTCGAAGCGTACTTCGTAAGCCAGGGCTGGACCGCCGTCCGCTCCCGCGAGCTGATGCGCGGCCTCGAGCGCCTCCCCGACAAACCCCAAACCGTCGACGAGAAGCTCGTCGCCGACGCCGAATCACTCACTCGCCTAGGCGTGCTCGGCATGGTCCGCGCCTCGATGAGCGCCGGCGCCGGCCAACACGACCTGTCTTCCATAGCAGACGCAGCCAACAAAAACGTCCACCGCCGTATGTTCACGCGCGCCGGCCAAATCCAAGCCGTAGCAGCCCGCGACCGCCTACGCGACCTAGCCGGCGAGCTACGCAAGCTCGTCGAGGAAGAAGGAGCCTGAGATTTCACGCGCCACGATCGATATGCTGTTTTGGTTGACCTTGGGCGTCGGCTTGCCGCTGGGCGTGGTGCTTTATGTGATGTGGGTGAAGAGGATTTTCCCCGCGATGATGCGATCGATCGACAGGGAGAAGCGTGTCGATGTCGAGTCGATCGCCATGAAAGCGCTGTTCTTCGGCTTCCCTGGGCTGGTGATGATGATGGTGTGCGCTATCCCGGTCATCTACTTTGGGCATTTGCGCAAGCAGTTCGATTACTGCGTGCAGGTGGTGCGGGTGAATAAGCAGATCACGCGAGAGAGCGAGGATTTGAGGGAGCGGTGTGGGGGGTATGAGGTGGAGGAGTTGTTTAGGGCGGCGGGGAGGTAGTTTGAAGGGCTGAGATCTGTGAGCCGATGGCC
>JBDHVB010000050.1:0-26912 GCA_039809465.1 Myxococcota bacterium
ACCGCGGCCACGTCGCCTGCGTCTTCTATAACAGACTCGCCGCCAAGCCCCCGTGGCCGCTCGCCACCGACCCGACGGTCATCTACGCCGCGACGCTGCTCGACCCCAAGTTCGATGGCAACATTAAGACCTGGCACTTGAAGGAGATGGAGTCGCCGTACAACACGTACCGCGTGAAGGGCCTGCCGCCCGGCCCCATCTCGAGCCCCGGCCGCGCCGCGATGGACGCGGTGGTCCACCCGCTCGTCTGCCCGGACTTCTTCTTCGTCTCGATGAACAACGGCCAGACCGTCTTCTGCCCGACCTACGAATGCCACGAGGCCGCGGTGCAGAAGTGGCAGGTCAATTACTTCCGGAAGAGCAAGTCGAAGGCGAAAGCGAAGTAGCTACTTCGTGAGCGACTTCACCGCCCACTCGAGCTCCTTCTCGGTGTCGCGGAACTCACCCGCCGGCATCTCGAAGCGGAGCTTGCCCTTCTCGTCGGTGACGATGAGGGTGGGGAAGCCGCCCTTCAGCCCCGCGTCCTGCACGACCTTCTGGTAGGAGGTCGACATCGCGGTGTCGGTGTAGATCGGGAAGCCGATCTTGAAGCGCTGCTGGAAGGCCTCGTAGGGCTCCGCCTCACGCTCGATGGCGGTGCGCACTCCGAGGACGCGCACCTTGTTCTTCAAGGTGGCGTCCTTGGCCACGTGCTCCGCGAAAGCAGTCACCTTCGGCAGCTCGGCTTGGCAGTGCGGGCACCAGGTGGCGAAGAACATCATGACGGTGATCTTGCCGGGCTCACCCGCGGCGAGCTTCACGGGCTGGAGCTTCGCGTCATCGACGTCGATGGTCGGGATGGTGGCGCCGTCCTGCTTCAAGCCCATGAAGAGCTCGCGGTCTTCCTTCTCGGCGGCGGCGAGCTTGGCGTTGAAGCCCTTGTCCACTTTGGCGCACTTCTCGAGCGTCGTCTTGTTCTCCGGCATGAGCGGGTGCGCGCGCCGGACGAGCAGCGCCTTGGTGCAACCCTTGTCGGTCTGCCCCTGGCCGACGAGCGCCGCGGCGAGACGCGCGTGCATCATCGGGTCGGTCTGCACGTCGAAGCGCCACGACGCCGCTTCCAGGGCCTTGCTCGCGAGCTCGAGCTCGTCGCGGTAGAAGGCGACGGTGCCTTGGATGAGCGCGACGATGGGCGCCGCGTCCTGATAGCGCGCCAGGGACTGCGCGCACCGCTCGGCCACCGTCAGCGCGGCCTTCTGCTCGGCCAGGCGATAGCAGATCTCGGCCTGCATGCCCGGGCCCACGCGGTCCGCGATGGCGTTGTCCAGGATCTTGGCGTCGATCGCCTCGTCGGGCGTGTTGCTCTTGGCGATGGTGGCGAGGTAGTCGCGGCTCATCATCACGTAGGCGCGCTGGGCGATGACGTCGCTCGTGAGGCGGTCCAAGAGCGCCGCGAGCTCACGCGCGCGCTCGATGCTCTCGGGCTTGGCGAGCACCGCGGCGAGCTGCTTCTGATCGTCGGCGAGCGGCGCCCCGGCGATGATGAGGCTCGTGTCCATGACCAAGTGGACGAGGCGCTGGGTTTCGAGCGCGGCGTACTCGATGACCATCGGCTTGTACTCGGGCTTGGTGGCGCCGCTGGTGGCGTCGACCACGTCCTCGACGTCACGCACCTCGAGGAGCGCGGCCGGCGGATCACGCAAGAGCTCGATGAGCCGCTCGGTCTCCGCCTTGGTGAGCTCGACGTGGTCCTTCTTGGTGAGCGGCTGCGGTGAGAGCAACGTCGTGAACTGGCCGTCGGCGTCGAACACCAACGTCACGTTGAGCGGGTCGCAGGCGCAGGTCTCCTTGGTGGAGACCGGACCCACGAAGTCGCGCAGGTAGCCCAGGCGCTTGCCCTCGGCGTCGCTCACCTCGATGTAGATGTTGTTGCCATAGTCCGCTTCAGCGAGCTGGTCCTTGGCGATGCCCTTGCGGTCGAACTTGTCGCCCGTCGGGAACGCCTTCTTCCAGTAGGCCTCCTTGCTGGAGGGAGCGCCCGCTTTGGGGGCGGACTTCTCGGTGGAGCCACTGCAGGCGGCGAGCACAAAAAGCAGACAAAGAGCGGTTAGGCGCATGGGTGCCGCGACATTTGCCAGATCGGGCCGGGTTTCTGCTAGCCTGGTGAGGTGAAGCGCGTCGAGTTCGTGAATCGCCGGGGCGAAAAGCTCGTGGGCATCCTCCATGGCGAGCCCGATGGCCGCGCCGTGGTGAGCTGCCACGGCATGCTCTCCGGCAAGGACGGCGTGAAGCACACCCGCTTGGCCGCGGAGCTCGAGCGCCATCAGGTGGCGCTCTTGCGCTTCGATTTCGCTGGCCGCGGTGAGTCGGAGGGCTCGCTCTTCGACATGAGCTACTCGAACGCCGTCGAGGATCTCGATGCCGCGATCGACTGGCTGCAACGCGAGCTGGGCGTGACACGGGTCGGCCTCTTCGGCTCGAGCATGGGCGGCGCCGTGGCCCTGCTCACCGCCGCCCGTGACGAGCGCGTGGTGGTCATCGCGACCCTGGCCGCCGTCGGCTACCCATCCGCCATCGCGGATCGATACCCCGAGCAAGTCCGCGCCTTCGAGACCCAGGGCTGGTGCGACAGCCCGAGCGGCCGCATCGGCCGCGGCTTCCTCGACGACGCGCTTCAACACGACGTGGTCAGCGCCGTCTCCATCCTGCGCGCGCCGATCCTCGTGATGCACGGCACCGAGGACGATGTCGTCCCCCAGACCGACGCCCTCGACATCGCCAGCGCCGCCCGCGACGCCACCCTCGATCTCATCGACGGCGGCGACCACCAATTCCACAACCAGCAATTCCTCCGTCCCGCCATGCGCCGCGTCGCCGAGTTCCTGGTGTCGAAGCTCTGATCGATTGCCGCAACGGGGCCCTTCATTTTTTTGAGCCCTTTTTCAGCGTGAATCGTCTTCCACGTTGAAGCGATTGCCGTAACGGAGGCGCCTGAGTGTCCATGTCTGCCTAGTCATGGCCTTGGGGGAAGCCTCGCGGATTTTGCACTTTGCCGTCTCCATGTCTGGAGCGCTTTGTCGGGGTTTGCCTTGGGATTTCCAATGGCCGTGCCGAGCTTTACAGCTGCTGTCGCTGATAAGCGGATGGGGTCCGACCCGGCACCCGTCGCTGGTCGCGCCAAGCAAGCCGTGGCCAAGCCCGAGGTGAGCTCCGTCTCGGAGATCACCACCCCCGAGCTACCACCCAAGGTGGTCAAGATCGCTGGCCGTAACCCGCTGCCCCCGCCACAGAAGACTGGTGTCGCTATAGCGTCGGGTGGGGTGTCCGGCGAGCCAATCAATCCATCGCCAACCAATGCATCGACTTCCGTTGACCCTGCCTCTACACCGCAATCGCGGATCGATGCGATTGCCGCGCGCTTCGTCGGCCGCATGCGCAGTGGTGATACCTCCGGCATGCTCGATGAGGTTTTCGCTCAGCGGGGGGCTAACGACCCCGACTTCGACAAGCGCCTACGCCAAGCGATCGTCACGCAGCTGCTCGATAAAAACAATGGCATGCCGATGATCTTCGGCGCGGCGTTCGTGAATCCGCAGACCCCAGTCGCTCTGCGTGCGGGAGTCATCAAGGCTCTCACGGACAACCCTGAGCTCTTTCGGCGGCGCGTCCTCTTCGACCTACCGACGGGTGACCAAATACTCTTCAGCGCGTACACCAGCAACCCCGGTGGTCGCGCACGGCCAGAGGACCTCGCTGAAGTCGGAATTCGTGGCTGGGGTGCGAGCGTCGACGTCGTCAAGGGCATCTACGCCGGCCTGCGCGCCCAGTATGGCGACGGCACACCTGAGTACGACGCTGCGGTCCGGGGGCTCGATGCGTGGGCTGCTCGTTATAACGGAGGAAGGGGCTCGCTAGACGAAGTCCTACGCGACTCCGAATTCAGCTCCAGCGACGCGCGCCGATACATGAGTGCCCGTCTCGGTGATGAGGACACTGTCGGCTTCTACGATGCCTCGCATCAGTGGTTCGGTCACGACGGTGAGACGATGATGAAGGCGCTGATGGCCAACATCAATCGCACTCAGCAGTTCGCCGCGAACTATCAGCAGATCGCGGACTCCAGCGGCCAGTCCACAGCGCAAGGTGTCGCGCGTTTGCAAGCCGACATCGGTGCGAACACGAGCGGCAGTGAAGGCACGCGGGCACTGGCGCTCATCGACATGAGCAAGCCGCCGAAAGAGCGCGCCCTCGACTATGTTCGCGAGACGCTCAAAGCCTATCGAGCCGGCGACGTTTCGGCCGACACCGTGCAACAAGCGTTTCGCACCTTCGCTCCTGCAGACGGTCTGGTGACACCAGCGGAAATCTCTGTCGCGATGAAGGCGGAGCTCGAGCAAGCGCGTGCCATAGCGGTCAAGGATCGCGGTGGGCTTACGCTGACGGAGCGGATTGATGGCATCACGACGAGGGGCGCCATCGACACGCCGCAAGTCGCCGTTGCCGAGATTCGTTCTCAGCTCGAACGTGCGCGAGGCAATCGCAACGAGCTTCTCGGCGTCGCGCGCAAGCTCGAATTGCTGAGCCCGGAGCAGCGAGCGGCGGTGCAGGCCGATCTGGGCGCCAATCCCTTCCAAGCGTACATGACGCTCATGAACGGCAAGCGTCGGCTTCGCCGGGCTACTGATCGTGGGTTGCTCGACAGGCTCGACGCAGCTCTCGCGGGAAAGTCCGAATCGCCGGCACAAGTGTTGACGCGCGCTGTGAGTGATTGGTCGACCGCTAGCGGCAAGGACGTTTTAGCGGCCATCAATGGCACGGCGACGCTGCTGCGTGGCGCTATACCGGACAACGGTGCGTTCGACGCGGCGTTGGCTGCATTGCCGCCGGCGGAGCGTGAGCGCCTGCGAGGAGCATTGGCGCTTCCTGACAAACCCGAGGATGTCGGTGCATTCGCGCAACGTCTCGCCGAGGAGGCCAAGACGCTTGCCGCTGATGGGCATCGTGTCGGGCGACTTGCGGGCGATGTTCTCGCGAGCGCCGCGACGAAAGCCGCGCTCGCCCAGCTGTGTATCGCCGCGGACGAGGCTCGGGGCGTCACCGACCCGAATGCTCCGCGCTACCTGGAATTCGTGGCCCAGCGTGACGTTTTCAATCGTTCGTTACAACGCCAAGCCTGGGACAAGATGGTCGGGACCCTTCCCCATGACCTGCAGCGGCAGATCCGCTCGGCCACCGCGTTGCCAGCAAGCCCGCGACAGGTCGACGAGATGATCGAGCACGTGCGCAAGCTGAGCGCTGACGAGCAGTCCGGTATAGCGGGCTGGATGGGCGACCAGTTCGGCTTCTCGGGCCCAGCCACGCGTAACGCCCTGCGCGAGCTCGTGCGGGCGGCGCAGAATGTCAAAGATGTACGCAGCGCCGATGATCCGCGATTGCAGGAGTTAGTGCTGGCCCAGCAGAGCTTCGTTCGGATCCTCGAGACGCAAGCGGGGGAGCGCGAAGAGATCGCCGACAACGCGCAGTTCTATATGACTCTTGCAGTTGGTCTCGCGACGTTCGGCTATGGCTTTAGCGCGGTGGGTATCATGAAAGCCGCTTTAACGGTCGGTGGCGCCGCGGTCGCGTCGAAGTACGCGACGCTCGGTACGCAGCACTACGTGCCCGAAGAGGCACTGCGCGACTTCGTTTTCAACGCAAGCTTGGATGCCGCAGGAGGCGCTTCATTCAAGCTTGGTGGCGCTGCGTACAGCGTCGTCAAACCGCCGGTCGCTAGGTTCTTCAAAGCTCGCGTAACGGATTAGCGAGTCACATCAACAACAGGGATTTAGGAGATAGATATGGGTATCGAGGGAGCAGTCGCCAAAGTTGTCACTGGAACTGTCGTTACGGAGGGAGCTCATGTGGCGGCTGAGCTTGGTGCTGCTGTCGCGCTCAAGGGGGGTGCGGGACACGCGGTTACCAGAGCAGTAGGAAAGGGAGGCGCGATGGAAGTGGGCGTCGATGGCGCTAGTGAGTTCGTCAACGGTGGCGCGGTACGTGTGTCCGCTGCCGCGGCGAACCCTATTCCCGAGCTCGTGCCTGCTGCCGTACCTGGCGCGGGCTTGCGCCGCGCAGCTCCAGCGCGCAGCGCGCTGCCGACACCGACACCCGACAATCCGATGAATCTGGTGAATGTGACGAATCCACAAGAAGTTGCCGGCTCGATCCAGCAGCTCATGGGCGGCCGTCGGGCGATTGGCCTTGCTGGTTATTCGGCCCCACCAGCCGCGGCGATGGACACGTACAACGATCTCATCTCGGCGTATGTCAGAGGCCGCGTCGGGCCAAATCAGAACAACTTTGGTATTCTGGCGAGCCCGACGGCTGACGCTGGTAGCATCGACGCGGCGGGTACGATCATCGCGCAACAGGCCGGCATGCCGATCGGTTACACCACGTCACGGGATTTCGTCGGCTACATCAACCCCAAGAACTTCCCTCCTGGCGTGAATCACGACGCATACGCAGCAGCGCCAAAGTTCGTGTTTCCGGATAACGCTGCGTACTCCGCTGGCCAGGCGGCCGCAGCGGGTGAGCAAGTGATCGCAGGAGGGCGCCAGCAAGCGCTCGCTGATTTCGTGAATACGGTCAATCAAGGCAAGCCGGTCACCTTGCTCGATAGCTCGACATTCAGCACCGCGTGGGATCCTATAAAGAATCGCATCGACAACACCTCGCGGTTCGTCCAAGAGACTCTCGAGCACCTTCGCCGGGGCACGACGCCGGAAGATGGATTTCGTTGGATACCGGAGGTTGGATTCACCGAAGGCTTCGCGCGCAATCTCCTCGCGCGCGAGAGTCGTGGCGAGCATCCCTTCCTGTATGTGAACGTCAGCTCGCCCGCGGATGCTTTCAACGCGGGGCAAGCTGCTTCACGGGTATTTGACGATGTCGCGCGTGGTGCGGGCGCTGTAACGGAGCGTATGGAATTCGGCCTAGGCGACGATATCAACACCGCAGTTGGCCGCCTGCAGGCCCGCGCCAATGAAACCAATCTGCGCGTCACCGGCGAATTCAATAACCATACGCTAGTAGCCAATCCGGGCGATTCCATCGCGACCATTCGCAGACCGTTCGACGATGCAATGCAGGCAGCCACCGCGCGTCACCAGCAGCGCGTGCTCATCGCAGAGGAAGCCCGGCAGGCACGCATCGCACGAGGTGGCACGACTGACCGGCCGCCCGCTGGCATGACTCTCGATTCGCGTGGCGTCCTACCACCGGGCTCTTTCTTCAACAGAACTGATCGCCCACTGGCGTTGCTTACGCCTCGTCAGCTCGCAGAGCTGCCAGAGGGGACGATCGTGACTTCCATCAGCGGGGAGCGTCTCATCATGGGTCTGGACCGCTTCAGCGACGATACGCGCGGCGGCTTCACGGCATATGGATTCTCGCAGTGATCGCACACTACCGGTGGCCGCTCGTTTTAACGGACGGCCGACCGGGGCTTCGAGTCGAATGCCGCGTTGTAGTAGACCCTGGGCAAGGCGCATCCCCCACCTCGAAGCGCCGCGGCTATATCAGCGCTGGAGATTTTTACCTCTTTTAGGGGACAAGGATCTCATCGACGGCGGCGACCACCAATTCCACAACCAGCAATTCCTCCGTCCCGCCATGCGCCGCGTCGCCGAGTTCCTGGTGGCGAAGCTCTGAGCGATTACCCGCAACGGAAGTGCCCACCCCTCGATAAACAAGCCGACTGGGGGGTGACATTTGGTCAGGGTATCTTCTCAAAGCGTAGTACCTCCTCCAATTCCATCGGAAAATCCGAGGGTTAGCGACACCAACGGAGCCGCTCAAGCGCTCCTCGAGCTAGTCCGCGCGCCTCTCGCGAAGGGCGAAGTACCGCCCCTTGGGCCCGTCGACGCCTGGCTCGACACCGTCGAAGCGGCCCGCGTTAGAGGCGAAAAGCCGACGATCTTCGAGCACAGCGTGCTCACCTTCTTCTTGAAGCAGAACGTCTTCCCCGGCCCCGAGGGCGCCGCGGTGAACGCCCGCTTGGAAGGCCTCCTGGGGAAGAGCTGGAGCGGCCTCACCGGAAAGGTCCGCGCCGGCGAGCAGCTGCTCACCCGCCTGCCCATCAGCGTGCTGCGTAACGGCAGCATCCACGACCGTGTCTGGCACGACGCGTCGTTCATGCCGCTCGACCGGTCGCTCGAGCGCGCCGAGCAACGCGCCGCCACGCACGTGCTGCGTGACTGGGTTCCGACCAACGCCCAGATCGTCGCTGGCGCCTTGGCGCTCACGGCCGGCGCCTTGTCCGCTGAAGCGGGCCAGGCTCTCGCGGGTCTCGCGGTCATGCACGCCGCCACGTCGTTCCACGAGTTCGGCGTGCATCGCTTCATGCACCCGTGGAAGTGGCTGCGCCGCTGGATCAAGGAAGGCCCGGCGCCCGAAGCCTCGAGCATCGAGAAGAAGGTCCACGAGAGCACGTTCAAGGACGGCCCAAACTCGATCGCGGACACGATCTCCGAGCACGACGTCCACCACTTCTGGACCTACAAGAACTTCACCCAGATGTTCAGCAAGTGGCCGAAGGAGGCCGTCGACGCGCAGATCGACAAGCGCTACTCCCCAGAGCACGCCGCCAAGATCAAGGCCGACAAGTACGCGAGCGCGCTCACTTGGCCCGACATCATCAAGCTCTCGCGCACCGTCCTCCCACAGACGGCGCTCGGCACCGCGGCGTGTCTCGCCCTCGGCGTGCCGTGGGCGCTCGTCGGCGTGGCGGCGTACTTCGTGGCGTATCCGGTCGCCACCGGTCTGGTGCACGGCCACATCATCCACACGGCGGCCGAAGAGCGCGCCAACGGCAATTTCTGGCAGCGTAACTTCGGCGACAACGCGCTCATCAAGTGGATGGCGCGCAATCACTTCATGCACCACGTGAGCCACGAGCACTCGAACTTCAACGTGTGCTTCCCCGGCGCCGATATCGCGCTCGGAACCTATGTGAAGCCCAACGTGCTCGACCTCTTGCGCATGGACGACGAGAAGGTCGTCTACGCATGATCGGCTTCTGCGAATCGTCGTCGCTCAGCGCCGCGTTTCGTCTCGCGCCCGCGCCGATCTGTGCTCCAGCATCGGTCGCGGCGGCGGTCTACGACATGCCGGCGCTGCCGCCCTCGCCGTACAGAGCCTCGGCGAAGTGGACGCACGAGCAAATCCATCCCTTGCGGCCGCTGTCCGCGATGGCAGCCGGTGTTTGGCACGCGCTCCGGGAGGTCGTGCGCGACCGTCCTCTAGAACGTACGGCCGCCGAGGTGAAGCAAGACGAGGGCGCGCTCGCCATCATGCGCGACATCGTCCGCGCGAAGCCGGGCTCGCGCGCCGAGGTGGTGGCCTGGGCCGAAGAGCTGGGGCAGCGGTCGCGTCTCACGGTGCTTGAGCACACGGCGCTCATGTACGTGGCGCGCACGAAGCTGTTCGCTGACGAGCCCGAGATCGCCGACGCCATCGCCGCGTCCTTGCGCAAGAGCTGGCTCGCCCTCACCGGCAAGGTGCCCGACGATCTCACCCAGCGTCTCCCGAAGATGACGCTGCGCAAGGCGAGCCGCGAGGCCCGCGTCTATCACGCCGCCTCCTTCCAGCCGCTCGGCGCGTTGAACCGCCCTGAGACGCTCAAAGCCCGCATGGATGCCTCGATCCCGCTGCGCGACTATGTCCCCGAGAACAGCGAGATCATCATCGGCAGCGCGGCGCTCCTCGCCGCCGCGCTCTCGAGCACGGGGGCCTGGCTCGTGGGCTCGTCCATCCTCACCTACGGCGTCTTCTCGCTCTCCGAGGCGGTGCTTCACAAGTTCGCTGGCCATCCGCACACTCAGGGTCTCGCGGGCTGGATCAAGAAAGAGCTCCCGGAAGACGCGCCCTGGCTGCAGCGCAAATGGCACGGGCTCCTGCAACGCGCGCTGAGTGATACGCTCGAGCGGACACGCATCTCGCATCAGGTGGTGCATCACGGCCTCACCTTCCGCGAGGCCTTCACGCGCATGTTCTCGAGCGCCGAGCACAAGGCCCGCGTCGACGCCTTCATCGCCAAGCAAGATCCCAAGGTGGCGGAAGACATCCGCGAAGAGCTCTACGGCTCGACCCTCTCGCTCATGGGCTGCCTGCGAGTTCTCCGCGCGGCCGCGCCGCAGATCGCCGCGCTGGTGACCGCCGGCATCGCGTTCGGCGCGCCGGCGTGGTGTCTCATCCCGCTGACCGCCTGCGCTCTCGGCTTGCCGCTGTCGATGAAGAAGGTCCACCCCGAGCAGCACGTGGACAAGGAGACGGCGCTCGCCAAGGCCGGTCCGCTCCTCACGGCCATCTTGCAGACCCGCTGGGCCGCCTGGTCCACCCGCAATCACGAGCTGCATCACGAAGGCGAGTGCAACTTCAACCTGGCGTTCGCTGGAGCGGACGCGCTCATCGGCACCTTGGTACAACCCAACCTCGACGACCTCTTCCGCATGCGCGACGACGGCACGCTACACTACTGAGCCGCGGTGTCGGGGCGGGCGAGACGCGAATAGCCGCCCGTCGAGGATGGCCTCGACCGAGCGGCATTGGCGCTAGATCTTGACGGTGCCGAGGAAGATCAGCTTGAGCTTGTCGCCGTCTTGATTGAAGACGACGCCGCTGTTGCTCGGCGCGTTGTTCATCTTGGCGTACACGCCGCTGGAGTCGCGCCCGAGCGTGTCCATCTCCCACGCGCTGATGTTCGTCCCAACGAGCTGGCCGAACCACATGGCGATCTGCTCGGGGGCGACGTCCTTCAAGATCGACGAGTGCACTTCGGCGCGGAACGCCGCGAGGTTACCTGCGAGCACCGCGGCCTTGGCGCGGGCGAAGCACTCCTGCGCGGCCTGACGGGTCTTGGGATCGATGCTCACGGACTTGGCGCTGCTGATCGCACTACCCTGGATTGCTTTGACGTTCATGACGTTTCCTCCTGGAGAAGCCACGAATATCGGGCTCGTAGTAGACCTGTTGCCTCGGAGTCGGGTGACGGTCAGTGCACCGCCGGTCGTTTGAGCCCCACACATCAACCCACATCATGATCTGCGGCGTGTGATAGAGTTCCGCCATATGTGGAAGCTTGCTCGCCCATCGTGCTTCGTTCTCATGTGCGCTTTTACGGCTACTTGCTCGTCCGACGGCTCGAAGAGAGCCTGTGAAGTGAGCTGCGATGACGGCGACGATCGCGACAATGGCGATAACGATGACGGCGACGAGCCACCGCCGCCCGAGCCACCGCCGCCGCTGCGCAACGCGGTGAGCCTCGACGACACCCAGCTCGCCATCCAAGCGTCGGCCTTGCTCGGCATGGGCACGAGCACGCGATGCGCCAGCTGTCATGCCCTGACGCAGGAGCGCATGGCGTACTGGGCGACGCTCAGCGACAAAGCCACGAGCGAATGCCTCACGGACCTCGCCTTGCCATCCGCGGCGGTCGCGCAGCAGACCGTGACGTGCTTGCGGACTGGCGCGCGCTACAAGGTGGCGCGTCTTGGCATCTACAGCGCCGCCGCCCACCTCGCGTGGTTCGCCGCGCTCTTCGAGCGCAGTGGTGCGAGCGATCGCTCGGCCTTCCTCCACGACGCCGCCATGCCCCGCGGCGCGACCGCGCCCTGGACCCAAGCCGACTTCGACGTCGTGGCCGAGTGGTTCGGGCGCGGATTGCCGGGACTGTCGACCTACGCCGACGCGGGCGGTCCGGTCTGCGAAGCCAGCATTTCGCCGACGCTCATGACCCGCGTGACGGAAGCGGCGATGCAAGGGTGGCGTGCCCGCAATAGCGACGCGGGCATGCTGATGCAGGACGTCGCGGCCTATCCGCTGGCCTCGAGCTCTCCCGCCGGCGAGGGCTGGGAGGTTCCGGGCTTCGGAGCAATTCACCTGCTCGAGCAGCTCTCCTATGCCACCCGCTATGAGACGCGCAGCTCGGCCGACGGGCGCTTCGTCGCCCATGGGAGCGTCACGACGAGCGGCGCCACCATCATCGACCTGCAGCGCGACGTCGCCGTAGAAGTCGACGCGAATTACAGCCCGGGCTTCACCCCGGACGGCGCGGCGTTTTTCTTCTACACCACGAGTGGCCGCATCTGCGCCTCGGGCGTGCTCACGAGTGAGCCGTCCGAGATAATGTTGAACGAGACCGGCTGCTCGTCAGCTGGCGCCGCCCTCCAGCAGAGCTTTGCCACCCTGCCGCTCGACGGCCAGGTCCTCGCGCTGACTGGTTTCTTCAACAGCGACAACATCGGGCACACCCCCCACCTCGGTGATTCATCCCGAGACTTCGGCGCCGGCGCGGGGGTGATCTTTACTCCCTTCGTGTACACCGGCACCGATTTCATTTCCGGAGGGGCGACTCCGGTCGAAACACCCGATCGCGGCGACTGGAGCATCTCGCCATCGGCCGCTATGGCGGTCGCGCGCGTCGGTGGCACGGCCGGCTACGATCCGTTGGGATATGCCGTTCACGACGTCGTTCGTGGAGCGAGCGACATCACCATGCCCGAGATCGGCCGCTACTGCGTCGACGGCGGTGTGGCGACCTTCTCCTACGATGAGCGTTGGCTCGCTTTTCACCACACCATCAGCAACACGGAGCGCGACGCCGTCGAGCTCGGCTTCACCGGCAAGAACGATCCGGGCTTCGCCGATTACGTCGCGAAGGGCACCGCGAACCTTTACGTCGTCGACTTGATGACTGGTCTGTCCTACCGCGTCACGGCGATGAACGCCGGACAGTACGCGCTCTATCCCCACTTTCGATCCGACGGGTGGCTCTACGCGATTGTCCGCGATAGCAACACCAACACCGAGTACGTCATCGCTAGCGAAGCGGCGCGCTCCGTCGAGACGAGTCATTGACCCTGCCGCGCCCCGTTGCCTTGGAGGCGACTCGCGGCCTACATCTCCGCAGCCATGCTTCGCTTCGTCCCGCAGTATCAAAGAGTGACCTGGGGCGGCCGCCGCCTCGAAACGCAGTTCGGCCGCGCCCTCCCCGAAGGCCCCATCGGTGAGTCGTGGGAGCTGGTCGAGCTCGAATCCCACGAGAGCACCGTGGCCGACGGCCCGCTCGCGGGCGCGACGCTCGGTGCGCTATGGCGGGACGGTAAGCTCGGCGGCAGCGCCAATGGCCCGTTCCCGTTCCTCTTGAAGTGGCTCGACACCACCCAGTGGCTCTCGGTGCAGGTCCATCCCGACGAGGACGGCTGCAAGCGCAGCGGCAAAGGTGACCCCAAGAGCGAGGCTTGGTACGTGGCGCACGCCGAGCCGCAAGCACCCATTCTCCTCGGGCATTACCCGGGCCTCGATGAGCCCACGCTACGCCAGGCAGCGACCGGCGGCACGCTCGCCAAGTGGCTCTACGAGCTGCACCCGCGCGTCGGCGACATGTACATGGTCCGCGCCGGCACCCTGCACGCGCTCGGGCCTGGCCTGTTGGTCCTCGAAGTGCAGCAACCCTCCAAGACGACCTACCGGGTCTACGACTGGGGGCGCATGGGCCTCGACGGCAAGCCACGCGAGCTGCACGTCGACGACGCGGTCAACGCCACCGCCTTCGATCGCCCCGGCACCATCACGCCGACCCGCGCCGAGGTCATGGGCCCGCGCTTTGCGATGCGCGTCCTGAGCGGCGAGACCTCGCACGCAAGCGGACCTTTGCGGGTCTTTGCCGCGACCGGCGCGGTCACCCTGAAGCACGACCGGGGCAGCGCGCGGCTGGGCATGGGCGACGTCGCGGTCGCCGAGCCGGCCGATGGCACCGTCGAGGTCTCGGGGCCCTGTGTGCTCTTGAGCGAAGTCTAGCCGCGCGTCGCGACACGCTCCGCGGTTTCGTGTTGCCAATCAACCGATCACAACCGCTGTGCATTTGGAAGCGCGGCAAGACCTCGATCGAAAGTGCCTAACGGGACATGACCTGCCTGGCGAGCGATCGCGAGGGTCAAGGCATCCGAGAAGTCGACTCTAGGAGCCGATGTCATCAGGAGCAGCGCTCGTTCCACGCACGCCCTGTTCTCGAGCACCAACGTTGCATGAGCGAGGAGCATTTCGATCGCCGTCCTGAGCTGCGCTCGAGAACGCTCGTACACTGCTTCCAAGACCCAGATGGTTTCGCAGAGGACCACGTGCGAGATCCACGCTCCGGGGGCGACGAAGCTCTCCGCCTTTGCGAGCTGACCCGGATCATCGCCGGTGAGCAAACGCACCAGCACATTGGTGTCAACGGCGCGCATGCTTGCGTTTCATGCGGGCGCGAATTGCGTTCTTGAGCTCCGAGTTGCTTCGCTTCTCAGGCTGCTCGCCACCGAATAGCGCAAGGCGAATGTCAGCGGAGGTGAAGGCGCCCGATCGCCGGACGAAGACCTCGTCGCCTCGTTCCTCCCATACGAGTGTGCTGCCTGGCGCAAGGCCCAGCTTGCGCCTCACCTCCGCGGGAACTGAAAGTTGTCCTTGCGCCGTCACGCGCGACTCCGCGAGCTTCATTCCTCTTCATTACCACGGTAATTTGATAGTGACAACGACCAGCTACAGCGGCTGAAAAGCACCAACCGCCGGCGACGCGGTGAAGGCCCGTCCGTCATAGTCCACATCGACGCCACCACAGGCGGGCGCGGCGATCACGAATCTTGGGTCGACCATCGTGCCGAGAGGCCGACAATCGTCGAGCTCGGTCGGGTGACCGCCAGAGGCGAGCGGGCTGCTTGCCGCGGGGCGGGGGGCGTCGTCGCTGGTGCCGACGACTCCGTCGGTGCCGAGCAGATCGTCGAGCCCCGCGTCGGTCAACGTGGCGTGAGCGGTGTTGCCGGCCATGTAGGGGTACGGGTCGGCGTCATCGAAGTTGGCGGTGAAGGGGTCGCAGAGGTGGTTGCTGTCGTTGGTGGCGAAGCCGCAGGTCGTGCCGCCGTTGGGTGTGAAGCCGATCGCGACGTTCCCTGTCGCGGCGTCCAGGGTATGCCCCTGCGCTTCACTTCGATCGTACACCGCGACGCGGCAGGAGCTGGAGACGCATGGCGGTCCCACGGCGACGATGACGTTGTTGACAGCGCGCACGTGGGGGAAGCTGGAGAGATAAAGGCCCCATTGCTGGGTGCCAGAGCCGACGACGACGGTGTTGTGGGCGATAAGCGAAGTGCGACCCCCCATGATGCTGATGCCGGTAGTATCCGCGGCGCCCGTGATGCCGAGGAAGCTGCTGGTGATCCGGCTGTCGATGGCCCCGGTCGAGTCGACGCCCCTCGCTGAGCCGCTGCGGCTGCGCACCGCCACCCACGAGCGGTCGATGTACAACTCTCCGATACGGTTGTTGATCCAGATGCCGGCCGCGACCTTGGCGGAGACGTCGAGCGTGCTGCGCTTCAGGCTGACATGGCCCAGCGAATCACCGGCGTAACTGACGAGGATTGCGCGGCCCTGATTGGTCTGGGCCGTGCTCATCGTCACCGTGGAGTCCGTCATGGCGAGATCCGAGGTGCTGCCGGTGTCGATCCCCGTGGAGAAATACCCCGTGACCTGGAGAGCTTCGATGTGGCTGTGATCGAGCGTGAGCCCTCCTTGGCCTTTGACGCCGACGACGGTCAGTGTCGCGCCGTCGGCGCGCTTCTCGATGCGCGCCGTGATGCGGCTGTGATCGATGCCGAGGCGTGCATTGTCGACGACGACGACACTGTGCGTCGTGGGAGTGTCGCCGCGCTCGGCCGGGAAGACCGCCTCGATCTCGGAGCCGGTGATCTGGGGACCTCTCTCGGCGTCTGAGGAGCGGACGTCGAGGATGGCGTTGCGCCAGGTGGTGGCGCTCATGCGGACGTCGGCGAGCACCAAGGCGTCGTTGCTGTTGGTGATGCTCACGGCGACGGATGTCGTGCTCGCGTCACCGGTGCGCTCGAAGTCGAAGTGCTCGACGCGGGTCGGAGCCAGGATGGAGCTCGCGCGCAGGCCGATGTCGTCGAGCGCGACTTTGGTGCGTCCCTCACGGCTGCCGAAGTCCATGCCGTAGCCACCCTCCAAGGCGAGCCCCTGCAGCAAGTAAACGGACTCCTGGTAGGCGAGGCCATCGGGGCGCTTGGCGACGCGGACCGTGCCGAGCCCACGCGCCGCGGCCTCGCGGATCCCGCGGTTGATGGAGTGAAAGGGGAGCGCCGCGGTGCCGAGCTCCAGGGTGCCGTCGTTCGGGGCGGAGCAGTCGACGTCGGCCGGGCAGGCGACATGCAGCGCGTCGCCGAGAATGCCAAAGCGGACGGCCGTCGCGGGGACGCCCTCGGCGGTGATGTCGGCGGTGACCCGCCAGAAGTAAGTGCCCTCTGGGAGCGTCGCGATGTGCGTCGTGCCCTCGACCACGCGTGGCGTACCGGCGACGTAGCTGGTGAAGGCGGCGTCGGTCGAGACCTCGAGGGTGTACGTTTGGGCGTTGGCGACGGTGCTCCAGGCGAAGACCAGCGTGTCGTTCAGGTCGAGGATGCTGTCATTGCCGGGCACGATGGGCGAGGCGCCGTTGGGGTCGAGGGCCCGCTCATCGACGCAACGCTGCCCGCGCAGGCAGACGTGCCCTGCTGGACAAAGACCATGCTCCTCGCAGGACACGACGACCGCGTCATCGAACGTGAGCTGGGGGTTGCATGCACCCATCAAGGAAGCGGCAAGGAGTTGCAACGGCTTGGGGAAGCGCACGCACCCGTTAAGATACCACGGTGCGCACACGGCCGCTTGACAGCTCGCGACACGATCGCCTAGTTACGCGGTCCCTTAGTAACCAGGCGAATCTCTGACGGGCTCCCGTCTCAGTAACGTCTGCGAGGTTGTGTCATGCGCGAAGGCATTCATCCCCCGAACTCGTACGCCAAGATCCAGTGCGCCTGCGGCACCACCATCGAGACTCGCTCGACCCGCGGCAGCTACAAGATCGACATCTGCTCGAACTGCCACCCGTTCTACACCGGTAAGCAGAAGCTCGTGGACACCGAAGGTCGTGTCCAGCGCTTCAACCGCAAGTACGGCAAAGCAGCGTCGTAATACACGCCGGTGTTCGACAAGCTCGAAGAAGTCGAAGCGCGCTTCGAAGAGGTGGGCCGCAAGCTCGCGGATCCCGCCATCGTCGGCAACGCGAATTCGCTCCGCGAGCTTTCCAAGGAGCACCGTGAGCTCGAGAAGCTGGTCGAGACCTATCGCGAGCTGCGGAAGGTCTCGTCCGACATAGCGGGCAACAAAGAGCTCGTCGCCAACGAGAGCGACAAGGATCTCGTCGCGATGGCCCTGGAGGAAGTCCAAGGCCTCGAGACGCGCAAGTCCGCCTTGGAGGACGAGCTCCGCAAGCTCCTCATCCCCAAGGATCCGAACGACGACAAGAACGTCATCATCGAGATCCGCTCGGGGACCGGCGGCGACGAAGCCGCGCTCTTCGCGGGCGAGCTCTTCCGCATGTACTCGCGCTTCGCCGAGCAGAAGGGCTTCAAGATCGAGCTGATGTCGGCCTCCGAGGGCACGGCTGGTGGCTTCAAGGAAGTCATCGCCATGATCGTGGGGCAGGGCGCTTACTCGTCGCTGAAGTTCGAGTCGGGCGTGCATCGCGTCCAGCGGGTGCCGCAGACCGAGACGCAGGGCCGCATCCACACGTCCGCCGCGACTGTCGCGGTCTTGCCCGAGGCCGAAGAGACCGACATCGAGATCTTGGACAAGGATCTCAAGATCGACGTGTTCCGCTCGAGCGGAGCAGGCGGCCAGTCCGTCAACACCACCGACTCGGCGGTGCGCATCACGCACTTACCGACGAACGTCGTGGTCGTTTGCCAGGACGAGCGTTCGCAGCTCAAGAACAAGTCCAAGGCCATGAAGATCTTGCGCTCGCGTCTCCTCGAGACGGCGCGCGAGGAGGCCGAGGCCAAGATGGCCGCCGACCGCAAGCAGATGGTCAAGTCCGGCGACCGCTCCGACAAGATCCGCACCTACAACTTCCCGCAGGATCGCCTCACCGATCACCGCATCGGCCTCACGGTGCACAACCTGCCGGGCATCATGCAGGGCAACCTCGACACCGTCGTCGCCGCCCTGCAAACGCACTTCCAGGCGGAAGCCCTCAAGGGTGACTAACGTGGCGCCCGAGGCCTGGACCATCGAGCGCATTCTCAAGGCGACCCAGGAGTACTTCGCCGGCAAGGGCATCGCCTCGGCCCGCCTCGACTCCGAGCTGCTGCTGGTGGAGGTCCTGAAGATCAAGCGCATCCAGCTCTACACGAGCTACGACCGGCCGCTGACCGAGCCCGAGCGCGACGCCTATCGCGCCCTCGTGAAGCGCCGCGCCGCCCACGAGCCCGTGGCGTACATCTTGGGCTCGCGCGAGTTCTACGGCCGTCCCTTCGTGGTCAACCGCGACGTGCTCATCCCACGTCCCGAGACCGAGCATTTGATCGACGCGGTCTTGAAGCACGTCAAGGAGCGCGCGCTGACTGGACCGCGCATCATCGACGTCGGCACCGGCAGCGGCGCCATCGCGGTGACCCTCGCCAAGGAGCTGCCGGACGCCAACGTCACCGCTTGTGACGTGTCCGCCAAAGCGCTCGACGTCGCGCGGGCGAACGCCAAGTCCCTCGATGCGGCCGTCACCTTCGTCGAGAGCGACCTGCTGAACGGCACGACCGGCCCCTTCGACATCGTCGCCGCGAACCTGCCGTACATCGGCACCAGCGAGCGCGCGTCACTCGCGCCGGATGTCCGCGATCACGAACCATCGCTCGCGCTGTTCTCCGGCGCCGACGGGCTCGACGCCATCCGCCGGCTCGTCGTCGATGCGGTCGTCGTGAGCGCGCGTGGCGGCTTCATCGCGTTGGAGATTGGCGCATCCCAGGGGGCCGCGGTGCGCGCGCTGCTCGGCGAAGCCGGCTGGGTGAACGTCAAGGTCGAGGCTGACCTCGCGGGTCACGCGCGCGTCGTTACCGCCGAGCGCCCGCACTGAGTAAAAGCGCCGCCCGCGCCGTCCTAGCTTGATGCCGGCGCGGAGTCGGCGTAGGCCACGGCCCCATGATGCTCGGAATCATCACCTCTCTCACGATGCTCGCTCCCGCCGACAAGCTCGTCGACGTCGCCACCCTGGACAGCCGCTGGAAGCTCGACGTGAAGTACGCCACGACGGACAACTTCGTCGGCAAGATCATGTACGCGAGCGCGCGCTGCTTCCTGCGTGAGAAGCCCGCCGAGATGCTGGTCGAAGCGCAGAAGTGGCTCGACAAGAACGCCAAGGGCTACGTGCTCATGCTGAAGGACTGCTACCGCCCCGTGCGCGTGCAGCACATCATGTGGGACGCGGTGAAAGGCACACCGAAGTCAGGCTACGTCGCCGACCCGAACAGCAAGTACGGCTCCGTCCACAATTACGGATGCGCCGTCGATCTCACCATCATGGACCCCACCGGCAAGGAGGTCGACATGGGCACGCCCTACGACTTCCTGGGCAAGCTCGCCGAGCCCCGCCACGAGGAGGCGTTCGTCAGCGAAGGCAAGCTCAAGCGCGAGCAGGTGACCAACCGCAAGATCCTGCGTGACGCCATGGTCGCCGCCGGCTGGAAGACCATCCCCAACGAGTGGTGGCACTTCAACATGCTCACCGGCGAAGAGCTCCGCGCCAAGTACCAGCCGCTCGACGTGCCGTTCGAGGAGCTCGACGCCGCCACCAAGAAGTAGCTACTCGCCGCGCAGCTCGAGCCGGCGCCGGCGCCGCGCCAGCACGCTCGCGAAGTACGCGAGCGGATACCCGAACACGACCGCGCCGAGCATCATCACGCCGATGCCCAGCCCGAACGGCGCGAGCATCGTCTTCAACATCGCGAGCCACTGCACCGCGCTGTAGCCGCGCAGCACCTCGAACTGCGGCACCGGCTCGCCCACGAGCGTCAGCCCCATCCACAGCTCGGCAAAGAAGATGAAAGGCCCGGTGAGCGGATTCATCACGGCGCTGCCGATGTACGCGCCCACGAGGTTCGCCTTGAGCCACGCCGCCATGCCGATGCCGAAGGCGAAGCCCAAAAACGGCACCGGGATCATCGAGAGCGACAACCCGAGCGTGAAGCCCAAGGCAATTTGATGCGGCGAGCTGGTCTCGTGCAGCACCCTACGAGCGCTATCGAGGGCACGTCGCCATAACTTCTTCACCGGCATCGCTTCCTTACCGGTGAAGGTACGCGGACCTGCTGTCAAGCGCGCTTGACACCGCGGTACGCCGCCCATACGACCGGCCAGCCATGATCAAGACGGTCGGACTCACCAAGATTTACGGCGACTTGGACGCAATCCGCGACGTCAGCTTCGAGGTCGAAAAGGGCAAGATCGTCGGCTTCCTCGGCCCCAACGGCGCCGGCAAGTCGACGACCATGAAGATCCTCACCGGCTTCATGCCGGCGACGCGTGGCACGGCGACGGTCGCGGGCTTCGACGTCGCGAGTCACCCGATGGAAGTGAAGCGCCGCGTCGGCTACCTGCCGGAGACGCCGCCGGTCTACCCGGACCTCACGGTGCACGAGTACCTGCGCTTCGTCGGCAAGCTCAAGGGCTTGAAGGGCTTAGGCCTCGCGAGCGACATCGAGCGCGTCGTCAACAAGCTCGCTTTGACGGACGTGGTGGACCGCCTCATCCGCAACATCTCGAAGGGCTACCAGCAGCGCACCGGCTTTGCGCAGGCGCTGCTCGGCAACCCCGAGGTGCTCATCCTCGACGAGCCGACGGTCGGCATGGACCCGCGTCAGATCGGCGAGGTCCGCGGCATCATCAAGGAGCTCGCGGGCGATCACACCGTGCTGCTCTCGACGCACATCCTCTCCGAGGTGGTCGCGACCTGCGAGCGCGTCGTCATCATCAACAAGGGCACCATCATCGTCGACGACTCGTTGACCGCTTTAGCGAGCAAGCACGGCGGTGAGCAGCTCGAGAAGATCTTCCTCAACCTCACCGAGGCCTGACATGCGCAACACTCTCGCCATCGCCGGCAAGGAGATCCGCGTCTACTTCACCACGGCGACCAGCTACGTGGTGCTGGGGTCCTTCGCGCTCATCATCGCCTACTTCTTCCAAGCGCTGATCGGCGAGTTCCAGCGCGCCATCGCGCAGTCGTTGCAGATGAACGCGTCGTGGATGCTCGAGCAGCTCAACCTCACCGACTACGTCATCTATCCGCTGATCATGAACATCGGCGTCATCTTCATCTTCTTCACGCCCATCATCACCATGCGGCTCATCGCCGAGGAGAAGCGCGGCAAGACGCTCGAGCTCTTGATGACCGCGCCGGTGCGTCCCATCGAGATCGTGCTAGGCAAGTACCTCGCGGGGCTCGTCATGATGCTGGCGATGCTCGGCGTGACGCTGCTCTTCCCGCTGGTCGTCACCGTGTTGGGCGCCTCGCAAACCGGCAGTCCGCTCGACTGGCGCTCGGTGGGTGTCGGCTATTTCGGAGCGGCGTTGCTGGGCGCGGCGTTCGTGGCGATCGGCTTGTTCACCAGCTCGCTCACGGACAACCCGGTGATCGCGGCGCTGCTCGGCTTTTTGATCCTGCTGATGTTCTACATCATCGGCAGCGGCGCGGGCGGCAGCGAAGGCGTGTGGAAGCAGCTCTCCGAGTATCTGTCGCTCGCCTCGAACCTCACGAGCTTCGCGCGTGGCGTCCTGCGCACGCCGTCGCTCGTTTACTATGTCTCGATCTCCGTCTTTGCTCTCTTCCTCACCTACCGGGTCGTCGAAGCCCAGCGCTGGCGCTGACCGGAGCCCATCATGTCCACCGCAGAGACCACGCAAGAATCCGCGCCGCCGCGCCGCCGTGAAGTGGGCGGGTCCGCCATCGCGGGCCGCCTCGCCGGCGCAGTCGGCGTCGTGCTGCTCATCACCACGCCGCTCACCTATCTGCTCGCGGGAGAGCTCACCGGTCTGTTCTGGTTGAAGCTCATCTTCGGTGTCGCGGCGCTGGCCACGTACCTTGCGACCAACAACGACTTCTTCGCCCGCTGGGGCGGCGCCCGCGGCTCGGGGACGTTGGCGATCACCAGCGTCTCGGTCGTCGTGGTGCTCATCGTGCTCGCGGCCGTGAACTACATGGTCGCCAAGCACCCGAAGGAGATCGACCTCACCAAGGAGGGCGTCTACACCCTCTCCGAGCAGACCACGGGGGTGCTGCAGCGCTTGAGCACGCCGGTGAAGGTCTTCGCGTTCTTCACCTCGAGCGAGCGCGAGTACGGCATGGTCGAGGACACGCTGCGCCGCTACGCCGCGGTCGGCAAGAATTTCACCTACGAGATGGTGAACGTCGCGAACCGGCCCGACTTGGTCGAGCGTTATGCGCTACAGCAGACCGGGCCGCGCATCGTCGTGGTGGCTGGCGCGAACGACACGCGCGTGAAGGAGATCAGCGAGGAGTCGCTGACCAACGCCATCGTGCAGGTCACGCAGGGCGCCGCCAAAGCGGTCTATTTCCTCACCGGACACGGCGAGCGTGACATCGGCGACGAGCGTGAAGCCAAGGGCATGAAGCTGACCGCCGACGCGGTGAAGGCCGACGGTTACGAAGTGAAGACGCTGAGCTTCGCCGAAGCCGGCGGCGCGGTCGCGCCAGGCACCGCGGTCAATCTCGACGCGCCGAATCCCGTGAAACCGACTGTGTCCGTTCCAGCGGACGCTGCGGTGCTGGTGATCGCTGGGCCGCGCGCCAAGATGCTCGAGCCCGAGGTCGCCGCGTTGTCGGCTTATCTCGACCGTGGTGGCCGCCTCATCGTCATGCTCGATCCCGACAGCGACGGCGGTCTCGGCGGCTTGCTCGCGCAGTACAAGATCACGCTCCACAACGACCTCGTCGTCGACACCAGCCCGGTCAATCAGCTCCTTGGCTACGGCGCCGCTGGTGCCATCCTGAAGCCGGCCGGCGAGCACCCAACGACCGACGCCATGGCCGCGCCCGCGCTCTTCTTCATGGGCCGCTCCTTGGAGATCGCCGATGGCGGTGAAGCCGGCGTGACCGCGACGCCTTTGCTGAGCACGGGTGAAGCCGCTTGGGGCGAGACCGACTACAAGAGCGGCCGCGCCGAGCGTGACGCGAAGGACACGCCTGGCCCGGTGCTGATGGCCGCCGTCGCGACCAAGGCGACCAATAGCATCGACGCCAAGGCGACGCCCGAAGCGCGCATCGTCGTCGCGGGTGACTCGGACTGGGTCGACAACCAGCTGCGTGACGTGCAGGGCAACCCGGACCTCTTCTTGAACGTGCTCGCGTGGCTCGCCGAGGAGGACAACAAGATCACCATCCGGCCGAAGACCCGCGCCGCGAGCCAGCTCCTCCTCACCGGCGATCAGATGAACACCCTCGTGTTCGCGTCGATGGACGTCTTGCCGGTGCTGCTCATCGCGCTCGGCTCGGCCATCGTCTTGCTGCGCCGCCAACGCTAGGTCCTCCCATGATGCGCCGACGTCTCCTTGGATTGTTGGTCCTCCTCGCCCTTGGCGGCCTCGCCGTGTTCGGCGTGTGGTGGATGGAGCGCTACGACGCGGCGAGCGAAGAGGAGCGCCTCGCCGCCGCCAAGCTGATTGGCTTTCGCGCCGGCTCGGTGCGCGACGTGGTCCTCGACAACGAGCACGGCCACTTCGTGCTGACGCGCGACGGCAGCGGCTGGAAGCTCACCGAGCCGATGACCGTGAACGCGGACGCGAGCGTGGTCGATGCCTTGGTGGCCGCTGTCGCGGACGTCGCGAGCACGCGTAGCGTCGATGTCGACGGCAAGCCGCCGGTCGCGAGCGAGCTCGGCATGTTCGGCCTCGACAAGCCGCGCGCCGCCGTCTCTTTGGCCGGCGATGACGGCACCAAGGTGCTAGAGCTCGGCAAGCACAACGACTTCAATGGCGAGGTCTACGCCAAGGTGCGTGGCGCCGAGCCGGTCGCCATGGTGT
This sequence comes from Myxococcota bacterium, assembly GCA_039809465.1. Classification (GTDB taxonomy): domain Bacteria; phylum Myxococcota; class XYA12-FULL-58-9; order XYA12-FULL-58-9; family JALHOP01; genus JALHOP01. The sequence goes on from JBDHVB010000050.1 coordinate 23,917, forward strand.
CCGGCTCCATCGAGTTCCAGGTGAGCAAGTCGTTGTTCGATTTGCGTGACAAGCGCGTGCTCGTCTTCGAGCCCGCCGAGGTCGAGCGCATGGACGTCTTGCGCGCCGACCGGCGGCTGTATGCCGTCGTCCGCGAAAACGGAAAGTCGCGCTTGCTGCTCGACGGCGGACGGAGCGCCGAGGCCGACAACCTGCAGCTCTCGGGGATCACGACCGCCTTGTCGACGTTGCGTGCGACGCGGTTCCTGTCCGAGTCTCCGGACGAGGCGGCGCGCAAAGCCGCCGGATTCTTCGCCCCGGACGTGCTGCGGGTGCGCATCACCTTGAGCGGCGGCCGTACACAGACGCTGGCGCTCGCCCACGCCGAGCACGATGGTGACGATCACTGGGCCGCGATGCGTGAAGACGGAGCCGCGCCGCTCGTCGCCATCAGCGGCGACTGGCTCGCGCGCAAGCTCGACGTCGATCCCGAGACCTTGCGTGACCTGCGCGTCGTCGACTTCCAGCGTGACGATGTCGCCGGCATCACGGTGAAGCGTGGCGACGAGAGCGTCACCTTGAAGACGGGCGAGGGTGGCGCCTGGAACGTCACGGCCGCGACTCCCGCTGTGGCGGGTCTGCCGCGCGAGGCCGACGCCAGCCGCTGCTCGGGGCTCGTCTATCGCTTGTTCGGGCTGCGCGCCGAGGCGGTGCTCACCGAAGCCGCGGGCGAGGCCGAGCTGCAAGCCGCCGGCTTCGACAAGCCCCAGCTCGAGGTCACGCTGGCAGGGGCCGACGGGAATCCTCTCGCGACCCTCCTCGTTGCCACGGATACACAAGGCCGCGCCGTCGCGGCGCAGGTGGGCCGTGGCCGCATCGATCGCATTGGACCTTCCGAGACCAGCGATATCTCCGCGAAGGCCGCCGACTACTTGCCTGGCGACACACAAGCCGCCAATTAGTGGTTTAGAGCACGTCGCCAGACGCTTCGATCTAGCGCGAGGCGGGTCGTGAGACGCGCTCCAAGCCGGCAAGCCCTCGAGGAGTGAACCGTGGACGCACTTCGTATTCGTGGCGGCGCGCCGCTCACCGGAACCATCCAGGTCTCGGGCTCGAAGAACGCAGCATTACCGGCGCTGGCCGCGAGCCTCTTGTGCGAAGGCGTGCACGAGCTCACCCGCGTGCCCGACTTGGCGGACGTGAAGACGCTGCTCGGGTTGTTGCAGTCGATGGGCGCGACCTCGACGCGTGACGGCGACGCGGTGCGCATCGACGCGACCAAGGTCGACAACCTCGAAGCGCCTTATGATCTCGTGCGCACCATGCGCGCCTCGATCCTCGTCCTTGGGCCGCTGGTCGCGCGTTTCGGCCGCGCCAAGGTCTCGCTGCCCGGCGGCTGCGCCATTGGCGCGCGCCCGATCGATCAACACTTGAAGGGCCTGGAGCGCCTGGGAGCGCGCATCACGCTCGAGCATGGCTATGTTTTAGCGGATTGTGACAGGCTCCGCGGCGCCGAGGTGCTCTTTGACATGCCGACTGTGACCGGCACCGAGAACCTCATGCTCGCGGCGACCTTGGCCGAGGGCACGACGGTGCTGCGCAACGCCGCGCGTGAGCCGGAGATCACCGACCTCGCCGAGCTCTTGGGGACGATGGGCGCGCGCGTCGAAGGCGCCGGCACCGACACCATCACCATTCACGGCGTGTCGCGCTTGAAGCCCTACAAGCACCGCGTCGTCGCCGACCGCATCGAGTTCGGCACGTTCCTGGTCGCTGGCGCGCTGGCCGGCGAAGGCCTCGTGGTCGAGGGCGGCGTGGCCGAGCATCAGACCGCTTTGGTGGACAAGCTGCGCGACATCGGCGCCGGCGTCGAGGTGAGCGGCTCGCGCGTCACGCTGCGACGCGCCGGTAAGCCGAAGGCGGTCGACATCGTCACCGCGCCTTACCCAGGCTTCCCCACCGACATGCAGGCGCAGCTCATGGCTCTGCTCTCGGTGTCCGAAGGCGCATCGGTCATCACCGAGACGATCTTCGAGAACCGCTTCATGCACGTCCCCGAGCTCTCACGCATGGGCGCGCAAGTGCGCGTCGACGGCGGCAAGGCGTTCATCCACGGCGTCGACAAGCTCTCCGGCACGACCGTCATGGCCACCGACTTACGCGCGAGCGCCTGCTTGGTGCTCGCCGGCCTGGTCGCCGACGGCGTCACCGTGGTGCGGCGCATCTACCACCTCGATCGCGGCTATGAGCAGCTCGAGAAGAAGCTGCAGCACGTGGGCGCGCGCATCGAGCGGTTCGTCGAAGCTTAGCCCCGGTGCTCACTGTGCTGATACGCTTGTGGAGTCATTGACTCCCGCGGGCCCTTGGGAGCCGATGGCTCCGGGAGCCCCGCACACCACCGTTCGCGCGGTTTCCTTCGTTTCCCGCCGCCCTCCGTGTTGGCCCGGCACGGCCGCGAGGCGGGGTCAGGATGTCTAATGAGTAGCGACGCAGAGATTGACGCAATTCACGTCGAGTTTCGCGCGGGTTTGCCGGCGCGCGTGAGCCAGATGCGTGAGCTCTTGGCGGAGGTTCGCTCTGGCGGACGTCCAGCGGCCATCGACGAGCTGCGCATGGCGGCACATCGGCTGCGCGGCGCCTGCGGCTCGTTCGACATGTACGAGCTCGAAGGGCCGTCGCGCATCGTCGAGGAGCAATGCAAGAATGACCGAGATTACATTGTAATCTCCGCGGCCATCGACGACCTCGCCGCGCTGATTGCGCGCCCGCGCTAGCTGCTCCGTAGCGCGTTGAACGCATCGAACGCCGGCAAACGGTTTGCTTGCGTTCCGTCTCGCAACTAAGCGGCAGGGACTAGAGCACTTTGCACTCGCGTTGAGCGCGACGGCCTTTCGTCAGCCCGGCTTTACGGTTTGTGTAGGAGCCGCGGAAAGGACACGTTTTGCGTGTGCCTGCGCTCCCGACCTTGGCGGGCGTGGTGAGCTCGAAGGTGCCGACCAGTGTGCCGTCGGCGTTGC
>JBDHVB010000051.1:0-26827 GCA_039809465.1 Myxococcota bacterium
TCGCGCTCCCGCCCGCGCCAGCACCCGCGGCGCCCGCCGTCCCGTCGGCACCCGCGGCGCCATGGGTCGCACCGGCGCCATTGATGGCCGTGCCTTCCTTGTCGTCGTCCTTGCACGCCGTCACCGCCAGCGCGCCCAGCGCCAGCACCGCGCCCATCGCCAGAGCGATGCGCCAAGACATCCCATTGTGGTTTTTCATGCTGCGTAAGCTAAGCAGCACTCCGCGATGTGCACGCTTCAACGCGCGGCTGTCGTTTTGCTCTCTTGGGTCAGCAACGGTTCGCCTTCGCGGACATTCTCCGGCGGACGGACCACGAGGATCTCGCCGACCTCGAGGCCACCGGCGATCTCGACGTCTCCACCACGATCCCAGCCGAGGTCGACAGTGGCATAGCGCGCCCTGCCATCGACCAAGCGGATGACGCGCGGCCATTTGTGACCGAACACGAGAGCGCTCGCGGGGATCATGGGCGGCGTGACCTCCCGCTTCACCGCGAAGCGCACGGTGATGGCGGTCCCCGCGAGCAGGCGCTCACCCGGCATGTGCACTTCGACGCGCAGGGCATGGGTCTGCTGGTCGAGCGCGCCCGCGGTGCGCACGACACGGCCCGTAATCGTCGCATACGACACCGCTCGAGCGGTCACCGCCACGGACTCGCCGACCTTCACCCAAGGCGCGAGCGTTTGCGGGACATCGACATAGACCTTGAGGGTGCTGACGTCGGAGATCTCGAACAGCGGCCCGCTGCTCTCGCTGACCTCGGTGCCGATCTCGACGTTGCGGCGCGTCACCACGCCATCGAAGGGCGCGAGCATGGTGTCGGTCGCGGTGAGCTGCGGGGTGTCCGCCGTAGCAGGCACACGCACGGTGATCGCCGCGAGCGGCTGACCTGCCTTGACGCGCTCGCCGAGCGCGACGCCGACGGCCGCGACGACACCCGGCCCGCGCACGTGCAGCTGCTGCGTGACGATGGGCTGCGCGTTGCCGTCGAGCGCGAGATCGATCGTCCACGGCGCTGACTGCACGACCACGGTGTCGACGACACGCGGCCCACGTTGACGTTCCTCGCGGATGCCCGAGGCCTTCTCGAGCCGCGGCATGACGACGGCGGCGGCAATGCCACCAGCGATGGCGGTCCCCATCACGACGGCAATCAGTGGACGTAGTTTACGAACCGGCTCGTCGGTCATGGTTGGATGATCTATCGGCAAGTTTCGGCTGCTTGTGCGACCTTCGCAACGCGTGTCCGAGACCTACGCACCAGCCTGCAATCCGGGATAGCGGTCATGCGCCTGCATCAGCGTGTAAACCTTCAAAACTAGCTGGGGCGCGACGACCCAGTGTGGCGGGAATGCGCCACCGATTGGCGCCACGGCGCTGGCGGGGAGCCTCGGCGAGTGGCTATGGAAGCAAGGTGACCTTCAAGGACCACTTTTCGGCGCACGCGGGGGACTACGCGACCTTCAGGCCGACCTACCCCGCCGAGCTCGCGACCTATCTCGGGTCGCTCTCACGCTCTCATACGCTCGCCTGGGACGTCGGCTGCGGCACCGGGCAGCTCTCGACGCTGCTCGCCGAGCAGTATGCCGAGGTCGTGGCGACGGATGCGAGCGCCGAGCAGGTGGCAAAGGCGACACTCCACCCGAGGGTGATCTACGCGGCGCGGCCATGTGAACGGTCGGGACTCGATGCGGGCTCGGCCGACCTGGTGACCGTGGCTCAAGCAGCGCATTGGTTCGACTTGCCGGCCTTCTACGAGGAGGCGCGCAGAGTCGCTAAAGCGGACGGTGCGATAGCGCTCATCACCTACGGCATCACCGCCGCGGAGGGCCGTCTCGGCGAGCTCATCGACGCCTTCTATCATCGGGTCGTGGGTGCCTACTGGCCGTTCGAGCGCGCCCATGTCGAGAACGGCTACCGCGACCTGCCCTTCCCGTTCGACGAGCTCCAAGCTCCACCCATGGCGATGCGCGCGCGCTGGAACGCGGAGCAGCTGCTCGGTTACGTATCGACGTGGTCGGCGGTGCGGCCGGCGCGCAAGGCGCTTGGAGACGAGCCGTTCGAGCGTTTCGAGCGCGACGTGCGCGCGGAGATGGACGGCGCGGCGCGCGAGATCAGGTGGCCGCTCGCGATGCGCGTCGGGAAGATGTGAGCCGGCGCCGCCCCCCAGAAAGCGAAAAGCCCGCGACCAACCGAAGCTGATCGCGGGCTCGTCGTTAATCCGCTAAAGCCTAGTGGGTGTCTTCGAACTCCGCGTCGACGACCTTGCCGCCAGACGGGTTCGGGCCCGCGCCAGGAGGCGGTGGGGCTTCGGCTCCCGGAGGCGCGCCGTTCGAGGCGGCGTTGCTCGCGGCCGCATACATCTTCTCGGCCATCGAGTGCGAGGCTGCGGTGAGCACGTCCATCTCGGACTTCATGCGGTTGGCATCACCCGAGGCGACGGCGTCGCGCACCTTCTGGACCTTCTCTTCGAGGTCCTTGCGGGTGGCCTCGTCGAGCTTGTCCTTGTGGTCGGCGAGCGACCGCTCGACCTGGTACGCAAGAGAGTCGGCCTTGTTACGGAGCTCGATCTCTTCCTTCTTGCGCTTGTCGTCGGCCTCGTTGTCCTTCGCGTCGTTGACCATGCGCGAGATGTCGTTTTCCGACAGACCAGTGCCCGCCTCGATGCGAATGCGCTGCTCCTTGTTGGTGGCCTTGTCGCGCGCCATGACGTGCACGATGCCGTTGGCGTCGATGTCGAAGGTGACCTCGATCTGCGGCACACCGCGCGGCGCCGGCGTGATGCCATCCAAGTGGAAGCGGCCCAACGTACGGTTCTGACCGGCCATCGGACGCTCGCCCTGGAGGACGTGCACTTCGACCGACGGCTGACTGTCAGCGGCAGTCGAGAACACCTCGCTCTTCTTGGTGGGGATCGTCGTGTTGCGCGGGATGAGCGTGGTCATCACGCCACCCAGCGTTTCGATGCCCAGCGACAGCGGCGTGACGTCGAGGAGCAAGAGATCCTTGACCTCGCCCGACAGAACACCGGCCTGCACCGCCGCGCCGATCGCGACGACCTCGTCGGGATTCACGCTGCGGTTCGGCTCCTTGCCGAAGGTCTTGCGCACGGTCTCTTGGACGAGCGGCACACGGGTCGAGCCACCGACGAGGATGACCTCGTCGATCTCGCTCGCCGCCTTGTTCGCGTCCTTGAGCGCCTTCACGCACGGCTCGATCGAACGCTCGACGAGGTCATGAATGAGGCTCTCGAGCTTGGCGCGCGACAGCTTCACGTTCATGTGCTTCGGGCCCGACGCATCCGCCGTGAGGAACGGCAGGTTGATGTCGGTCTCGCTCACCGAGGAGAGCTCGATCTTGGCCTTCTCGGCAGCCTCCTTCAGGCGCTGCATGACCATCTTGTCTTTGCTGACGTCGATGCCCTGGTCCTTCTTGAACTCGGCGACCAGGTAGTCGATGACGCGCTGGTCGAAGTCGTCACCGCCCAAGTGCGTATCGCCGTTGGTGGACAAGACCTCGACGACGTTCTCACCGACCTCGAGGATCGAGACGTCGAACGTACCGCCACCGAAGTCGTAGACCGCGATGATCTCGTCCTTCTTCTTGTCGAGGCCGTACGCCAAAGCGGCCGCGGTGGGCTCGTTGACGATGCGCTTCACGTCGAGACCGGCGATCTTGCCGGCGTCTTTCGTGGCCTGACGCTGAGCGTCGTTGAAGTACGCCGGAACGGTGATGACCGCTTCGGTGACCGTCTCGCCGAGGTACTGCTCGGCGGCGCGCTTGAGCTTTTGCAGAATCTTGGCGCTGATCTCCGGCGGCGCGTAGTTCTTGCCGCGGATGTCGACGTAGGCGAGATCGTTCGGACCGCGCACGACCTTGTAAGGCACGCGGCGGATCTCGTCGGGCACCTCGTCGTAGCGCCGGCCCATGAAGCGCTTGATCGAAAAGATAGTGTTCTCGGGGTTGGTGATCGCCTGGCGGCGAGCAACCTGACCTACGAGAATCTCGTCGTCCTTACCAAAGGCGACGACCGACGGGGTCGTGCGGGCGCCTTCTTCGTTGGTGAGGACCTTCGGCTGCGAGCCTTCCATGATGGCGACGACGCTGTTGGTCGTGCCGAGGTCGATGCCAATTACCTTACCCATATGTTTCCAATGCTCCTGTGACTCGATCGATTACCGGACGTCTAAGCAATCCGGCGCGAGTGATGCCTAATATGGAGCCAAGCGCTTACCTGTCAAGTGAAGATGACAAGATATTTCCTAGGCGGGATCGATGCAATTTGGGGCGGAACGGCCTCAAAGGGGCTAGGCGAGCGCGTATAACTCTCATATAAGCAAAATATGCAGCGGCTCCTCGACAAGCTCCGGGACGAGCCCTTCAACTTAGCGCTTTCGTCAGGCTTTTTTGGCTTTTACGCGCACGCCGGGGTGCTCTCGGCTCTCGAGGACGCCCACCTGACGCCCAAGCTCATCACGGGCTCCTCGGCAGGCGCGCTGGCGGGTGGGCTCTGGGCCGCGGGCCTCTCCGCCCAGGCCTTGAGCCGCGAGCTCGCCGAGCTGCGGCGTCACGACTTTTGGGATCCAGCCATCGGCGCGGGGCTCCTGCGTGGCCGGCTCTTTCGCGAGCGCCTGCACCGCCTCCTCCCCGTGTCCGCCGCCGAGGACGCGAAGGTCCCCATCGCCATCTCCGTCTTCGACATCCTGCGCCGCCGCACGCTCGTCCGCTCCAGCGGAGATCTCGCCGCCGCCATCCACGCCTCGTGCGCCCTCCCCGGCCTCTTTCAACCGGTGTGGCTCGAGCGCCGCCCCTACTCCGACGGCGGCATCCTCGACCGCCCTGGCTGGCTCGGCCTCGACGCCACGACCTTCACGCTCGCGCACAACCTGCCGTCACGCAGCAAGCGTCCGCTCCCGCGCCGCGCGAATACCTCGGTGCTCAGCATCACTGGCCTACCGCTCGTCACGCCCTTTTCGCTCGGCCGCGGCCGTGAAGCGTTCACGACCGCGCGCTACACCATGCAGCGCGCCTTGGAGCGCCCGGTCACCGGCGCTCTCGACGTCTAGCCGACGCGCTGCAACGTGCTCTGCACCAGCGTCTGCCACTCTTCCAGGCGCTCGAGCATGTCCTCGGGCAGCGGCGGATCGATGCGATGCAGGCGGCGTTGGTCGTCGAGCTCTTGGTTGCGGCCATGAACCGCGGCGAGCAGCTCCACGGCTTGATCGAGCTTGGCGCGGGCATCGCTTACGTCGCTCTGCTGTGCCTGCAGGATGAGCTCGAGCGCCTGCTCCAAGCGCTGGCGGTCGTGGATGACCAGCACCTCGCGGTGGTTGATGGCGCTCATCGCCTCGAGGAACTTCGCGAAGCCTTCGACGCCGAGCTTGAGCTGGGTCATGGGGATGCCGCCCTTGGTGCGGCGCAGGCGGTGCAGCGAGCTCGCGAAGTCGATGATCGACTTCTTGTCGTCGGCGCGGAGCGTGCCGTACTCGGGCCGCGTCGCGAAGCGGCTCAAGCGATCGGAGACCGCGACCACCAACGGTACCGCCTGCTCCTGCGAGGCCTGGGCGATCGCCGTGTTGAAGCGGGTGATGGCGAGCGTCATGTCCGCCAAAACGGAGCGCAGCGCCACCGCTTCCGCGACACCCGAGCGGTACTCGGGCAAGATCTCGTCGCGGCGGGCGTCCTTGGCGAAGACCCCGAGCACGCCGAAGAGCAACCCCTGCAGCGCCTTGGTGAGCTTGCGCTTGTAGTCGTCGAGCTCGGCCAAGAGCGGCCAGGTGTCGTTCTGCCGGAGGGCCGACTCGAGGCGGTCCGCGAACTTCAAGACGTGGCCGCGGAGCATGCCGCCAAAGGCGTGCGCGGCGTCGGCGACCTGCTCTTCGATGGTGAGCTGCTTGGCCTCGGGGCTCGGCGACTTCGCGAGGCTCTCACCGACTGGAGCGTCCACCAGATCGAAGGTGAGGTCGAAGTCGTCGCTGGTGGTCGTGGGCTCGGCCGGCGCCACGAAGCTCTCGCCGAGATAGCCAAGGAGGCGGTTGATGCTCGCCAGGGCCGACAAGGCGTAAGGCGCGATCTCGAGGTGACGGTCGACCGCGCTCTCGTCGGCGCTCTCCTCGAAGCTGTCCTGAGGTAAATGAACGCGCTTGAGCTCGTCCAACGCCGACCGTGTGAGCGCCACGGCGCCACCGACCCGGTCGGCCAGAGAGGGCTCCTGGATGCCTTCGAGGATCTGCTGAACGAGCGGGCTTGGCGAGGAGGTTTCCATGGCTTTGCCGGCAGAATACTCTGGTTGCTCACCCGGGCCAAAAACGGTATCGGTCCGCCCCATGTTCCGTCTGAAAATGGCTCAAGCGCCCGCGTTCGTGGCGCTTACCTGGTGTGCGTGCCTCCTCGTTGCGTCCCCCGCCCAGGCACAGGCCGAAGCTCCCGCCACCGTCGAGCCGCCCGCCGAAGCGCCCGAGACCGCTCCACCCGCGACCGTCGCGCCCAAGCCCACCGAAGCAACGCCGCTCCCCCCGCCTGGCGCTCCCGGCACCGACATCAAGCTCGACGATTGGGACCGCGACGACTGGACCCTCGTGAAGCCGTCGATCCAGCTCTTCGAGATGCACGGCTACTTCCGCGTGCGCGGCGATCTCTTGCGCCGCCTCGACTTCGGGAACCAGGCCGGCACCGAGGTGAACGACTCGAACCAGGGCGCAGGCACGGACTTCGTCAACCGCTACCCGAACAGCTCGAGCGACAACGCGAGCTTCACCCAGACCACCATGCGCATGCGCCTCGAGCCGACCATCAACATCAGCGAGAAGGTGTCGCTGGTCTCGATGCTCGACGTGCTCGACAACGTCGGCTTCGGCTCGACGCCCGCGACCAACCCCTACTCCACCGATTCGTCACGCGCCAACACCCCCAACAACTTCTTGAACGACCGCCAGCTGACGCCGGTCAACGACCTGAACGCTTTGACGGACGCCATTCGCGTCAAGCGCCTCTATGCCCGCATCACGGCGTTGAACGAGCAGCTCGAAGTGAAGATCGGCCGCATGCCCAATCACTGGGGCATGGGCGTCATGTTCAACAGCGGCGACTGCCTCGACTGCGACTTCGGCATGAACGTCGACCGCGTCCAGGCGACCCTGCGCTTGGGCGGCCTGCTCATCACGCCGCTCATGGATTGGGTGTCGAGCGGTCCGGTGTATCAGCCGTTTTACCGCTATGACGGAGCGCCACTCGACGCGGTCACCTGGGACGACGTGCCCGAGTACGGCGTGCGCATCCAACACCTCACTCACCCCGACGACATCCGCGAGCAAGTGCTTCAGGGCAACACGGTCTTCGACTATGGCGTGCACAACAGCTTCCGCCGGCAGTCCGGAGACCTCATCTCCAGCTACTACTCGAGCACCGCGGGCGAGTATGACCCCGCGAAGCTCGTCACCCCGGACGGCGTGAACAGCTCGAGCCGCGAGCAGCGCAGCGCCATGCTCTACACGGGCAACGCGTACATGAAGCTCTATAGCGGACCGGTGGAGTTCAGCGCCGAGGCCGGCGTGCGCGCGGGCCGCTTCCGCGACACCAACACCAGCGCCGACGGTACGCTGCAAAACACCACCATCATGCAGGTCGGTGGCGCCTTCGAGCTCAAGTTCTGGCCGGATGACCGCCGTCGCGGACCGACCCTCATGCTGCGCGGTGGCGGCGCCTCGGGCGACTCGTTCCCGGGCTGGGGCGCGCTCGACAAGGCCAACACGCAGCGTGGCCGCCGTAACGACAACAGCTACGACCGCTCGCTCACCAACTTCAACTTCAGCCCCGACTACCACGTCGACCTCCTGACCTTCCGCCGCGTCATCGGCACGGTCACCGACGCCTGGTACGCGAGCCCCGAAGTCCGCTACTTCTTCAACGACGCCGTCGAAGGCCGCCTGCGCGGCGTCTACTCGCAGAGCTTCTTCCGCGGCACGACCCCGGGTGGCGCGCTGCCGATGGCCCTCGAGTTCAACGGCGAGATCCACTTGGGCTCGCCACCAGAAGGCGAGCAGTCGGGCCTGCGCGGCGCGCTCCAGGGCGGCATCGCCTTCCCCTTCGGCGCCTTCAAGAACGCCGCCGACGACGGCCCGAAGTTCGCCTGGACGCTCCAATACCGCGTCTACGCCACCTTCTGAGCCATGGACCACTTCGTCCGCCGCAACGGAGAATTGTTCGCGGAGGACGTCGCGCTCTCCGCTATCGCGGAGCAGCACGGCACGCCGACGTACGTGTACTCGCGGGCGACGCTGGAGCGGCACGCGCGCGTGCTCTTCGAGGCGCTCGACGGGGTGCCGCACCTGGTGTGCTACGCCATCAAGGCGAACGGCAATCTCGCGGTGCTCGAGACGCTCGTGGATACGGGCTGCGGGCTCGACGCGGTGTCGGTCGGGGAGCTGGCGCGGGCGTTGAAGGTGGGCGTCGATCCGCTGCGCATCATCGTCAGCGGCGTCGGTAAGCGCGAGGACGAGATCGAAGCGGCGCTCAGGGCTGGCGTGCTCTACGTGAGCATCGAGTCGGCCGCGGAGCTCGAGACGGTCGCTCACGTCGCCAAGCGCTTGGGCGTGCAGGCGCGCGTCTCGGTGCGCGTCAATCCCGAGGTCGACGCGGTCACGCACCCGTACATCTCGACGGGTCTGCGCGAGAACAAGTTCGGCGTGCCGTACGCCGAAGCGCTCGCCTTGTACGAGCGCGGCATGGCGCTGCCGCAGGTCGCGATGGTCGGCGTCACCTGTCACATCGGCTCGCAGATCACCACGGTGGGGCCGTTCGTCGACGCCGCCACCAAGGTCGCGGAGCTCGCGCGCACGTTGATGCAGCGCCGCGTGCCGCTCGCTTACGTGGGCATCGGCGGCGGCCTCGGCATTCCGTACGCTGTAACGGACACCCCGCCCTCGCCCGCCGAGTATGGCACCGCGCTCGCCAAGACCTTGAAGCCGCTGGGGCTCACCGTCGTGCTCGAGCCCGGCCGGGTCATCGTCGGGAACGCCGGCGTGCTCCTCACACGGGTCATCCGCGTCAAGGACGGCGCCGACCGCCGCTTCGTCATCGTCGACGCGGGCATGAACGATCTCATCCGCCCCGCCCTCTACGAGGCCCACCACACCATCGAAAAGGTGAAGGACGGCGGCGCTGTCCGCAAAGTCACCGTGGTCGGGCCGGTCTGCGAGAGCAGCGACACCTTCGCCAAGGACGTGGATCTTCCCGAGCTCGCGGAGGGCGACCTACTCGTCTTTCGCAGCGCCGGAGCGTATGGGTTCGTCATGAGCTCGACCTACAACGCACGCCCGCGTCCCGCGGAGGTCATGGTCAGCGGCCCGGCCGCGACCGTGGTGCGTGAGCGTGAATCGCTCGCCGACTTGTGGCGTGGCGAGCACGCACCGAATGGCCGAGCTTACGACGCCGAGCTGCCGCGAGGTTTGAAATGACTGCATCCTTGAGTGGCGCCTTCACCGCCCTCGTCACCCCCATGAACCGTGATGGCTCGCTCGACCTGGGCGCGCTCGATGCGCTGGTCGACGCTCAGCTCGCGGGCGGCATCAGCGGCCTCGTGCCCTGCGGCACCACGGGTGAGACCGCGACGCTCTCCCTCGACGAGCGCGACCAGGTGGTGGCGCGCGTGGTGAAGCGCGTGAACGGCCGCGTGCCCGTCATCGCCGGCACCGGCTCGAACGCCACCAACGTCACCATCGACAATCAGAAGCGCGTGAAGGAGCTCGGCGCCACGCACGCCTTGGTGGTCACGCCCTTCTACAACAAGCCCACGCAAGACGGCATGGTACGCCACTTCACCGCGGTGGCCGACGCGGTCGATATCCCCAGCGTCCTCTATAACGTACCGAGCCGCACCGGCATCGATCTCAAGCCCGAGACCGTCGTGAAGCTCTCGACCCACCCGCGCATCATCGCGGTGAAGGACGCGACCAACGACCTCGACCGCGTCACCGTCACCAGCCGCGGCACCCCCAAGCACTTCGCGCAGCTCTCCGGCGAGGACAGCGGCGCCTGCGCCTTCACCCTCATGGGCGGGCAAGGCGTGATCAGCGTCATCTCGAACGTCGTCCCCAAGGAGACCTCGGAGATGATCGCGGCGGCGCTGCGCGGCGACGTGGCGCGCGCGCGGGAGATCCACGCCAAGCTGCGCGACATCTGCGTGGCGCTCTTCTGGGAGTCGAACCCCATCCCCGCCAAGGCCGCGCTGTCGATGATGGGCCGCATGCAGGACGTCCTACGCCTGCCGCTCGTCGAGATGACCGCGCCGAACCGCGAGAAGCTGCGCGACGTGCTGCGGGCCGGCGGTTGGCTGTAGCCCTCAGCGCGGCGGCTTCACCGAGGTGAGGCCCTCTTCCCAGGCGTCGGAGATCTTCTTTCCCAAATCGGCGTCGACGTCCCCGAAGTAGCCGAGCATCGCCGGGCGGACATCCGCGATAGCAGATGACACTTGCTCGAGGATCTGGCGCGCCGCCTTCGCCGTCAGGTCGGCGCGGCTCGCGGCTAGGCGCAGCAGGCGGCGTGCATCCGGCCAATCCGTGGTGCCGTCGAGGGTGAGCGCCATCCGATCGGCGGGGATGTAAGCCGTCGTCGTGACCAGATCATAGACCGGCGCGAGCTTCGCCGCGCCATCGACGGCCTCGTAAAGCAGGGCGAAGTTCTTCAGGTGAGCATCGCCGTTTCGCAGCGCGCAGCTCAGCGCGAACAGCTTGAACAAGTCGCGTGCTTGCTCCTGGAAGTCTTCGACGCGCACGAAGTCACGCAAGCGCTTCCACAAGCGGGTCTCGTAGCTACCACGGTATTTGTCGCGCGCCTGCAAGCCGTTGAGGACACAGAAGTCCTCGAGCCCCAAGTACACGCCATCGCGGACATCGAAGCGCTCGACGACGAGCGCCCCGCCGTCATGCGAGAGACGGGACGGCGGCACGCCGAGACCCGCGCGGCGCGCGACTTCGAGGCAGAAGTGCTCGTTGGCGGCGAGCTGGGGGTACTCGCCGGCGTTCCAGAGCTTGACGATGTGCGTGGCGCTTTGCACGGTCGCCGACTGGCGACCCGCGATCGGCGAGAGCTTGCCGTCGCGGGCGCGGATCAAGACCTTCGGCTGCACGCCCGAGATACCGGAGTGCGACGCGAAGCGCTCCAAGAGATACTCGAATAGTCCGCCATCGCGTCGGGCTCCGAGGATCTCGTCGAGGTCTTGGAAAGGAACGGGATCTCCCAGGCGCTCGTCCATGCCGGTGTAGCGCAACCGCCCGAGCTGACTGCGGCCGACGATGGCGAGGAGCTCGAGGTCATCCACGCCGCCTGTCGCTTTCGCGAACTGACGCAGCAAGCGCTCGCGCAACGCCCCCTCGGGCAAGTTCATGTCGAAGATTGGCGCGAGACCGCGCGGCGTGTCCCACGACTGCACGCGGACCGGCATGGTCATAGAGACCGCTAAAGAGGACGGATCCTCGGGGTCGTACGCGAACGTCGAGCCCTGGTTCTGGAGGCCGGCGAGGACACCGCTCGCCTTGCCGTCCGTCCAGACGCGAATCACGGCTCGTTCTCGGCGCGCAGATCATCGAGCGTCGGCCGGCTGGTGTTGAGCTCGGTGAGCCGCAGGTCCAAGCCCAGCGCCGAGAGGATTTTGATCAAGGTGCGGTAGCGGATGTCCGAGAGGCGGCCGTTCTCTAGCCGATCGACGGCGATGCGGCTGACACCCGCCCGCTGCGCCAGCTCTTGCTGGCTGTAGCCGCGCTCTAGACGTCGCGGCCTCACACGTGCGGCGATGCTGGGAAGCGTGCTCATGCATCAAATATGATGCAAAACGAGCTGAATAGCAATATGCGCATCACATATGATGCAATGAATGCATCAGATAAGACGCAATACACCGCATTCTGGGACAGCTTGCATCCCTAGAGATGCACTACTGCGCGAGGCCGACCTTCTCGACCGTCTTGCGCACGCCGTCGTAGGTGGCGTCGCTGCCCGCGACGAAGCCGTTGCTCAGGGTGAGCCCCTGCAGCACGGCTCTGCCCTCGTCGGTGCGGGTGCTCAGCTCGAGCAGTGTTTTCCGCAATAGCGTTATGGTCTCCTTGGGGAGGCTCGGCTGCACGACGACGGCGTCGAACGGCACCGGGTCGCTCTTGGCGAGGATGCGCAGGCGCTCCTTGAGCTTCGCGTCCTTCATGATGCCGAACGTCGTCGAGGCAATCGCGCCCGCTTCGACGGTGTGCTTGAGCACGAGGTCGACGACGTCGGGGTGCGAGCCGGCGAACGAGGCGCTTCCGACCTTCACGTTGGCGGCGTGCAGCATGCCGAGCGGCAACAAGTAGCCCGTGGTCGAGCGCCGGTCGACGAAGGCGAAGCGCTTGCCGTTCAAGTCGTCGAGGGCGCGGATGGGGCCGTCGGCGGCGGTGACGATGTACGTCCAGTACTGGCCGCTGCCCTCGGCGACGAGCTGCGCCACGAGCACCAGCTCGGGCATGCGCTTCTTGGCGACCACGTAGGTGAGCGGCGCGAGGATCGCGATGTCGACCTCGCCGCGCGCCAGCTGCCCGATGACCGCGTCGTAGTCCTTGGGGACGTCGATGAGCACTTCGCGTCCCAAGCGCTTCGAGAGATACGCCGCGAGCGGCTCGTTCTCGGCGCGTGTCTGCTCCTGCGTGATGTGCGGGATACGCGAGAGCTTGAGCGGCCGCGGCGGTGAGGCCGGCTCCGCCGCGAGCAGCGCGACCAGCGCCAGGAGCTTTACGGGCATGACACCGCGAAGATGGTGGCGCCCGCGACCGACGCGAGCTCGACGCCGTTCTCCACGAGCGCCAAGCGCACCTCGGCGAATGGACCATCGCCTTCGAAGGCCTTGTCGAACGCGCCCGAGCGGCCGATGCGCGCGTCGGCGGCAGCGTCACGGACGTTGTCGAGGATGACGAAGGCGTACTCGCCGGCCCTGCACGTCGGGTCGGCGAAGGGGCCGTGCACGGTCAGCGTCGGTTCGTCGTAGGTCGCCACGATGGGTAGAAATTGCCGGTACGTGAGCGCGTCGTCCGTGAGATCGATCACGAAGACCGACGAATCGGTGCGTGAGCTCGCCTCCACCGTCTCGGGGAAGCGCGAGGTGACGATCGGCCCGGTCAGCGAGAGCACGGCGGCGGTGGACTGCGGCTCGTAGACCACCTGCACGTCACGGCCGAGATAGTCGTAACCGCAGGCGGTCATGCACACGAGCAGCAGCGGGCCCCAGCGCATCAGCTCGCCGCGGGGGCGGGAGCCGCGGGAGCCTGCGCGGCTTCGGCCTCGGCTCGCGTCTTGAGCAGCGCGATGGCGTTGCGCAGGCGGCGGCGGCAGCGCTCCTTGCCGAGCACCGCCATGGTCGTGAACAGCGGCGGTGTCGCCTTGCGGCCAGTCACCGCGATGCGCACCGGCATGAACAGGTCCTTGGCCTTCCAGCCAATCTTGTCCGCCGCGGCGCGCATCTGCGCTTCCATGGGCTCGGCCTCGATGGTCGGCACGCCGTCGATGATCTCGAGCACGGCTTCTAGCGCGGCGGCGGAGCTCTTCGCCGACTGCCCCTTGGGGATCAGCGCTTCGGCGATCTCGTGCTCGTAAGGCACGTCGCCGTTGAAGAAGAACATCGAGTGGTCGACGAAGTCCTCGAGCTTCTCGATGCGCTCGTGCACCAGCGGCATGACCGCGAGCAGCTTCTCGTCCGTCAAAACGGTCTCGCGGATGCGCTTCACCAGCGCCTCGGGCGTCATCTCGCGGATGTACAAGCCGTTCAGCCAGGTGAGCTTCTTCACGTCGAAGACCGGGCCGCCGAGCGACATGCGGTCGAGCGTGAAGCTCTCGATCATCTCGGGCACGGTGAACTTCTCGCGCCCGTCGGGCATCGTCCAGCCCATCATCGCGAGGTAATTGAGCAGCGCCTCCGGCAAGAAGCCGGCTTCCTTGTAGAAGTTGATGCTGACCGGGTTCTTGCGCTTCGAGATCTTCGACTTGTCCTGGTTGCGCAGGAGCGGCATGTGAATCCACTCGGGCGCTTCCCAGCCGAAGGCCTTGTAGAGCAGCACGTGCTTCGGCGTCGACGTGATCCACTCCTCGGCGCGCATGACGTGCGTGATCTTCATCAGGTGATCGTCGACGACGTTCGCCAGGTGATAGGTCGGGAAGCCGTCGCTCTTGAGGAGCACCTGGTCGTCGACCTGGTGATTCTCGATGGTGACCTCGCCGCGCAGGCGGTCGACGAACGTGGTCGCGCCCTCCTTCGGGATCTTGAGGCGGATGGTATAGGGCAGCTTCTCGGCGTGCTTGGCCGCGACCTCTTCCGCGGTCAGTCCGCGACAGCGGCCATCGTAACCCGGCGACACCTTGCGGCGCAGCTGATCGCGGCGCAGCTGCTCGAGCCGCTCGCTGGTGCAAAAGCACGGATACGCCGCGCCCTTCTCGATGAGCTCGTTGCAGTGCGTGCGGTAGATCTCGGTGCGCTCGCTCTGGCGGTACGGACCGTAGGCGCCGCCGACGTCCGGACCTTCGTCCCAGGACACGCCGGTCCAGCGCAGCGCTTGCTGGATCATCGTCTCCCACTCGGGCTTCGAGCGGGTCTGGTCGGTGTCCTCGATGCGGAGGATGAACTTCCCACCGTGCTTCTTGGCGAAGACGTAGTTGAACAGAGCGATGTACGCCGTACCGACGTGAGGGTCACCGGTTGGCGAGGGAGCAATACGAACGCGGACTTCGGCCGTCATGGGGGCACCATGTAAACGCACGGCGCTGCCTTTGCAACGCCGCGCGGATATCTGGCCAGCGACGCTTTAAGCGATCTCGAACAAGCCCGCGGCACCCATACCGCCGCCGACGCACATCGAGACGATGCCGAGCTTGCCCTTGCGCTTGTGCAGCTCGTGCAGGAGCGTCGTGGTCAGGCGGGCGCCGGTGCAGCCCAAGGGGTGGCCGATGGCGATGCCGCCGCCGTTCACGTTGAGCTTCTCGTCCGGGATCTTGAGCTCGCGCTGGCAGTAGATGGCTTGGCTAGCGAAGGCTTCGTTGATCTCGAACAAGTCGATGTCGTTCACGGAGAGGCCGACCGACTTGAGCAGCTTCTGGATGGCCGGGACCGGGCCGATGCCCATGATGTCGGGCGCGACACCCGCGACCTGGAAGGCGCGCATGCGGCCGAACGCCGTGACGCCGAGCTCCTTGGCCTTGGCCTCCGAGAGCAAGACGAGCGCCGAGGCGCCGTCGTTGAGCGGCGAGCTGTTGCCGGCGGTGACGGTGCCGTCCTTGGCCGCGAAAGCGGGCTTCAATGCCTTCAAGGCCTCGAGGGTCGTGTCGGCGCGCGGCGCTTCGTCGGTGTCGAAGAGCTGCTCGGCGATGCTGTCGCCTTCGAGGCGGCGCGCCTTCACCGGCACGATCTCGTCCTTGAACCTGCCGGCCTTGATGGCGGCGACGGCCTTCTGGTGCGAGTTGTACGCGAACTGGTCTTGCGCCTCGCGCGACACGTCGAAGCGCCTGGCCACGTTCTCGGCGGTGTTGCCCATCGAGATGTAGATCTCGGGGTGCTTGTTGACGAGCTCGGGGTTCAGCGACAGACGCGCCGTCTGCATCGGCACCATCGACATCGACTCGACACCACCCGCGACGACGACCGGCTGCAGGCCCGTGTGCACCGCCTGGGCGGCGTGGGCGACGGCCTGGAGTCCGCTCGAGCAGAAACGATTGATGGTCTCGCCGCTGACCGTATCCGGGAGCCCGGCGAGGAGCGCCGCGTTGCGCGCGATGTTCATGCCCTGCGCGCCTTCCGGCATGGCGCAGCCCAGAACGACGTCGTCGATGTCTTCCTTCTTGAGGCCCTTCACTCTGGCGACCGCGGCGTCGATGGCGATAGCGGCGAGGTCGTCTGGACGGGTGTCGCGCAAGGTCCCCTTGATGGCACGACCAACGGGGGTGCGAACTGCGCTAGCGATGACGGCGTTCAGGGGGAAAGCCATGGCACGGGTCCTTTCGGTGAAGGCGGATAAGCTAGCGCTGACTGGAGTGATTGGCCAGTGTCCAGATCTTCTCTCGAATTCGACGCACCACCGCTGGTGTAGACCCGATACTACGAACGACACCCAAGGAGCGTTTCGGCTCCCTTCACGCTAAAGCGGACTTGATCGCCAAATTGCCGTCAAGTCTGGGGAAAATGCGTTTGTCCACGCAACGGCCAACCGGCCCAGTCGATATCTGACTGGCACGGCAGGGCTTCCGTGCGCGAGGGCAAACATGAGCGCGAACGCAACACAGCAAATCGAAGTCAATCGTCGAAGCATCAGCGGTCAGGTCGTAGGTAGCGCGCCGGCACCCGGCCGCGGCACCGTGCAGAGCGCTCTTGGCTCGCCCATCCAGCCCGGTGAGGCACGCACCGCCCGCGTTCAGCTCGCCGACGCATCGCAGTCGCGTCTCGGCCCGGGCCAGCGCGACCGCCAGACCCGCGACGTCATCGGTGGCATCAGCATCGGCCCCGGTGGTGTGAGCGGCGGCGTGATCGTGACTCCGCCGGGCATGCCTGTCTATCCGGCGCCTGTCTATCCAGCGCCGGTTTATCCTCCGGTCATCGTCCAACCCCCGGTGATCGTGCAGCCGCCGGTCATCGTCCAGCCGCCTTACTACCAGCCGCCCGTCGTCGTGGCGCCACGCCCCTGGTGGAATCCGTGGCACCGCCCGCCGGTCTACGGTCGTCCGCCACAGCGTTGCAGCTGGCTCGAGTACATGTTCACGCCCGGCTCCTTCCGCCGCGGCAATCACTACTACTGCCCATAAGCGATTTCTGTTCGCGATAGCGTACTCGTCGTCGGAGGTCACGCGTGTTCATCGATCGGATGCAGCAGTTCGTTGAAGCGTATCTGGCGAATGATGGCGTCGTGCAGAACGACGAGTACGTCACGATTTTGAATGAAGCTTTGCAGGACGGAGTCCAGGACTACGAGCTGCAAGCGGCCAAGCAACTGATGCAACAGGCGCAGGGCATTCAGCAGCAAGCCCTCGCGATCTGGCAGCAAGAGAATCAGAACCTCGCCTACGTGCAAGCCACGGCTCCCACGGCGAGCGCCGTCATCGACAGCCGAAATCCGCTGGGGGGTCTCCTTCAGCTCGGCCTGGGCGGCATCGGTATCGCGCAGCACCGCGAACAGCTGAGCAAAGCACAGCAACGCGTGCGCCAAGCAGAGCAACAGTACGCGCAGACGCAAAACCGCGTCGTCGCCTACCAGACCATCTACAACGAGCTGAAGCAGCGCGCCGATTGGTGGACGAGGCTCTGGAACTAGCAGCTACTTCTTGCGGCGGGGGCCTACCCCGGCGGTCGGGGCGGCGAGGCCCGCGACGCCTTTGGTGGTCGGCGCGGTCTGTTTCCAGCCGGTGAGCTTCTTCGCCTGGTCGGCTTGCATGCCGGCCGCCGTGGCCACGCTAGCGCCCGCCGCCGCGTTGAAGGCGATCATGGCGATGGTCACGAGCTGCGAGGCCGCCTTCTGGGCGCCTTGCTTGCCGAGACGCATCGCGAGCACCGCCAAGTGCGTCGCGATCTCCTCGCCATCCGGATGCGCCGATAGCCGGGTGATCCACGCCTGGGCGCGGTCTTCCGGCATGTCGAGATCATCGCCGAGGTCTTCGGCGAGCTCGTGGATCAGCGGATGGAAAGGAACGCCGCTCATCAGTTACGCAGCGGCTTACCAGTCATGAGGATCGACTGGATGCGTGCCTGGGTCTTCTCCTCGCCGCACAGCGACACGAACGCTTCGCGCTCGAGATCCAGGTAATCCTGCTCGGTGCGCTCGGCGCCCAGGGCGACGTGTCCGCCGCAGAGGACATGCGCGACCTTCCGCGCCACCACCGCGTCGTGCTCGGTGGCGTGACCCGCCTGCACCATGTTGTAGACGCTGGCGCCGATGGTCTTCTCGAGGTCGTAGCCCGCGGCCTTGAGCACCTTGGGACGCGGCGGCATGTAGCCCGCCTTCGCCATGCCGATGGCGCGCTGCTTGGCGTCGTAGGTGAGGTACTCGCGGTTCAAGGTGATGCCGTCGGTCGGCATGAGGAAGCGCAAGCGCTTGGCCTCCTCCGCGCCGGTGGCGACCTTGGCGGTGGCGATGTTGAGCGACGCCTGCGCGATGAACGGCAGGATGTCGACACCGCTCACGTTCATCTCGCGCTCGGTCCAGCGCTCGACCAGACGCAGCGAGCCGGTGCCCGCCGGGATGACGCCCACGCCGACCTCGACGAGGCCGATGTACGTCTCGGCGTGCGCCACCGCGGCGTCGCACGACATGACCATCTCGCAAGCGCCACCGAAGGTGTACTGGAACGGCGCGGCCACGGTCGGCACGCTGCAATAGCGGAGGCGCTGGTAGACGTTCTGCAGCTCCTTCACCATCGTGTCGATCTGCGCCCAGTCCTTGTTCTGGGCCGCCATGTACACGAGCATGAGGTTCGCGCCGGCGCCGAAGTGCTGGCCCTCGTTGGTGATGACGATGCCCTGGAAGTCCTTCTCGGCCTTGTCGATGGCCTCGTTGAGCAGCGTGATCACGTCGCCGTCGAGGGTGTTCATCTTGGTGTGGACCTCGAAGCCCAGGATGCCGTCACCAAGGTCGAGCATCGACGCGCCGAGGTTCTCCTTGATGACCTTCTTGGGGTCCTCGTGGAGCGCCGCGAGGCGGATCTGCTTGGCGCCGAACGGCACCAGCGCCTTCTTCTTGGCCTTGACGTCGAAGTACGTTTTAGCGGCCTCGCCGTCGGCGTAGAAGGACTTGCGGCCGGAAGCGAGCATCGCCTCCACCCACTCCGGCACCTTCATGCCGTCCTTCTTCATGCGCG
Source organism: Myxococcota bacterium (assembly GCA_039809465.1). Classification (GTDB taxonomy): domain Bacteria; phylum Myxococcota; class XYA12-FULL-58-9; order XYA12-FULL-58-9; family JALHOP01; genus JALHOP01. The sequence goes on from JBDHVB010000051.1 coordinate 18,848, forward strand.
CGACCGACTCTTCGACACCGATGGCGTCCCAAGCCTCGAACGGGCCCAGGTCCCAGTTGAAGCCCCAACGCATGGCGCGGTCGATGTTGACGATGTCGTCGGCGATCTCACCGACCAGCATGGCGCTGTACTGCAGTGTCCGCGCGAGCAGACGCCAGGCGAACTGCGCCGCCTTGTCGTCGCCGTTGACCAACGCCTTCAAGCGCGGGCCCGGCTCCTCGATGTTCTTCACGGCGCCGAGCGAGTCGAAGCGCACCTTGTTTTGCGCGCGGTACTCGAGGGTCTTGGGGTCCAGGACCATGATGTCCTTGCCGACCTTCTTGTAGAAGCCCGCGCCGGTCTTCTGACCGTGGCGGCCGCTGGCGACGAGCTTCTCGACCCACGCCGGCGACTTGAACATGTCGCGCTCGGGATCGTTCTCGCCCCTGTCGTACGAGGTCTTGGCGACGTGACCAATGACGTCGATGCCCACGAAGTCGCCGAGGCGGAACGCGCCGGTCGACGGGCGGCCCATCGGCGTCGAGGCGATTTTGTCCACCTCTTCGATGGTGAGCCCCATCTCGTCGTGCAGGTGCATCGCCACCATGGCGTCGTGGATGCCGATGCGGTTGCCGATGAAGTTCGGGGTGTCCTTGGCGTGGACGACGCCCTTGCCGAGCATCTCGCCGATGGCGATGGCGCGCTCCATGACCGCGGGCGAGGTCTTGGGGCCGCCGATGATCTCGAGCAGCCGCATGTAACGCACGGGGCTGAAGAAGTGCAGGATGACGAAGCGCTTCTGCACGTCGGCCGGCAGGTCCTCGATCATCGACGCGAGCGACAGACCGCTGGTGTTCGAGGCGACGATGGTGCTCGGCCCGATGTTCTGCGCGACCTTGGCGAAGAGCTTCTTCTTGATGTCGAGGCGCTCGACGACCGCTTCGATCACCAGGTCGCAGCTCTTCAAGACACCCATGTCGTCGTCGAAGTTACCGGGGGTGATGAGGCGCGCGATGTCCGGATCGAAGAAGACGGCGGGCTTTGCCTTCAGGCCCTTCTCGATGGCGGTGATGGCCAGCTTGTTGCGCGCCACCTTCTTGTCTTTGTCCTTGTCCGCGAGATCCGGAGGGACGATGTCGAGGAGATGAACACGCACGCCGAGGCTCGCGATGTGAGCAGCGATCGCCGTCCCCATGAAGCCTGCGCCAAGAACTGCCGCGGTTTGCAAACGCTCAGCCACGATGCACCCTTTTCATTTGAACACTGACAAGATCCAATCGGCGCACAGAACTTAGTCGCGATGCGCCTGGCGGGCAATGGTGGGATAGCTCCTGACAAGACCTTGGGGCTCGGGGCATACTGGCCCTTCACGTATGCAGGCACAAAACCCAAAGAACGTCGCTGCCATGGCGACGTTGGCCGTGATCTTCCTAGCGACTTGTCAGCGCGATCACGTCAACCTCGACCGGCCATGTGAAAACGATGGCGACTGCATCGACGGCGCCATCTGCATCAGCGGTCACTGCGCGGGCTCGGATGATCCCAACTGCGTTCCGTCCGCCGAGGTCTGCGACGGCCGCGACAACGATTGCGACGGCGACACCGACGAGGGCTTCGAGTGCGTGCTCTCGGGCAGCATGAGCTGCGGCGACGGGACCAGCCGCCTCTGCAAGAGCGACTGCACCTACAGCGGCTGCGTTCAGAACTGGCTGGACGGCGCCTGGCCGGTCCGTGTGCCGTTCACCATCAACGGCGCCCTGGTCGCGAACCAAGTCGAGGGCGTCCCCGTGCCGGTGCGCGTACCTCCCGCGCTCTTCGACGGCACCTTCCCCGTGACCAGCGACGGCCGCGACGTGCGCGTCACCAACGCCGCGGGCGAGCGGCTCGCGCATGAAGTCGAGAGCTGGGACGCAACGCACGGCTACCTCGTCTGGGTGCTCGTGCCCAAGCTCCAGGCCGGCGAGTCGCTCCCGCTCACCATGTATCTCGGCAACACGTTCGCCGAGCCCGCCTCGAGCCCCGATGTCTGGGACGAGCACTACGTGGGCGTCTGGCACATGGGCGAGGACACCGATGCCCGTGGGCTCGCGGATGCGACCCGAGGTGGACACATCGGCGAGCGCGTCGCCTCGAGCCCAGCGCGGGTGTCTTCGCGAGCGGACAGTACTACAACGGCAGCCAAAAGGCGTGGGCTCCCAAGGCAGGCCTCCCCGCGAACAGCGACTTCACCCTCGAAGCCTGGATCACGCCGCAGCGCGCGGCGCAGCCGTACCGCCGCACCTTGAGCTCTACCCTGCCGGCCGCCGACATGCAGGCGCTCTGGAAAATCCCCAGCAGCGTCGAGCTCAAGGCGCACAGCGACAACTACGTGAACGTGCGCGTCTTCGAAGGCGAAGAGGAGCGCACTTTCGCGGTGCTCCTGGCCGACCACGGTGACGAGCTGTGGGTGCGCGCGCCCAACGCGGGCCTCGCGAGCTACGAGCTCGTCTACGGTCAATCCGGTATCACGGACGCGTCGAGCCCGGAGAATACGTTTCACTTCTGGGCGCGAGGTCCGAGCTGGGGTCAGTTCAACATAGGCACGGCCACCGTCACCGTGGGCGACCCGGGGATGGTCTTCGATAACGGACGTCTCGCCGCGCCGCTCCCCTTCGACATGCGCGAAGGCTACTTGGTGCAGACTTACGCCAGCTACACCCAGGGCGGCGGCGAGACGAACAGCTCGGGCGGACTGCCGCACATCGCCTCGTCTTCGGCGCCCACGACGGGCTTGAGCCCCGCGGTCGCGGGTGTATTCATCCGCCGCTCACCGGGTTCCGGCGGCGGCGCCATGCGCACGTCCGCGGGCGTGCTCCCGGGGTTCGACCAAGGAAGCGATCTCGATGTCCCGTTCCTCACCAACGACATCGCCATCGGCACGTTCGCCAACACCGCGACCATCTTCGTCAACCAGTCACAGGTACGGCAGCAGGCGAGCGCGTGGGCCCAACCACTGTCGTACCTTCTCCTCGGCACCTACGACGGCGCCGGCACGATGTATCGCACCAACTACCTGGCGATGCTCGTCCGCAAATGGCAGGGCGCGACGCCCGACATCACCTCGTCGCGCGAGCGCGTGGGCGGTGTCGGCATTGGCGACTTCGCCATCGGTGTCCAACCGAGCGCCATCTACGCCTCCACCAACTCCGGCGTCGACTTCGTGTTCGACGGCGCCGCCCGCGCGGCCACGCATCACGTGGCGCTCGTCGTCCAAGGGACCAACGCGACCTTCTACGTCGACGGTCTCGGCAAGTTCGTTCTTCCCGTCGCGGGTCACGGCGACATGACGGGTCTGTCGCTCGCCGACGCCTTCGCGGTGAACGGCGTCATCGACGAGGTGCGCCTCTCGGCTGTGGCCCGCGCGCCCGCCGTCCTTGCCTTGCAGGTGGCGAGCGCGCGCAACGACTTCATCGGCGTGGGGGCGCTCGAGCGCCTCGAGTAGCCGTCAGAAGCGGTGGGTGAAGACCCCCGAGAAATCCAGGCCGACGCCGAGGATCCAGCTGCCACCGAAACGGCGGTTGGAGATGGTCGTCCCGTCCCCGAGCAAGACCTCGTCGGACTTGCCGCGCACCACGACGATGTCGGCGGACACGAAGAACGAGAGCTTCTGCTGCCAGAACGGCCAGAGCACGCGCGTCACGTCGAGCGCGTAGAAGCCGATGTCGCTCGGCAAGTCGTGCGAGTCCGGCAACAGGTAACGCAGGTCGAGCGTGCTCTCGAGGCGGAGCTGCTGGAAGATGGGGAAGACGATGGTGTAGCCGGCGGCGAGACCGTAGTTGAGATCGTACGGTGACGGCTGCGCGAAGTCCTCTTGCACCAAGAAGCCGGCGCGGATCTCACGCAGACGTGGGCCGGGGAAGAAGACGAGACCCGCGATGCCGCGCGCCAGGCTCTGGCGGCGGCTGTCCGCCGTAGCGGGCGTAAACTCCGTATCGTATGCAGCCTGGACGAAGGGCACGACGCGCAGCACGTCGCCGATGGTGCCGAACTGCAAGGCGTTCAGGCGGAGCTCGCTCGAGACCACGATGTCGTCGAGGGTCTCTTGCGCGATGCGCTCGTCCGGGATGCCGTTGGCGTTGGTGTCGTTGCGCGCGATGAGCTTGCCGTACTCGAGGCGCAGCTTGTTCTCCCAGGCGAAGGACGCCGCGTCGTAGAGCACAGCGAGGTTGGTCTTGATGGTGTACTGCATGTTCGCTTGCTGGGTGACGCGGCTCTCGCGCGTGTCCTTGAAGCGGTTGATGTTGGTGCTGTTGTTGTAGCTCGACGCCGCGAGCGACAGCTGATTCACGAAGAGCTTCCAGCGCGGCACGACCCTGGTGCTGTTGTCCTCGAGCATGGTCTCGACGTAATCGACGGCGCCGCTCGGGCCCTCCTTCTCGCGTTCGAGCGCGTCCATGACCATGCTCCGCAATAGCGGCCTTCCCGGCTCGACGCGCTTGTTGGCGAAGGCATCTGCGAGCTCCCGGCCGGTGAGCACGGACTCGGTGACCGCGACGCGATACGACTCGCGCGGGTCGAGGGCGCGGCCGCGCAGGATGCCGGTCACCGGATCGAGGCCGGACACGAAGAGCACCTGCGACGCGGGCCAGTCCTCGGCCTTGAACTGACGCGCCAGGCGCGCCACCACCGGCTGCAGCTCGAGGCCCGTGAGAGTCACGACCTGCACGGCGTCGCCCGTGCGCAGCCAGCTGCTCACCGTGTCACGCGAGATGGGGCCCAAGATGTCCCACTCGCGCGGCACGTTGTAGCTCACCGCGAGGTCCGCCTTGGTCTCGCGGCTCATGATGTTCGTGACCATGCGCATCCAGAGTGGGTCCGAGTAGCGCGCCGGCTGGCTCTTGGGCGCGCGCCGGTAGCCGCGGCGGTGCAGGATATGGTCGCCCCAGACGAGGCTCGCGAGCTCGGGTTTGCCGTCGAGCATCAAGCGCGCCTCGGGCACGAGGATGGTCGAATCGCTGATGAGGCTGCGCTCCTCGGCGACGCGGAAGCCGCGCTCGACCTCGACGTCGATGGGTCCGTCCTCGAGGACCGGCGCGCGCTCCTCGACGATGCGCACCGGGCGCGCCCTGCGTCGTCCTTTTTGGCGGACGAGGTCGGTGGTGATGCGGGTGACGGCGCGCCAAGGCGGCTGCGAGGTGACGAGCGCGCCATTGCCGTAGGTGACCTCGAGCTCGCTCGGCGTCTCCGGCACTTCGGTCACGCGGCGCATCGGGTCGATGTTGGCGTTGACCGGCGGACCGATGACGAGGTCGACGCCTTCGATGCGGGTGAGCGGCGCGGGGTCACGGGAGGCGACCAAGAGCACCGTGAGGTCGGGCCGCCGGTGCAAGTAGCTGCGCAGCTCGTCGATGACGCGCCCGACGGCGATCGACATGTCCTCGAAGCGCCAGGTCTTGCGGACCGAGGTGGGTAGCGTATCGAGCTCGGCGGGGTCGACGACGCCGATGAAGGCGATGGTCAGGCCGTCACGCTCTTGCAGAATGAAGCGGGGAAACGGGCGCGCCGTGAAGTCGTTCCCCGGCGCTTCGCGGCGGAAGAGATTCGCGGCGAGATACGGCAAGTGGAATCGGCTCGCTAAAGCAAACAACTGTTCGGGCCCGAGCCCCAGCTCGGCGGCGACCGGCACCATCGCGGTGTAACCAAGCGCCTTGGCGTTGGTGCCGCAGTGCTCGAGGATCTCCGGCGTCATGCGCGTGCCCAAGACGTCACCCATCGCGATGAGCATCGCCGGGTTCTTGCCGCGCGTGCGGTCCGGCTCGGTCTCGGCCCAGACGCGGCTGATGCGGCCCAAGCGGCGGCCCAGGGTGTAGAACGTCGTCTTGAAGTCGGCCGTGGTGATGTTGGTGATGCCGGAGAACTCGGGGGTGTAATCGACGATCTCCGCCGACAGCTTGGTCTCGCCGCCGTTCGCCTCGATCTCGAGCACGAGGAGCGAGGAGGTGGCGTCACGGTAGCGCGTCAGTCTGCCATAGCGGCGGGTGGTGACGGGGAAGCGCTCACCGGGCGCGAGCGCCTCTTCGATGCCGCGCAAGGTGTCGAAGAGCGGATCATACGGATACTGGAAGGCGATCTCTTGGACGTTGACCAGCACCGGGATGCGCTCGGCCAAGAGCTCACGCTCGTACGCGCTCTGATCGGCGATGAAGCGCCGCGGGTCCATGACCTGCGTGCTGTCGAGCTCGGGGAGGATGTACACGTGACCGCGGCGCAGCGCCGGAAAGCCCGCCGAGGCGACGTTCACCGCGCCCGGATGCTGAGCGAAGTTCTCGTAGAGCACCGACAAGAGCTGCACCGCGGTGTCACCCGAATCGAGGCAGCCGTGCGTCGGCAAGACCACACCCACCGAGCTGCGCGGCGGCGGGAGCTTCACCGGCACGGCTGGGAGCTGCTCGACGCTGCTTGGCGGTGGCGCGGCGCTGTCTTGTGGCGGCGCGGGCTGCTGCGGCTCCACCGGCTGGCCCGGCGTCAGGCTGTCTTCACCGACGGGCTGCGCGTCCGGCGTGGTCTCGGGCGGGGCGTCGGGGAGCAGCAAGCCAGGGGCCGGTGAGCCGTCCATGCCCTGAGCCGCGGCGGTCCGTAACCCCGCGACCAGGACCAGGAAGACGACGATACGCGTGGGCAGAGACGGCACGGCGGGCGGTTTATGCCGAGCCGATTCGGGAGTTACAACCCGCTTGCCCGGAGAAAGTTCGTGTCCCTATACTAGACGCATCCGCTTGGATCCGGACTTCGCTCGGCCGAAGGGCTTGGCGATGGACCGAGACGGAGGTGTCCGATGTCCGTTCCCATCACCGCGCTCGAGCTGCGCGGCCGTAAGTCTTCCCCTCAAAAGATCGTCATGGTCACCGCCTACGACGCGACGTTCGCCGCGTTGTTCGACCAAGGTGGCGTCGACGCCCTCCTGGTCGGCGACTCCCTCGGGATGGTGATTCAAGGCCACGACACGACGCTGCCCGTGACCGTCGACCACATGGTCTATCACGCGCAGGCCGTCCGCCGTGGCGCACGCCGGGCGCACATGACCGTCGACTTGCCCTTCATGAGCTATCAGGTGTCGCCCGAGGACGCGCTGCGCGCCGCGGGCCGCCTGGTGCAAGAAGGCGGGGCACAGTCGGTGAAGCTCGAGGGTGGCCGCGATTACGTACCGGCCATCGGGCGCATGGTCCGCGCCGGCATCCCGGTGATGGGTCACCTGGGGCTCACGCCGCAGAGCGTGAACACCTTGGGCGGCTTCAAGGTCCAGGGCCGCACCAACCGTGAGGCGCGCACCATCGTCGAGGACGCCATGGCGCTCGAGGACGCTGGCTGCTTCAGCTTGGTGCTCGAGGCGATCCCCAGCGACCTCGCCGCCGAGATCACCGACCGCGTCGGCATCCCCACCATCGGCATCGGCGCCGGCGCGACCTGCGACGGGCAAGTGCTCGTGGGCTACGACCTCGTGGGCCTGAACCCAGCCTTCAAGCCGAAGTTCGTGAAGCGCTACGACAACCTGGGCGAGTCCGTCATCGCGGCCACCAAGTGCTACGTCGACGAGGTGCGCGCGGGGGTCTTCCCTGGTCCCGAGCATGGCTTCAGCGGCGGCTTGCGCGTGGTCGGCGACAGCGCGGCGCCCTACTCCGCCAGCAAGTGAAGCCCGAGGTCATCCGCACGGCCGCGGCGATGCGCGCTTGGCGTGACGCTCACGCCGGGAAGCGCGTCGCCTTGGTACCGACGATGGGTTACCTGCATGACGGCCACCTCGCCCTCGTCGGACGCGGCCGCGAGCTCGCCGACCTCACCGTCGCGACCATCTTCGTGAACCCGACGCAGTTCGGACCTCACGAGGATCTCGCGCGTTACCCGCGTGACGAAGAGGGAGATCTCGCGAAGCTCACCGCGGCGGGCGTCGACGCGGTGTTCGTGCCGGCGCGCGACGCGATCTACCCGCCTGGCTTCGACACCTACGTGGTCCCCGAAGAGCTC
>JBDHVB010000052.1:0-26746 GCA_039809465.1 Myxococcota bacterium
GGGTGAGGTGTACCCCAGGCTACTAGCCCCTAGCTTACCGTTTTACCCACTCGCAGGGCCGTTCGACGCGGCCCGCCGTTTGCTACATCCAAGCGAGCGGGAGCGGACAAGCGCATGCAAACCTCGGAACGAATCCTCTTTGTCGATGACGATGCCATGGTCCGGTCAGCCTTTGCCCGGTCCTTGCGCCGGCAGGGGTTCGAAGTCGACCTCGCGGGTGGTGAGGCTGAAGCGACCAAGCTCGCCGCTGAAAACACTTACGCGGTCATCGCCGCCGACTACCGCATGCCCGACATCGACGGCCTCAACCTCGTTGGGCATCTGCGCGGCATTCAGCCCGACGCGACCTACATGCTGGTGAGCGGTGAGTGTGATCTCGACCTCGCGCTGCAAGCGGTCAACGAGTTCAGCGTCTCGTACGTCATCGCCAAGCCCTGGGACATCGAAGAGCTCTCGTCGATGCTCCGCCGCTCGATCGAGCACCACTACGAGAAGGTCGGCCAGCGCAAGCTGCAGTCGATCAACATGAAGTCCACCTCGGAGATCGAAGCGCAGCGCCGCAGCTTGCAAAGCACCGCCTCGACCGCCGAAGCGAGCATGGCCGAGGTGCTCCTGAACACGCTGAACCTGCGCGACAACGAGACGCGCGGTCACTGCAAGCGCGTGGCGGCCTATGCCAAGGTCATCGCGGAGGCGCTCGGCATCCGTGGTCAGGCCTTGGTGGCCATCGAGCAGGGCTCCTTGCTCCATGACATCGGCAAGGTCGGCATCCCGGACGCCATCTTGAAGAAGCCGGACCGTCTCACCGACGAGGACTGGCTGGTCTTGAAGCGGCACACCGTGATCGGCGGCCAGCTCCTCGATGGGATCGAATCGATGAAGCAGGCTCGCGCCATCGTCGTACAGCACCATGAGCGTTGGGATGGCGGTGGTTATCCCAATGGCCTCGCTGGTGAGGAGATCGTCCTCGGCGCGCGCATCTTCGCGGTCGTCGATGCCCTCGACGCCATCCTCTCGGATCGCCCGTACCGTCCGGCGCGTGACATCAACACCGCTATCGCGGAGATTCAGAGCTGCTCTGGATCGCAGTTCGACCCGAACGTGGTGAACGCCTTCTTGAGCATTCCGAAGGCGCGGTGGCTCGAGATCCGTGTCCTGCATCCGGACGAGCCCAAGCTCGTGGCGGGCGCTACGTAGTCTGCTTTAGCGTAACGCGGTGTCGAGGAAGCTGCCGACCGCGAGGCGTCCGGTCTCCCCGGGCTCGGCGGTGACGTACATGCCAAACTTGGCGCCGCGCAGGACCCTGTCGTTGCGGTAGCGCGCCAGGGTGCGCAGCGGCTCGGAGCGGCTGTCGCGCGCACCGGTCGTTTGATCGGTCGTGGTGACGACGCAGCGGGTGCACGGCTTCACGCCGCGCAGGACGACCTTGCCGCACTGGGCGCGGTCGAGATTGTCCTCGGCATAGGCGGGCACGCCGTCGACCACGATGTTCGGCCGGAAGCGCGCCATCGGTACCGGCTCGGGTAAGCGGCCGTTCAAGTCCGTGAGCGACGCTTCACTCACGAGCAGCATCGGGTAGCCGTCGACGAAGGTCAGCGGACGGTGCTCCGACCCAAAGACGTAGCTGCGCTGCCAGGCGCTCCCCGCGCGCACCAGGCGTACCGGGCGGCCCAAGAAACCACCCAGCCATTTCGCGGCGTCGTTGCCGGCGTCGGTCGCGAGCCCCCGCGAGCTGAAGACCTGGACCTCGCGCGTGCCGTTCTCGGCCTTCAGCGGTACCGCGAGATCATCACGGCCATCGGCGCTGAGCACCAGCGCGTCTCCCTGCAAGGTGGGCTCGATGCGCGCGAGCTCGGGCACGTCACGCTGCGTGAGGAACAGGCCCTTGTCATCGACGACGAGAAAGCCGCGGTCACCGACGATGCCGGTGTCGCAAAGGCGGACTTCCGTCATCCGCACGCCACGACAGCCTTTGACCGGATACAGCCACAGGCTCGTGATGCGCATCAACGCTGGACGAACGTTCGTGCTTCCCAGAGCAGAGGGAAGAAGGTGCGGTCGAGAGTGCTGCGCAGGTAGTCGACGCCGCTCGTCCCCATGTGGCTGTAGCCAGCCTCCGCGAGCTGCGCGACGCTGACCTGGCCGGTGCCGGGCTTGGCGCCGATCATGCGCATGACCATCTGCACGTGCCGGTTACGCCACAACGCGAAGTGCTCGTCGAACTCGATGAGCTGCTCGGAGAGGACGCCGAGATCGTCGTTGCCCTCGCGCTGCAGCACGTTGATGATCGCGGCGACGACTTGCTTTTCGTCGTCGACGGGCTGGCCGCTGGCCTTGAGCACCGAGAGATACGACTCCCAGAGCGTCGGCTCCTCGATGCGTTTGCTCAAGCGGTCACGGGCATAGCCTTGCCAAAGCCCTAAGTAGCGGGCGTCACGCTTGCCGCAGATGAACTCGACCTCGCGGTACTGCAGGCTCTGCACGCCGCTCGCCGGGTTCAAGAAGTCGCGGAATTGGGCGAAGTCGTAGGGGCGCATGGTCTCGATGACCTCGAACCCAGCGATGAGCTGCTTGATGATCATCTGGACGCGGCGCAGGTAGTGCGAGGCCTGCGTGAGCTTGCCTTCGAACATCGCGGCGCGCGTCGATTCGAGCTCGAAGAGCATGAGCTTGAACCAGAGCTCGGCGGTCTGATGGACGATGATGAACTGCAGCTCGTCGTGGGCGTCGGTGAGCGTCGTCTGGCAGCTGAGGACTTCGGGGAGCTTCAGATACTCGGAGTAGCTCGAGGCTAGCTTGGGCGTCGTCATGGCGACGAAGGCTCTAGGTCAACGGCCGCGCCGTGTAAAGCTCAAGGCAAGCCGCGCAAAATCGCCACCTGGCGCCGGCCAATTGGGCGGATGTCGCCGCCTTGCCACTCCCCGAGGACGAGGCCGCTCTCGGGGTAGGCTCGACCCAACGCGACGACGGCGCAGGCCAGGGCGTCGAGCTCGTCGGGCGTCTTCGGCGGCTCTTCCTCGACGCGGATGATGCCGGTCTCTTCGAGGCGGCCGACCAACCGCTGGATGTGCGCCGCGGTGGACTCGGGCGTCGCGTCGCGTCCGCGATAGCCGAGCACTGCCTCGCGTAGATCGCTCGCGATGCTGGCGAGCGACAGGCGCGGGTTGGTCTCGACCAGGCCGTGCTCGGGGAGCTGACCGTTCTTGATCTCCTGAGCCAGGGCCCAGCCCAGCGCCGGACCTTGCACCGCGGTGGCGCCGGGGATGGTCGTCGGCGGGCGGATCCAGGTCTTCGGGACCCAGCTCGGGAGGTTTTTGCGCAAGGTGAGATCGCAAGCGCGCCAGCCGCTCGGCGCGCCAGACCAGGTCAGCGGCGCATCGATGGCGATGCCGGCAAGCGAGCCCCATTCGCCTTGGACGCCGACGATATCGGCGAGGACGTCATCGACGCCCGAATGGGACCGCACCCGAAAGAGGCTGACTGGAAGCTTCCCGCTCCAGAAGAGGGCGCAGACCGCGAACTTCATGCGACCGCCAGGGTGGACGCCGATGAGCACGCTCATAGGGTTCGATATGACACTTTCACGAGAGGCAGGCCAGCTTCCTGCATTTTTACGCGCTTGTTACGCCCAAGGTCTGGCCAAGCGCGAAAAAGGTGACGTAACCTTTTCGTCCCCCCGAAATCTCCGGAGCACCCCCGATGTTCAACCCCGACACCGTCATGGAAGGCCGTTTCCTTGGGATGCCCGTGCGCTTCGACGCCGTGCACGCCTTCGATAACTTCTGGGCCCGTGACGATCATCGTGTGTTCATCCCCACCAATTTCGGGATTGGTTGGGACGTGAACTTCCGCGCCGTTGCTCGTCACCTCGGCCTGGTTCGCGGGTAACCTTCCAGGGAGCTCGGCGTTGGCCGTCGCCCTGGCACTACCTGCACCCACAAAAACTACGTCAAAAAATTGCCCTCGTGATCCGACGCCACGATGATGCGCGGCATGGCCCCCGCGATACTCATCCTGGCGCTCGTTGCGGGCGATCCTCCTGGCCTCGCCCAGACGGTCGAGCCGGCGGCCGAAGCAGGCGGACCGCAGTGGACCGCGAGCATGCAGGCGGGTGGTGGCCGACTCAGCGAAGATCCCGTCGCGATGTTTCGTCCGCGTGTGACGCTCGATGGCTCGCAGTTTCGCTTGGCGTTGTCCGCGCCGCTCTTCTTGAAGATCTCCGACGAGTCGCCGACAGCGGACAGCCGCACGATGCCGGTCACCTGGCAGAACAACTGGAGTGACTTCGAGACCTACGCCGCGTGGCTCGAGGAGCTGTCGTGGCGCTCGAAGCGTGGAGCGATCTCGCTGCGCGCGGGTGGTATCCGCCGCGAGACGTTGGGACACGGCACGCTCGTCGACGACTATACCGGCAGCTACGACCCGAGTGTTCCGCGCAGTGGCGCGCGCTTCGTGGTCGCGACCGACGTCGTCGAGGCCAAGCTGATCATGGACGGCCTGGTGCGGCCGCGCCTGGTCGCCGCGTCGATTGCCATCGCGCCGTTCCAGATCGACGATCGTAGCTCCGCCGAGCCCTTGAGCATCGCGCTGGAAGTCGCGGCCGATGCCCGCGCGCCCATCATCGACGGCACGACCCAGGTCGGTGGCACGGACCTCGTGGTCACCGCCGCGCCTTATGTCGGTGAAGAAGTCATGGTTTCGATCTATGGCGCGGTTGGGACCTTCTTCACCGAGGCGCGCTCGGGAGCGCTGGGCTCGAACCTTGGTGGCGAGGTGAATTGGACGCGGGGCCGTGAGTCGCTGTTGTTGCGTCTGGAAGCGACCATCTCGGGCACTGGTTATGACCCCGCGTACTTCGACGACCAGTATGCTGCTGAGCGTAATGTGCTCACCAGCGCACGTTATCCCGAGCCCGGCTCGAAGGCCGAGCGCGTGGCGCCCTCGGGCTATGGTACGCGTGGGCGCGTCGAGTTCCAGACCGGCATGTTCACTCTGGGGACCTCGGTCGAGCACTCGTTCGCGCAGAGCGCGGTGAATCCGACTCGCGCCTCGCTTTATGGCGAGATGACGAGTGACCTCTGGCATGTGGCGATGCGGGTCTCGCAGCGTGCCATGCGCGATAGCGGTGACTGGTTCGCGCTGGGGGGATCGAGCATGGCTATCCTCGACGCGGCGGTGCGCATTCATGACGAATGGTTTGCGTACACGTTGCTGCACCATGGGGTGCGTGCTGGGGATAATGGGATCGTGACGCCGGTGTCGGATTGGGTGATTGGGGTGGGATATGGGATGGCGGGGAGCTTGCGTAGCTTGTAGCCGATGACCGATGACCGATGACCGAAAGCCGATAACCGATTGCCGATGGGCCGCCCGCCGATAACCGCCCGCCGAGCCACTCCCCCGGAACACGCGCCAAGTAATTATGCTAGAGACGCGGCGTGCGTTCGCACCTCGTTCTGTCGTTGGCGGTTTGCGCGTCGAGCATCGTCTTGTCGGCGGTGCGGTGCGCGCATGTGGCCGCTCCAGCGGACTTCGAGGTGGTGGCGGAGGCGGTGCGGGGGGCCTATCGCGACGGTGATCTCGTGGTCGTCGTGCCTTTCCATCAAGCAGTGCCGCGCACGCTCCTGGGCGATCTGCCGCTGATCGAGCCGCGCCGGGTCGAGCCCGAGATGCTGCGGCTGCATCGGCGCTTGCTGGTGATCGCGGTCGATGCCTTTGGTTTGGGCCAGCTGGACGACGAGCTCTTCGCGCTGGGGGAGGTGGCGCCGCTCGCCTCGCATGGCCGGGTGTCCGCTTCAGTGGTCACGGTGCGTGATCATGTGACGCCAGTGTTCGAGCTGCGTCGTGACCTCGGCGCGGTGCGGGTGGCGGCGGACTATGGTGGGCCCGAGCCCGTGCCGTGCGCGCAGTGGAGTGGCGCGCGTTGGACTTGCCCGCGCGACCCGGACTGGAGCTACGTGGGCCGCGTCACCTTGAATCTCGAGGACGGCCCGCGGGCTTGCGTGTGGATGCATCCGCTGAACGGCGGCCGCGAGCTCAGCGTCACCTTGCCCGAGGTGCCGGGCTCGTCGCTTCTCCTGGGCCATGGCTTCGTGCTCTCGGCGCAGACGCGTCAGCCGGTGCAGGTCGAAGTGCGCCGCGGCGGCGAGAAGCTCCACGACGCCGACGCGGAGCCGCGCACCGGCTGGCGGACGCATACCATCCCGCTCGACCGCGGTAGCGGACCTGTGACCTTGGCGGTGCGGACATCCGACAATGCCGCCGCGCATTTCTGCGTCGATGCGTGGGTGCTGCCATGAGGCGCCACGGTTGGGTCGCCTTTGGCGTCGGTCTCGCCGTGGTCGCCGTGTTGCTCGCCACGGCCTCGCAGGGCTTCGTGCGTGACGAGGGCTACTACTTCCGCGCGGCGCGCGAGTACAACGCCTGGTTCGGACATCTCGTCGAGCAGGGGTTGTCCGCTTTCTCGGACGCGACGCTGTCGCGTGACTTCGGCTACAACACCGAGCACCCCGGCTTCGTGAAGCTCCTGATGGGCTGGACTTGGAAGATCGCGCACGTCTGGTTGGGCGTGTGCTCGGGTGCCACCGGCTTTCGCTTGGGGGCGATGCTGCTCGTCGCGCTCGGCGCGGCCTTCACCTTCCTCTTCGCGGTGCGTCTCGCGCCACGGCACGGCGTCTTTGCCGGCTTGTTCGCGGTGGCGCTCTTGTTCACCGCGCCGCACGTGTTCTTCCACGCGCACCTTGCGGCGTTCGACGGACCGATCATGGGCTTGTCGGTGACCGCGACGTATTGCTTTTGGCGCGGCGTGTACGAGCGCCGCTGGCTGTGGTGGGCCCTCTTCACGTTCGGGCTCGCGCTCGCGACCAAGCACAACGCGGTGTTCCTGTGGGCGGGCTTCGGGCTCGCCGTGCTCATCGCGCGCGCCGGCGAGCTCTCCTGGCGCGAGGCGCGCTTGTGGCTGCCGCCGCTGCCGCTCGCTTGGTTGCTCGCGCCGGTCGCCGGCCTGCTCGTGCTCTACGTGTTCTATCCGTACGGCTGGCCGCATCCGTTCGAGCGGATTGGCAACTATTACAACTATCACGCCCATCACGAGCACTACCCGGTCGACTTCTTCGGCACCATGTACACCGCGCCGCCGTTCCCGATTGGCTACGCGTTCCGCATGACCGCGATGACGGTGCCGCTGACCACGCTCGTTTTGGGGGCCGTGGGGCTCGTGGCCTGCGCGCGTCGGGCACGCGTGGCGGCAGGCTAAGAGCGCCTGGGGCTCGTGCTCTTGCTCGTCGGCGCGCTCGTGCCGCCGCTCGTCATCTCGTTTCCCACGGTGCCGATCTTCGGCGGCACCAAGCACTGGATGCCGATGATGCCGTTCCTCGCCATCGCGGCGGCGCTGGTGGTCGTGCGGGCGTACGAGAGTGTTTGCTATCGCGTTGCGGCGCCGTTGGTCGCCGCGCTGGTGGTGCTCTTGCCCTTGATCGAGACCGCGCGCACGCACCCCTACGGGCACACCTACTTCAACGAGCTGGTGATGGGGCACCAGGGCGGCGCGGTGCTCGGCCTGCCGCGCACCTTCTGGGGTGGCGATGCCCGGCCGCTGCTCGCCATCATCAACGAGAAGGCCGCCCCCGGCGCGCGTGTCTTCACGCACCGCATGAACTACAGCGACTGGCAGCAGTACCAGAGCGACGGCCTGGCGCGCCGTGACCTGGTGTTCGTGGGGGACGTCGCGAGCGCCGACTGGGCGCTGGTCAACCATCAACGCGAGTATGACGACGCCGAGTACGCGGTGTGGGAGCTGGGCAGCACCAGACCCGAGGCGTCCATCACCTTCGATGGCGTGAAGATCGTCAGCTTGTACCGGGTGAGCCGAGCCGCGGCACGGTGACGCGGACCCCGTCGCTCGCGATGACGTCGACGCTCACTCCGTAGAGCCGTGACAAGCTCTCGGTGGTGATGACCTGGGCTGGTCTGCCGCTCGCGACCAGCGTGCCTTTGGAGAGGAGGAAGGCGTGGTCCGCGATGGCGAGCGCGTGGTCGGGCTCGTGGGTCGCGATGATGGCGCTCACTCCATCGCTTGCCAGGCGGCGCAGCTGGGTCAGCACGCGCACGCGGTTGCCGAGATCGAGGCTCGCGGTGGGCTCGTCCATGATCATGGTGCCGCACTCCTGCACCAAGGCGCGCGCGATGAGCACGAGCTGCCGCTCCCCGCCGGAGAGCTCGGTCGCCACGCGGTCGGCGAGCTCGGCGATGCCGACGCGGGCGAGCGCGTTGTCCGCTTTCTCGATGTCGGTCTTCGATGGCACCGCGAAAACGGACAGGTGCGGCGCGCGTCCCATGAGCACGAGCTCGCGCACCGTGAAGGCGAAGCTCGTGGTCGCGGCTTGTGGCACGTAGGCGAGGGCGCGCGCCCGTGCCCGTGGGGTCCACTTGGTTGCGTCGTTGCCGTCGATGGTGATGCTGCCGGCGAGCGGCGGCAAGAGACCCAGGATGGTGCGAAAGAGCGTGGTCTTGCCGCTGCCGTTCGGACCCAGCAAGCAGGCGATCTCGCCGGGCGCGACGGCGAGGCTCACGTGCTCGCCCACTTTGTGCTCGCCGTAACCAAAGGCCAAGTCCTGGGTCGCGAGCATCAGCTCCACCCCTTGCGACCCGCGGCGAGGGCCCAGACGAAGAAGGGCGCGCCGCAGAACGCCGAGAGCACGCCCAGGGGGATCTCGATGGGCGCGATCGTCCGCGCCAGCGTATCGACCACCACCAGGAAGGTCGCGCCGATGAGCAGCGAGGCGGGCCCGAGCTTGCGGAAGTCCGAGCCCAAGAGGCTCCGACCGATGTGCGGCACGATGAGCCCGACCCAACCGACGACGCCGGTCGTCGCGACCGTCGTGGCGGTGACGAGCGTCGCGGCGCCCACGATGATGAGCCGCATGCGGCGCACGTCGACGCCGAGGGCCCGCGCTTCGTCGTCGCCCAAGCTCATGAGGTTGATGCGCCAGCGCAGGAGCACGAGCGGCACGAGGCCCACGAGCACGATGGGCGCCATCCACATGAGGTCGGCGCCGGTCGTGGAGGCGAGGCTCCCCATGAGCCAGTAGGTGATGGTCGGCAGCTGGTTGTACGGGTCGGCCAAGATCTTGAGCAGCGAGAGGGCGGCGGACAAGAGCGCCCCGACAGCGATGCCCGCGAGCACGAGAACGAGCACCGGATCACGCGTGCGCAGCGCCGAGCCCAGGCTGTAGACCGCGATGACCGCGAGCGTGCCGCCCACGAACGCGAAGCCCTGAATGAACGCGATGGGGAGCGCCAAGACGATGGCGAGCACCGCGCCCAAGCTCGCTCCAGCGGACACACCGAGGATGTCCGGCGAGACCAGCGGGTTGCGAAAGAGGCTCTGATAGGTCGCGCCCGCGATAGCGAGCGAGCCACCCACCAAGGCGCCCGCGAGCACGCGCGGTACGCGGATGTGGAAGAGCACCGTGTCGACGAGCTGCGGCACCTCGCCGCCGGTGAGCTTCGCCATGAAGGCCGAGGCGAGCTCCGGCAGGCTGAGCGCGTACGGTCCGACGTTGACGCCGACGGCGACGGCGGCCACCAAGGCGCCCACGAGGCCCCCCCAGCGCAGGCCGACCAAACTGTGCGGTTTTGGCGACATCAGGGGGCGAGCACCTTCGCGGCCTGCGCGTCGCTGAGCGTGATGTGGAACATGCGCTGGTAGAACTCGCGCACCGTGGCCTTGCCGTCCCAGCCGAACGGGTGCAGCTCGTTGACGAGCCACAAGAGGCCGAGCAGGCGATTCACCGCCGGCGGCGAGTCGAGCCAGCCGAAGGGTACCTTGGGAGCGAGCAAGACGCGGGCACCCAGCCCACGCCAGGTGGCGTCGGTCCGCGCGAGCTTTGCGAAGTTCTCGTCCTGCGTGACGATGACCTCGGGCTTGCCGCCCATGATGGCCTCGAACGACATGGTGATGATGGCGTCGGTGTTGCCGCGCTTGGCCACGTTCACGGCGCCAGCCGCTTCGATCACCTCCGCGAAGAGCGAGCCGGTGAGCGTGGTCTCGAGGCCGGTGGCGTTGCGGCCGAAGTAGACGCGCGGGCGCCTCGGGTCCTTGGCGACGACTTCGCGCGCCTTCGCGAGCAGGCCTTCGCTGTAGAGCGCGAGCTGCTCCGCTTCGGCGGTGCGCCCAGTGAGCTCGCCCAGCCGGCGGAAGGTCGCGCCCGCCTGCCAGAGGCTGCCGCCCAGGAGCACGTAGGGGATGCCGATCTGCTTTTGCGTTCTGTCCGCCAAAGCGGCGTGGGCGGGGTCGACGGTGCCGATGTCGACGATGACGTCGGGCTTCGCGGCGATGAGCGACTCGAGCGACGCGGTGCCGCCGTGACCCGTGAGACGGCCGATGACCGGCAACGACTTGTAGGGCTCGGGGATGAGCTCGGCTTCGCTCCCCTTGAACGGCCGCGTCCAGCCGAGCAGGGCGTCGGGAGCGATGGCGTAAATCCACGGCGCGGCGGGCGGTCCGGCGGCGACGATGCGCTTGGGATGCGCGGGCAGATCGACGCGGCGTCCCGCATCGTCGACGAACGCGAACAGCGTCACGATGGCGAGGGCGCTGATCAATCGGCCACCGGCGCGCGTCGTGGTCCGCCCAAGAGCTTCTCGAGGAGGTCGAACGCATGACCGACCTCGATGTCGTTCATGCAGCGGAAGTGCTTTTGCGGACAGCGGGCGAGGCCATGCAGCGAGCAGGGCGAGCACGCGACGTTGGCGTATGCCAAAGCGTGGCCCTCGAAGCGGAACTGCTCCGGATCGGTCGAGCCGAAGAAGGCGAGGGTGGGGATGGCGAGCGCCCGCGCCATGTGCATGGGACCGCTGTCGTTGGCGACGACGGCATGCGCGTGGGCGAGCACGCCACCCAGCTCGGCCAACGTGAGCGCGCCGGCGAGATCGATGGCGAGCGGCGCGATGTCACGCACTTGCTTGGTGAGGTGCGCCTCGTTCTTGCTGCCGGTGAGCACGACGTTGCAGCCACGCACCGTGGTCTTCGCCGCGAGCTCGCCGAAGCGGCGTACCGGCCACTGCTTGGTGTGCCAGAGGGCGCCGGGCGACATCACCACGGTGGGCTTCGCGAGATCGACCCCGGCGGCGACGAGCTTCTCGCGCGCCGCCGCCATGGCGGACTCGCCGACGAAGTACGTGAGCGGCTCGCGCGGCAGCGACCTCCCCGCGAAGCGCTCGACTGCTCCGTGATAGCGGGCGGCGATCGGCATGGCCGCGTGATAGCGGCGCAAGCGCAGCGGCACGAGGAGGGTGTCGGAGAGCGGACGCTTGCGCCACGCGACCTTGCGCCGCGCTCTGGTGCGCGCCGCGATCCAGCGGCTGCGCAGCTTCCCATGCAGATCGATGACGCCGTCGTAGGGGGCGTAGGCCTTCAAGCGCGTGAGCAGCGAGCTCGCCGACTCGCCAGGGGCCAAACCCACGACGTTCGTGACCGCGGGGTGGTGGCGCACGAGGTCCACGAAAGCGTTCTTGGTGACGTAGGTGATGGTGGCGTCGGGGCAGGCCGACTTCAACGCCGTCAAGGCGCCGCTCGTCAGCATGACATCGCCGACCGAGCTGAAGCGGAGAACCAGGAGATTGCGCGCCATCGCGGCGCAGACCATACAGCAGGCGTGGAGCATATCGCGAGCCTTCGCGCCGCCATCCTTGCGCACTACGACAAGCACAAACGCGACCTGCCGTGGCGTCGCACGAAGGACCCCTACGCCATCTGGGTCTCCGAGATCATGCTGCAGCAGACCCAGGTCGACGTGGTGGCGCCGCGCTGGGCCAGCTTCCTCACGCGCTACCCGGACGTGCGGGCGCTTGCCGCCGCGACCGAAGCCGCGGTCTGCGAGGCCTGGGCGGGGCTCGGCTATTATCGCCGGGCGCGCATGCTGCACCGGGCCGCGCAGGTGGTCGTCGCCGAGCACGACGCGGCCTTCCCGCGCACTGCCGCCGAGCTCCAAGAGCTTCCTGGGATCGGCCGCTACACGTCGGGCGCCATCGCCTCGATCGCCTTCGGCGAGGAGGCGCCGATCGTCGACGGCAACGTCGCGCGCCTGCTCTCGCGCATCTTCGCCATCGAGGAGCCGGTCGACGGCTCGGTCGGCCAGCGCCGCATCTGGGAGCTCGCGACCCAGCTCGTCGCCGGCGAGCGCCCCGGCGATCTCAACCAGGGCCTCATGGAGATGGGCGCGACGGTCTGCACGCCCAAGAGCCCCAAGTGCCTCACCTGCCCGGTCCGCCCGCGGTGTGAGGCGGCGCGCCGCGGCGAGCAGGACTTGTTCCCCAAGTCCGAGCGCAAAACCAAGGTCACGGCCATGCCCATGGCCTTCGCGGTTTACTCAGACGAATCAGGCACTTACCTCGCCCAACGCCCCTTGGACGGGCTCTGGGCCGGTCTCTGGGAGCCCCCCTCCGCGAGCGGCCCAAGAATGCACCGGGTGCTTTCGGAGCTGGTCGGGGGCTTGGGGGAGCCGGTCGCGGAGGTGACGCATCAGTTGTCGCACCGCGCCATCACCGCGCAGGTCTATCGGGTGGCGACGCTGCCGGCCGCGGCGAGGAAGGCGCTCAAGGCGTGGCCGGACCCGTTCGCGGCGCCGCTCTCAGGGCTCGCGCGGAAGGTTTTGACGGCTGCTTTGACGCGGGGCAGCGATGTGGGTGATGTAGGTGTTAAGTCCGCGAGAATAGGATCGAAAAAGGCGCACCGTAGGAGGCGGATCTCGCGATAATTCGGACTAGCCAGAGAACCATAGGATGGCCCTCAAATGAGTCACACCCGCCGCGCGTCAGCTCCGATCCGAGTGGACCAGAGTGGCGTAGCCGTGACCAGCCAGGTCGACGAGCTCATCGCTGATCCGCTCCTTCAGGCGGAAGCTCAACGCGCCGATCAACCGAAGGGCCCTGGCTCCACCAAGACCGACTCCCTCGTCGCCAAGGAAGTCGGCGGCCCCGCGGTCACTGTGCGCGACGTCATCGCCGAGCGCCTCGATGGCCAGGTCAAGACCACCGCCTTGGCCGACGTGCAGAAGACGATCCCCGGTGGCAGCATGCCGCGCGTCATCGTCGAGAACGCGATCGCGCGCATGTCCTCCGACGGCTTCAGCCCGCAGAGCCAGCGCGAGTTCATCAAGGAAGTGAAGAAGCTCGCGAAGCTCAAGTCGCTGGACGGCATGTCGCCCGACATGAAGCGCGCCGAGCTCTCGCGTGAGCAGAAGCAAGACCTCGCGTGGATGGCCGACGTCATTCGCGACGTGGCCTCGCGCGAGTCCAGCACGCCTGCGGCGCAGCGCAAGCAAGGTGAGTCGAAGCTCGCCTTGGACGAGCTGTCCGAGTTCTTCGGCGACCACGGTCTGCGCCTGCGCTGGTTCGACAAGCTCGACAACGAGCGCCACTTCGGCAGCCTCGATCGCAGCTCGTTCCGCTCGCGCCTGAAGGTCGTCCTCGGCGAGGTCGAGCGCAACGGCGGCGTCATGACCAAGACGCAGCTCGACAGCCTCCTGGGCATGCTCGAGCAGGTGACCGATATCGCGGACATGAAGTTCGCGCGCTGGCAAATCCAGCGCCGCGTCACGGCCGGTCAGCTCGAGATCCCCGAGGTCATCCAGCTGCCGCCGCGCCGGGCAGGGGATGCGCCGCGTGAGGTGCGCCTCGCCGAGCGCTTCGAAGCCTTCATGGCCGAGAAGATCGACGACCAAATCGACGTCCGCCAGATCGGCTTCGAAGCGCGTGCCTTGCGCCTCGCCTTGCAGAACGCGCACGGTCCGAACAACTCGGGCACCGGCATGGGCCGCGAAGAGCTGCTCGCCGCCGTCGAAGAGGCGCGCGAGCGCTTGCAGGCGAGCATCGACCTCGCCGCCGCCGACAAGAGCAATCCCGACGCGCTGTTCTACGCCAAGCGCGCCTTGAACCGCGAGCTCGGCAGCAAGTGTGGCTTGCCCGAGGGTGACGCCTGCAAGGCCGAGCTGCTGCAGTCGATCGACTCGCGCATCGGTGACCGTCTCGACCGTTATAGCAGACGTGCCGAGATCGACACCTTGGTGAAGCAGGGCAAGCTCACCGAGAACGAAGCGCTGGTCGCCCGTTTGGGTGTCACCGTCAGCACCACCAACACCGAGTACCGCAGCATCCTGCCGCGCTTCGATGACGTGCTCGGCATCCAGATCGCGTCGATCGTCCTCGCCGCCATGGCCGAGACCTTCAAGGTCATCAGCGACAACATCGGCGGCGGTACCCAGGAGCAGGTGCGCGAGCAGAGGCTGCGCGACCGCCTCCTCGAGGAGCGCCTGCGCGAGCAGCGCCTCGCCGAGGATCGCATCTTCACCGACGTGCAGCGCTTGAAGCAGAGCACCCTCCGCTTGGACCAGACCCGTCGTGGCAAGGACCGCGTCGTCTTCCGCCACGTCGTCACGCGTGATCGGCTGGCGATCGTGCTCTTCCGTGGCCGCGAAGGTCGCCGCCTTGGCGCGCAGACCGCGCGCTCCGGTGCCTTCGCGCAGCTCACGGCCGCCCGCACCCCCCAGGAGGTGGGCCGCGCGCTCGGTCAGATCAATCAGTTCACCGGCGAAGCCGCGAAGAACAGCGGACCAGCGCGCTGACTCTTGCGTTCACCTTCGGGTAGAGCAAGACTTCAGTCATGTCTGAAATCAAGATCGACCGTCCGCACAAGCTGGGAACCGCTGAAGCGCGCAAGCGCGTTGACGCCCTCGAGCCGAAGCTCAAGGAAAAATACGGCGTCAGCCTCGAGTGGAAAGGTAATGTGGCGAACGTCAAAGGCACCGGCGTCTCGGGCACCCTCGCCGTGGAAGACACCAAGGTCGCGGTCAACGTGAAGCTCGGCCTGCTGCTGCGCCCGCTCGCGGGCAAAATCAAGGAAGGGCTCGAGCACCAGGTCAACAAAGCACTGGCATGACCGGGTCAGCCGAGCTCACCGTTTCGGCAATCGGCAATCGGCAATCGGCAATCGGCAATCGGCAATCGCCACCGCGCCGCTCTCTCAGCCCACCCGCTCCTGCAATGCCGCCAACCGCGCGCTAGCCTCGTCGATCTCCGCCCGCGACGCGAAAGCCCGCCCCACATTAGGCTTGGTTGGATCCACACCCGCAAACGTCGGCGGAGTCTGCAATAGCGCACGCACGAAGGCGCGGTCGCGTTTGTCCTGGGCGTAATCGTCGGCTTCGGTTTCGACCTTTTGATACCAAGCCATGAAGACCGGGTCGCGCGCCAAGGTGTTGGCGCGCTTCTGCAGTGGCAAGACCTGCTGGTAGCCCTGGCGGAACAGATCGACCAGCGACCAAGCGGTGACGTAGCTCGCGAGATCCGCGTCGGTCGCGTCGGGGCCGGCGAGGGTTTCGAGGCCGAGTGATACGGTATCGCGGACGCGGGCGGTGATGTCGGTGACGTGCGCGACCTCGCGCGGCGACTCACCGAAGGCCACGACGGCGAGGTTCACGAGATGCAAGAAGTCCCGCTCGAGCTGGCCGACGAGCTGCTCGCTCGCGACCGCTCCCAGAGCGCGCGACAGGAGCGAGCGGTCGAGCAGGGGAGCGGCATAGAGGGCAGGGAGCGTCTGCGCGACGTCGTGCTGCGCGATGCGTGGTGGGCGCGGCTGCGTGGGCGGCGCCGAGAAGAGGATGACGGCCTCGTCACGCGGCGGAAAGCCCATGTCCTCGACACGGCCGGAGCGGAAGCGGTGCGCGTCCTCGGCGAGGGTGCTGGCGAGCTCCCAGCGGGCGGCGACCAGGAGGCGGTACGCTTCGTCGTTGTCGTGACGGTAGAGCGCATCGACGAGCATCAATGGATCGAGCTCGCCTTCGTAGCCCGGCTTCACGTCGACCACGAACATGCGGTCGGGGGTGTTGAAGCGGCGGCCGTTCTGCGGCGCATCCGGGACGCTATTGTCCTCTTGGGCCTCGTAGATCGTGAGCGCTTCGGCGAGCATCCACACCTGCAGCTCTTCGTCGAGCGAGCTGAACGCGGAGGCCAGCGCTTCCATGCCATCGGCCGCGAAAGCGGACAACCAGGCGTCGAGCTCGATCATGTCCGGCGTATCACCACGCCAGCAGTCGAGGTCCACGAACGCCTGGAGCTGAGCGGCGGTCGCGGCGCGCAGGATCGGGAGCGCCGATTCGAGCCCCACCTCCTTCACGATGAAGTACGCCTCCAGCGGCTCCAAGGCCTGCACCTGCTCACGCAAGTTGGACGACTCGATGAGCTTGTCGGCGCGGCGCGACAACGAGCGCGCGAGATCGGCGCGGAAGCGCGTCAGGGTGATGACGTTGACGTCACTCATGCCTAATTGCTGCGGTTGTCGCGCTGCTGGAGAACGCCTACGAGCTCCTGCGAGAGCGAGTGGACGTCGTCTTCGTCGTTCGCCGCCGGCGCGGGCTCGTCGCCGCTCGCTTCCGGCACCTTCTCGGCCGGCGCGCGTGGGGCAGGCGGCGCGCTCTCACCCTTCAAGGCCGCGAGCTCGCTGATGGCGTCGTAGTACTGACGACCCATGCTGCCGAGCTTGTCGTTCAAGAGCTCGAGGCGGCTCTTCGCGACGGTGTCGGCTCTACGGTAGTCGTCCATCTTCTTCTTCATACGGCGCTGATCGCCAACGGCGTCGCGCAGCTCGCTCTCGAGCTTGGCGAGCCGGCCAGCGAGGTCGGCGTTGTCCTTGGTGAGCGACTCGAGCTTGCGCAAGGTCTCGGCATCCGCTGAAGCGGTCAGGCCCCCCTGTGATCGCTCATCGGCCATCGGCGCTCGGCTCTCGGCCATCGCCAATCGGTCATCGGCAATCGGCTTTCGGCCATCGGCGCTCGGCCCTCGGTCATCGGCCTTCGGCGCCCGGCTCTCCGCCTTCTTCCCCTTCGGCTCATCCATATGCTCGAACGCCGGCCGCGCCACGAGCTGCTTCTCGCGCTCCTCCAGCTTGGCCTCGAACGAGCTCTTGTTCTTCTTCGCGTCCTCTTGCAGCGCGAAGTTCTTCTTCTTGAGCGCGCCGATCTCCTTCTTGATCTCGGTGAGCTCCTCACTCCGCTCGGCGAGGAGCTTCGTGCTCTTCTTGTGATCGGCCGACAGCGACTTCACCTGCTCCTGCAGCGAAGCATTCTCGACCAAGAGCGAAGCGACGCGCGCCGACGAAGCCTTGGCTTTCGACAAGCCGGTCAGCCAGAGAACGAAGGCGATTACGGCCAGGGCAAGGGCAACGTAGGCGATAGGCATGAGGCGCGGTTTGTGCCCGTCTGACGCTAAATCTGTCAAGGGAACCAAGGCCTTTTGGAGCCCCGGCGAAGCTGCGCTACAACGAGGCACCCTTGGAAGTCTTCGGTCGCTACCGTTTGCTCGAGCGTGTCGCCATTGGCGGCATGGCCGAGGTGTTCCTCGCGCGCACCTCGAGCATCGACGGCTTCGACAAGGACTTGGTCATCAAGCGCATCCGCCCGGAGCTGACGCGTGACGAGACCTTCGTGTCGATGTTCATCGACGAGGCGCGCATCTCGATCGCGCTGACCCACCCGAACGTCGTTCAGGTCTTCGACTTCGGCTCCGTCCCGCTCGACGACGGCAACAGCTACTACCTCGCCATGGAGTTCGTGCGCGGCTGTGATCTCGGCGCGCTCCTCCAGCTCGACGAGTTCGACGCCAAAGGCCTACCGCCCGAGGTCGCGCTCTATTGCGTGGGCCAGATGTGCCGTGGCCTCGACTACGCGCACAACCTGCGTGGCCGTCACGGCGACCCGCTCAAGGTCATCCACCGCGACATCAGCCCGCGTAACGTCTTGCTGGCCTACGACGGCGGCGTGAAGGTCGCGGACTTCGGCATCGCCAAGGCGAAGAACCGCATCAGCCAGACCCAGCCCGGCATGGTCCTGGGGAAGCTCGTCTACATGGCGCCCGAGCACGCCATGGGCCTCGCCATCGACGCGCGCGCCGACGTCTTCTCGACCGGCGCCGTCCTCTGGGAGCTCCTGACTGGTCACCAGCTCTACGGTGGTCAGCTGACGCCCGAGGCGATGAACCGCATCCGCGTCGCCGACGTCGAGAAGCCCTCGCAGTACGGCAAGCGCATCGGCCGTAAGCTCGACGCCTTGGTGATGAAGGCGCTCGCCCGCGAGGCCAACGATCGGTTCCAGTCGGCGCGCGAGATGGGCGTCGCCATCTCCGAGCTGCTCGCCAAGGAGTACCACGCCTTCTCGGACTACGACCTGCAGAGCTTCCTCGAGGAGCGCAAGCACCTGCTGCCGTCGTACAGCTTCGAGGCCTTCGTGGAAGAGCCGGCTCCAGCCGCGCCGCGCGAGCCCGAGCCGTTGCTCCTCGATACCCCCAAGAAGAAGGGACCGCAGCCGTATGTCAGCTCGGGCACGAGCATGGCGTACCCCGATCCGCAGCACGCGCAGGCGATCCACGCCTTCTCCTGGAGCCCGGCGTTCGTCGAAGCGGTCGAGCAGTTCCGCGGGCGCCCCCGCATTTGGGCTCTGGTGCACATGGCCGACCTCTGCCGCCACGAAGGGCAGCTCGACGCGGCGCTCGCCATCTACCGCATCGCGGCGCTGACCTTCGCGCAGCATGGCCTCCTCACCCAGGCGATGCTCTGCTGCCGCGGCGCCCTCGAGTGCCGCCGTGACGAGGCGACGCGCGCCATGATCACCCTCGTGCCGCGCTGCGCGTTCGCTTCGACGGACACCATGAAGCAGGTGTTGTTCTCGACCAGCGGCCCCGTCGAGAGCCTCATGTCGGAGCTCCTCGAGCTCGCGCCGGTCCGCATTGGCCGCGCCGAGACGCCCACCAAGCTCCTCACCGAGCTCACGCCGAACGGCTTCGCGACGCTGGTCGAGGGCTGCGAGCTGCGCCACGTCAAGGAAGACGAGCTCATCGTCCGCCAAGGCGACATCGGCCGCGAGCTGTTCTTGATCGCCAACGGCAGAGCCCTGGTGCACGCCACCAAGGCGAACGGCGAGCGCGTCTACATCGCCTCGCTCACCAGCGGCGACTTCTTCGGCGAGAACGGCTTCTTCACCGGCTCGCCGCGCACCGCGTCGATCGAAGCGCTGTATCCCACGCAGGTGTTCGTCATCACCCAGGAGCTCTACGCCAAGGCCGCGGCCGACAACGCCCGCGCGGACGCGACGCTCCTCGCGTTCTACAAGGAGCGCGTCGTCGACGCCGTGCTCGCGACCTCCCAGGTCTTCGCGCTGCTGCCGCACACCGCGCGCCGGGCCATGATCGAGCGCTTCAAGCTGCGCACCTTCGTGCAGGGCTCGATGGTCATCCGGGAGGGCGAGACCTCCGACGACATCTACGTGGTGAAGAGCGGCGAGGCCGAGGTCTTCACGGCTCACAACGGCACGCGCGCCAGCCTGTCGGTCCTGGGCTCGGGTACGTTGTTCGGTGAGGTGGCGGCGCTACGTGGCATCCCGCGCACCGCGTCGGTCATCGCGAAGAGCGATTTGACCACGTTGGTGCTCTCGAAACGCGATTTCTTGGCCGTCGTCGACGAACGGCCGGCGGTACGGAAGCAGGTCATGGACGTCATCGCCTCGCGGGTTCGGGAAAACCTCGACAAGCTCATGGCGCGCTGACAGGCTAGTTTGACCCATGGCTCGCAAGCCCATCCCCGACGACGAAAATAGCGCCCCGATCCCAGGCGAGCGCCGTGGCCAAGGTGGCGCGGAAGGCGCGCCGAGCTCCGGCGACGAGATGATGGTCACGCAGCCGGTCGAGCCGTTCGCCGACGCCGAGATGACCACGCACAACGAGGCGCTCGAGCCGTTGAACGAGGGCCCGACGACCGCCACCGAGAGCCCGATCATCGAGCAGGCCCTCGCCGCGAACGAGCCCATCCCGCTCGCGCCCGACGCGTCGATGACCTCCGCGGTTGGCGAGGCCGTCGCGGCGATGGACTTCGATGCGACCTCGCACGCGCAGCCGCCCGAGGGGGCCTTGCAAGACATCGTGCCCGAGCCGACGCCCGTCGATACACCCGAGTCGAACGAAGCGCTCGACGCCCTCGAGTCGCCCGAGCACACCACCATCGACGGCGGCTTGCTCGAGGAGCTATCGCAGGCGAGTGCGCGCGAAAGCAGACGCGACCGTGATAGCGGACGCGCCTCGCGCCCCAAGCGCCGCGGCACCGACGTCGACCAGGCTGCCGCCGCATCGACGCTCGAGCCCATCACCACCAACATCGACGCCGAGCCCTTCGACGAACAGTCCGCCGCCAGCGCGAGCGTCAGCGTCAGCCGCGGCGACGGTCCTGGCAGCACCCTGATCCTCGAAGGCCGCCGTGACTCCGAGTCGTCCGAGGTTGGCCGGCTCGGACCCGCGTTCCCCGAGAGCGAGGACGAGCAGCCGCGCTCCTCCGAGATGCCGACGAGCGCCCGCCCGCAGCTCGCGCCCGCCTACCAAGGTGACGGTCCACGCAGTCAGATGAAGACGCGCCACGGCGGCGGCCCTGGTGGTCTCGCTCAAGGTCCGGGGTCGGGCTCGATCACCGGCGACGTGCCGCACGGCGACGACGACGGCTGGAGCGACTTCCAAGAGGCCTCCGACGAGTGGGGCGCCGGCAGCAGCGAGAGCATCTCGGCCGTCAAGCCGAGCTCACGCCGCGAGCCTTCGGCGAAGAAGGTGCCGAAGCGCAAGCGTGAGACCGGCGTCTATGGCCCCGAGGAGCGCGAGAATCCCGAGCCCATGGTGCGCCTCGTGGTGATCGCCGCCGAGGACAAAGGCCCCATCGAGATCCACGGCGAGGACGTGACCTTGGGCCGCGAAGCCGACAACCAGGTGGTCTTGAAGGACCCTTCGATCTCGCGCCGGCACGCGCGTCTCACCCGCGTCGAGGACGGCTGGGACCTGACCGATCTGCACAGCGGCAACGGCACCTTCGTCAACGGCAAGCGCATCGAGCGCGCCCTGGTGAAGAACAACGACGAGATCCGCCTGGGCAGCGCCACCTTCCGCTTCGTCGACACCAACGACGGCCTGCGCCCGGTCGACGCCAGCGCCGCTCCCGTGCTCGCCGCGAGCAACCGCGTCGCCTTCTTCGCGCGGCTGCGCGAAAATCCGCGATTGCGGACAATCGTCTACGGCTCGGGCGTGCTCTGCGCCGTGCTGCTGGTCGCTTTGGCGGTCATGTTCTCGAACAACGGCGCCTCGAAGACCCACGCCGAGGTCTTCAACCTCTACTTGCAGGGCGTCGAGGCCTTCAAGCAGCGCCATTGGGTGTCCGCCGAGGGCTTCTTCGCAGCGGCCCTGCAGCACGACCGCGATCACCAGCGGAGCCGCCGCTATCTCGAGGCCATCGCCGTCGAGAAGCGCGCCGAGCAAGCCTTGCTCGCGGCCAAGGAGCGCTTGAACGCGCAGGATCTCTCGGGGGCCTACGAGAACGCCCTGCAGGCCTCCGACTCGCTGTTCTTCGGGGCCGATGCCCAGAAGCTCATCGGCATCGTCGCCCGGGACGCCGACGAGCGCATCAACCGCGCCCGCGCCGCGCTCGCGAACGACGACAAGACGACCGCCAAAGCGTTGCTCGATGGCCTCGAGTTCTACTCGGCCTACCGCGCCGACCTGAACGATCTGCGCAAGCAAGCGGGCCTGCCGCTCATCGCCGGCCGCTCGGTGAACATCCTGCAGCAGTACGACACGCCGACGCCGCGCGAGGAGCGCAAGAAGCAGGAGAGCAGCCAGAGGGCGCCCGAGCCAAAGCCGCGCACCGCGACGGGTGAAGCGATGGACATCCTCGCCGAAGGCCGCGTCGACGAGGCCATCTCGAAGCTGCGCGCCCTCGGCGGCGACAACAAAGAGGCGACCGAGCTCATCGACCGCATCGGCAAGTTCAGCACCCTCTACGAAGAGGGGCTCGCCGAGTCACGGCTCAAGCGCGCCGAGCCGGCCATCAAGCAGCTCACCGCGGCGCTGCAAATGCTCGAGCGCATGACCGGCCAGGGCCGGGGTGAGCTCTCGAAGAAGGTGCGTAACGATCTCGCGACGGCTCTGTACTTGCGTGCGGTGGATCAGTATCGCCTCGGCGCCCTCGACGAGGCCGAGAAGACCCTGAAGTTCGCGACCAGCTACAGTGAACGGCACCAGCAGTCGGTGAATCTGCTCACCAAGATCCAGACCGAGCGCTGAGCCGCGCCTACCGCTTTTCTACCGCCGGCGTCACACTTTCGAGCCTGTCCGCGGCCCCACGCGCGAGCCGCGCGGCGGTGGTCGTTTGATCGCCAACGCAGTTGCGCAAGGCATTGGCGAGCCAGCGCCCCTCGCTGGGTTGCAGGGCGACGGCCGGGGTGGTCGCCAAGTCCAGGCGGCCACCGGCGTTGTCTGACCGGCTGACAGGTCGCTGCGCGCGGTGCGTGCGCTCAGCCGGGATCCAGACCGAGCGCTAAATCGGCTTTGCGTCTGCCGTTTTGGCCTGGCCTGGGGTGGCTTTCTTGCGTTGAGTTTTGTCTTACGCGCGTGCTAAGGCGCAAAGCGCAATGAATCAGGATACGAACCAGTCGGCTGCGGCTGATCTGGACCTGTTCCACGCGGCAAAGCGCGGCAGCTACGACGCCTTCGAAGATATCGTCCGTCGCTATCGCGATCGGGTCTATCGCCTCGCCTTTGGCATGGTGAAGTCGCAGGCCGAGGCCGAGGAGGTCGTTCAGGACACGTTCTTGAACGCCTGGCGCAACATCGCGTCGTTCCGCGGGGACTCCAAGCCGTCGACTTGGCTCTATCGCATCGCGGCCAACACGGCGCTCATGCGCCTGCGCAGCAAGCAGCGCAAGCCGACCATCAACTTCGATGAGGTGCCGAACGGCGCCTCGCTGTCGGGTGAGGTCGAGCTGTTGGGGCCGCCCACGGCGTGGAGCCGTCAGCCCGACGAGAAGCTGCTCACCAGCGAGCTCAGCAAGGTCATCGACGAAGCCGTCGACATGCTCCCGGAAAAGTACCGCCTCGTGCTGCTTTTACGCGACATCGAAGGCCTCTCGAACGAAGAAGTCGCAGGTACCTTGGGTCTCACCATTCCCACGGTGAAGAGCCGCCTGCATCGCTCCCGCATGTTCGTGCGCGAGCGCATCGAAGCGTACTTCCGGAAGCAGTGAGGCGTTGATGATTACGCGCGAGCAAGCCGTCGAGATGTTGACCGACTACTTCGAGCAGCGCCTGTCTCCCGAGCTGCGTCGCGCCGTCGAAGCGCACATCGCCAGCAACAACGTCACCAAGCACGTTTTCGAGACTTACAAGAAGACCGTGGTGCTCTGCCGTGAGAGTCAGAAGCACCGTGTTGCTCCAGCGGACTTCGATGCGCGCCTCTTGGCGTTCTTGCGCGAGCAGACTCGTGCCTAGCGTTACTCTCTGCGTCTACATCGGCCTCTTGGTGCTGTTGTCGGCGGTGTCCGTGCACCGCATGTTGCTCGCCTTGGCGGCCCGCCGCCTCCGCAATAACGTACCGGACGCGCCCGCCGAGTGGCCGACCGTGCTCGTGCAGCTGCCGATGTACAACGAGCGCTACGTCGCCGAGCGCCTCATCGACGCGGTCTGCGCCATCGATTATCCGCACGACAAGCTCGCCATCCAGGTGCTCGACGACTCGAACGACGAGACCATCGAGATCGCCGAGAAGCGCTGCGAGCTGTGGAAGAGCCGCGGCATCGACATCGCCTACGTCCGCCGCCCCACGCGCGAGCAGTTCAAGGCAGGCGCGCTTGCCTACGGTTTGTCGCAGAGCAGCGCCGAGCTCGTCGCCATCTTCGACGCCGACTTCGTGCCCGAGCCCGACTTCGTCAAGCAGCTGGTGCCGCACTTCAACGACGCCGGCGTCGGCATGGTGCAGGCGCGCTGGGGCCACCTGAACCGCCACACCTCGAAGCTCACCGAGTCGCAGGCCATCCTCCTCGACGGCCACTTCGTGAACGAGCACGGTGGCCGCGCCGCGCTGGGAAGCTTCTTCAACTTCAACGGGACCGCTGGCATCTGGCGCCGCCGCTGCATCGACGACGCGGGCGGCTGGTCGGGCAAGACGCTCACCGAGGATCTGGATCTCTCGTACCGCGCGCAGCTCAAGGGCTGGCGCTTCGTGTATCGTCAGGACGTCGAGGTTCCGGCCGAGCTGCCGCCCGACGTCAATGCCTTCAAGACCCAGCAGCACCGCTGGGCCAAGGGCTCGACGGAGACCGCGCGTCTGTTGTTGCCCAAGATCTGGACGCACCCGACCTTGTCCTTCCGCCACCGCTGCGAAGCGACGTTCCATCTGGGGGGCAACATCGCTTACCCGATGGTGCTCCTGCTCGCGGTGCTGATGCCGTTCGCGGTGTCGAGCCGTTACGAGCTGCTGTCGTGGAAGCTCGCGGTGATGGACGGCCTGATGTTCGTGGGCTCGGCCGCGTCGCTCATCACGTTTTACGCTTTAGCGGAGCGGGGCGTCGGTCATGGCCAGAAGGTCCTGCGCCGCATCCCGCTGACGCTCGCCTTCGGGGTCGGCCTCGCGGTCAACAACAGCCGCGCCGTCATCGAAGCCCTCGTGGGTCACCGCACCGCCTTTGCCCGCACCCCGAAGTGGGGTGACCGCAAGGCGTCGCGCATCGACCCGGCCTATCTGCTCTCCGCGAACTGGCAGGCGTTGGTCGAGCTGGTGCTGGGCGTCTATCTCGTGGGGGCGATGTTCGTCTCGGCCGCGAATCAGCGCTTTTTGCCGATCCCCTTCATGGCGATCTTCGCGACCGGTTTCCTGATGCTGGCGCTGGGCTCGTTCCGCAAGGCGTTCATGACGCGCTTGGCGGCCGCGCCAGCCGCATTGACAGCACGTGAGGCCCCGTCGACAATCGCCGAGCCGCATCAAGCCGCGGCGGATCATGGCTAGGCAGAAGCTAGTTGCTCTCGTCATCAGTGCCGTGTGTCTCGCCATCTTCGCCATCGTCACGGTGAAGGGGATGGCGGCGCGCGAGCGTCGGTCGTTCGAGGCGAGCCGCGCGCTCCTCGATGCGGGAGCACAGCTCGTCACGTCGGAGCTCGCCTCGGCTGGCCACGACTTGCCCGAGACCGCGGAGCGCATGGCGTTGGACGCGGAGCTGGGCACGCAGCTGCACTTGTTGTCGCAGCAGATGACGACGCTGGCGGCGATGCCCCGGCCTGGCGAGCGCATGAAGCAGCTCGTGCTGGCGCAGACCACCAAGGTGAACGACCGCCTGTCGACCTTGCGTGGGGAGCTGGCGCGTGGTCACGAGGTCGACGCGGTGGCGCTGCTCGATGAGCAGGGGCTGGTGCTGCTGTCGGACTCGCCGGTGCTGCCGATCGGCAATCGCGTGCGGCTGCCTGGCGCGACACCTCCGGCTGCTCCGCCGCCACCCGCACCCGCGCCGCAAGAGCAGGCTCAGGCCGAAGAAGGTGTCGAAGCGGCTCCCGCGCCAGCCCCCGCGGCTCCGCCCGCGCCGGTGCCCGCTCCCACCATGGACGATGCGCAGACCGAGACCGTGCGTCTCGCCGTCGCGGGGGGGCCGGCGCTGGGATCGTTGGTGCACGATGGCTCCATCATCCACGTGGGCGCGGCTGCCCTCACCCTCAAGGGGAAACCCGCCGGCATCGTGGTCGTCGAGCGCCGCTTGCGGAGTCTGCCGAAGCCGACCGGCGTCGATCCGGTGCTGGCGCTCGAGGGTCAGGTGCGCATGGGGCGGGCGCCCGAAGGGGCGAGCGTCGATAGCAGCGCTGGCGAGGCGGCGTTCTTGCTCGCGCCGCGCGTGGTGAAGTCGCTCGTTCCGGGGATCGGTAGCGTGGGTTTGGGCCCGCTGTTCGTCGCGCCAGGGACCGTGGGGGTCTGGGCGCGGCACTTCGAGGTCGCGGGGGTGCCCTCCGCCGTGGGTTATGTGTACAGCGACGTCACGCCCGCTTTCGCGGAGCTGGGTGGTCTGCAGATCATGACGGTCATGTTGGCCGTGGCGGCGTTCTTGATTCACGCCCTGTTGATCGCGACGACGGGGCTGCGGATGAGCCGTGGCGTCAGCGCGATGGCGGACTTCCTCAGTAAGCAGCAGCAGGGTTTGAGCGACGGGTCGCGTCTGTCGGAGCGGACATTGCCCGCGGGCTTGCATCGCTTGGCGCGGCTCATCAACAAGAGTCTCGACAAGGGTGGGGCGCCGAGCATCGTGTCGGCGCGTAACGCGAGCCTCGATGATGTGATCGCGCATCACGAGCCGACGCCAGCGCCGGATGTGTCGGAGCTGGATTTTGGCAGCTTCGCGGTGGCGGGGGGGAGTGAGGGGGAGGGGCAGTTCAAGGCGGCGACGGTGGAGATGAGGAGGCCGATGGGGGGTGAGGGCCGGGCGCCGATGACCGAGAGCCGATCGCCGAGAGCCGATGGGCCGATGGCCGATAGCCGATCGCCGATGACCGATGGCCGATTACTGCCGGCCGATAGCCGATCACCGATCGCCGACAACCGAAAGTCGAGCCCTCCTCCTCCGCCGCCTTCCTCCGCTTTAGCAGACCCCGGCTCCGCCGCTTTGCTCGCTTCCCTGGAGGAGCTCAGCGATTCTCTCTCCACCGGCGACGACGGGATCGGCGATGGTCCTTCCTTTGCGGCCGAGGCGCCCAGGCCCGCGCCCAGGGTCAACGGCGCGGGCGGGCCCGCGGTACCGGTGTCGAAGGCTGGTCCCGCGCCGAAGCCGTCGCCGAGCGATTCTCCGCGTGATGTCCACTATCGCGAAGTGTATCAACGCTTCGTCGAAGTGCGCCTCGAGTGCCGCGAACCGACGGA
>JBDHVB010000053.1:0-26615 GCA_039809465.1 Myxococcota bacterium
CCGGCGATGATCTTGAGCAAGGTGGTCTTGCCGGCGCCATTTGGGCCCACTAGACCGACCCGCTCGCCGGCGTTGACGGTCCAGCTCACGTCGCTGAAGAGCGTGCGACCACCGAAGCTTTTGCTGACCCGCCACACCTGCAACATGGCCGGGCGGTCTACCGATCTGCATGAGGAGCTGCAAGCGCGCTTGACCAGCTCGCACCGGTCGCGCAAATGACGTGTGCAATGACCTCTTCGACACCCCTGGTCGCCGTCATCATGGGTAGCCAGTCGGACTACGAGACCATGCGGCACGCCTGCGAGATTTTGGGCGAGCTCGGCGTTCCGTACGAAGCCAAGGTGGTCTCGGCCCATCGCACGCCGGACGCCATGTTCACCTTCGCCGAAGAGGCCGAGGGGAGAGGCCTGCTCGCGATCATCGCGGGCGCCGGTGGCGCGGCCCATTTACCTGGCATGGTCGCGGCGAAGACCCAGGTGCCGGTCATCGGCGTCCCGGTCCCGGCCACCATGTTGAACGGGGTCGATGCCCTTATGTCGATCGTCCAGATGCCCAAGGGTGTCCCGGTCGCGACCGTGGCCATCGGCGTCGCGGGCGCCGCGAACGCCGGCATCCTCGCGGCGCAGATCGTCGCCAACTCCCATCCCAACGTGCGCGCTGCCCTGAAGGCCTACCGTGAGAAGCAGCGCGACCTCGTCCTGGCGCAGACCCTGACATGATCAAGGGTGTCATTCCTCCCGGTAAGACCATCGGCATCATCGGCGGTGGACAGCTCGGCCGCATGATGGCCCTCGCGGCGCGTCCGCTGGGCTACAAGGTGCATGTCTTGGACCCCGATCCCGACTGCGCGGCCGCGCCGGTGGTCGAGAAGGTCATCACCGCCTCGTTCGACGATGTCGATGCCGCGCGCACACTCGCCAAGGGCGTGGACGTCGTGACCTTGGAGATCGAGAAGGTCGGCATCGCGGCGCTGACCGCCGCGGCGGAGCACACGCATTGCCGCCCCGACGCGCAGGTCCTCGAGACCATTCAGGACCGCGCCGTGCAGAAGCGCTGGCTCAAGGGGCACGCGATCCCCATCGGCCCGTACATGGAGGCCGCCTCGCCCGCGCAGCTCAAGCGCGCCGCGGAGCAGCTCGGCGGCCGCTGCTTCGTGAAGGCGGCGCATGGCGGCTATGACGGACGCGGCCAGATGGAGCTCGCCTCCGCCGACGAAGCCGCGACCGCCTGGGACGAGCTCAAGGCCGACTCGGTCGTCGTCGAGTTCGCGCTCGAGCTCGACAAGGAGCTGTCGGTGCTCGTGGCCCGGGGCGCGAGCGGGGAAGTCGCGGTTTATCCCGTGGCGCACAACCACCACGAGAATCGCATCCTCGCGTGGTCGGTCATCCCGGCGGCGATTTCGGAAGAGCTTGCGACCAAGGCACAGGATCTCGCGCGCGGCATCGCGGATGGCTTGAAGATCGTGGGGTTGCTCGCGGTCGAGATGTTCGTCACCAAGACCGGCGAGCTGTTGGTGAACGAGCTCGCGCCGCGCCCGCACAACTCGTATCACGCGAGCGACTTCGCGTGCGTGACCTCGCAGTTCGAGCAGGCGATCCGCGCGGTGTGCGGCTTGCCCCTCGGCGCGGTGACGGCGCTGCGCCCGTGCGCCATCTCGAACATCCTTGGGGATGCGTGGGCGAAAGGCGAGCCGAACTTCGCGCGCGCCTTGTCGATCCCGAACCTGAAGCTGTCGCTGTACGGCAAGACACCGAAGCCGGGCCGAAAGATGGGCCACTTCACCGCGACGGCGGAGACCGGGGAAGACGCCGTGGCGGTCGTGAAGCGGGCGCTGAATCAGCTGAGGGGCTGAACGGCTTTTTCGCGGGCATCGGCAATCGGTTATCGGCCATCGGCTTTCGGTCATCGGCCGTCGGTCATCAAACCCGCGTAATCGTACTGCTGATCTGCGTCTTCCTCTCCGCATGCTCGCTCAAGATCCGCATCGCGAGCTTCATCTGCTCCTTCGCTTCCTCGTAGCTCGTTTTAGCGGAATCGATGTTCTGCTCATAGAGCGTACGGGTCAGCTCCTGATGCATCTGCTCGAGCTTCTCGGCCTGTGCTTTACGCCCGGGGCCGATGTTTTGTTGCGCTGCATTGCTCAGCGCGCCACTGCTGTTCGAGAGCGCGGTCCCGAGCATGCCGCCGACGATGACGGCCACCGCCTGAACGGCGACGGTCGTGCCCAAGTTTTGCAGCGAGGCCGAGCGTTCGTGCGCTTGCTGCCGCTCGGCCTTGTTGATCTCGCCGAGCTTGGCATCGATGGCACCACGCTGCATCGCACTGCGGACTTCGGCCGCGACGCGAATATCGTTCGTCGCGCTACGCGCCATCTCCATGAGCGCGCCCCAAGCAAGAGCCCCAGCCCCCATCTCCTCGCGGTACACCTCGAGCCGCTCGCCAAAGTCACGCGGCAGCGCCGGCGCACTGCCACTGCTCGGCAGCATTGGCGCCGCCTCGAGATCGAGCATCGGGTCCTTGCTGGCCGCACGCACTTTGGCAAGCTCGACGACATCGGCCGGCTTGTTCGCCTTGGCCGCTGGCGTGGCCGAGGCTCGGCTCGCGGGGGCTTGCGAAGCAGGAAGGTTGAGGGCGGCGGGGGCAAAACGGTTGGTGATAGCGGTCATTTGGCTTGGGCTCCTTGCCCGTTACCAAAGCAAGGATGCTGCCAAGCCGTGGGAGCCGCTCAACGGGCTCGAATCGGCGATTGGAGGGTCGAGAGGTGGTGGGGGCGTCGATTGTGACACGGGGGCGTCGCAAGATGAGACGCGAGAGGGGAATTGCCGAGAGCTGAAGTGTGGGAAACCGACAGCCGATGGCCCGATGGCGATGGAGCCGACAGCCTAAGGATCCTACACAGCGTCGGCTGTTCCGCCGTGCCTCTGCCTTTTTCTGTCAGTGTTGATCGTCTCGTCGTTGGGCTACTTGAGGATGCCCAGGGTGCGGAGAGCCGATCTCGCTTTTGACGGTAGTGCCGGCGCGAGATGGGTGAATAGGGTTGATGACTCAGTCGCCGCTTTGCGGCGGCAGCTTGTTACGCCGCTCGTTTGGGGCTTGAAGCGACGAGGCTATCGTCTCGAGCCTCGCTCGTGATCGCGATGATCGGGAGCCGCTCTCCGATGATGTCGATCGCGCGCGACGAGTACCTGGCCGCGCGTCGACTCGGCAAGCGCACGACATTCGTTGCAGCGGACATGAATCACAGCATCGCTTGGGAGAGAGCCGCGTTGAATGGACTGCCTGAACCGACGGACTTCCACGGAGCCTTGGGGCGTATCCTGCAATGAGCCTGGCGTCGCGTCAGGTCTTCGCGGTGTTCGCTCTCCGCCTTCTCTTGGCGCGTGAGCGCGAGGAACTTTTCGTACGCTGGTTTCATCGGCGATCTCGCCGAGCGTGGTGTGACCTTCATCTGAACGCGACCCCCGACTCGCCACGCGCGACGCGCTTCGCAAGATCCCGTGCTCGGGCCGCGAGCTCGCGCTTGCCGCCAAAAGAGGACCACGCGTCGGCGGCACGGCGAGCCTGACAGGCGCGGCGCCCGCCCTCCTGACGCGATGTCGGGTCACCGATCCGAGTCGACCCGCGGCGATGAGCGCTATACCCTCCCGATCTGTGTCATGCTGGAAGGTTTTACGATGGGCAGGGCCCACAAGCTCGTTCGCAGACTTCTCTTGGCGTCAGGGCGGAAGATGAGCCGCCAAACCATGTTGCAGCGCTCGCAGCGCGGCGCCGTGGCGGCGGTCCGCGCTGCGGCTCGGCGAAGCCCGGCCTACCGGGTGCTGTTGGGCGAGCACGGGGTCGTCCTGCGGGACTGGGAGCGCGACCCACGCTTGTCGGCGCTACCCGTGCTCACCAAGGACAACACCTTCGGCCGCTTCACGCTGCCCGAGCTGGCCGGCCCCGCCCTCGAGGTCGGCGAGCTGGCCGACGTGCTGACGAGCTCTGGCCGCGGAGGCCAGGTCTTCGGCTTCCGGTTGTCGCGGCGCAAGGAGCACGCGCGCGCCTGGTTCGACATCGACCTCGGCCTGCAAGACGCCTTCGGCATCGACGAGGTGCCGACGCTCATCGTCAACTGTCTGCCCATGGGGGTGATCTTCACCTCCAAGGCGGCGACGGTGGCCAACGTCAGCGTGCGCGAGGACATGGCGTGCGCCATCTTGCGCGACCTCGGGGCGCGTTATGGGCAGGTCATCGTCTGCACCGATCCGCTGTTCATGCTCAAGCTGCTCGAGCGCGGGCGCGCCGTCGGCGTCGACTGGGCCCGGCTCAACGTCAGCTTCATCTTGGGTGAAGAGATGCTCGCGGAGGCGCAGCGCGACTATATCGCCTCGCGCGTCGGCATCGACCTCGAGGCCGAGCCCCGGCGGCTCATCGGCAGCTCGTTCGGGATCGGCGAGCTGGGCTTGAACCTGCTCTTCGAGACCCGCGAGACGATCCGCTTTCGTAGAACACTCCGTGATAACGTAGAGCTCCGCGTCCGCCTGGGGTTGGGGGGGCACGACAGCTTGCCGTCCGTCTTCTGCTACAACCCGCTGCGCACGCAGGTCGAGGTCATTCAGCGAGACGACCGCGGCTTTGGGGAGCTGTGCTTTACGATGCTCTCGACCACCGCAGTGATCCCCCTGCCGCGCTACGCCACCGGAGACCACGGTCGTCTGTTGACAGAGGCCGAGGTGTCCGCGCTTGCCGCAGCCGTCGGCGCCGAGCCCTGGTTGCCGGTGCTGCTCGTAAGCGGCCGCCTC
This sequence comes from Myxococcota bacterium, assembly GCA_039809465.1. Classification (GTDB taxonomy): domain Bacteria; phylum Myxococcota; class XYA12-FULL-58-9; order XYA12-FULL-58-9; family JALHOP01; genus JALHOP01. The sequence continues at coordinate 4,782 of JBDHVB010000053.1, forward strand.
GCTGATCGTGGCCGCGATGGCGTACCGTCAGTGGAAGCCGTCAAGGAGTGGCTATACAGCGAACCGGGCCTCGTCGATGATCTGACCGGCGCCTTTCGGCTGGGGGAGGTGAACGGCGAGCTGCACGTGCGCTTGCAGGCCCGAGACGTGCGCGCCACGGCCGCGCAGCTCGGCTTTGCGTCTGCCGCGGAGCGGCTGTCGGCGCGCTGGGGGCGGCCCGTGCACCTGAGCTTGGCCGCGGCGGGTGACGCGTGGGGGCCCGTGCTCGACTACGAGCGCAAGTTCAGCTACGTCGACCCTCAGCGGACCACCGGCGTGCCGTGATGATTCCTCTCGGACTACTGCTCGCCTCCCTCGCCGCCGGCGAGTCCATGCTCGCGGAGCCGCCGGTGACCGTGCGCGGCTCCATCGACTGGATCTCGTCGGGGCGCGCCGTCAAGCCGACGGCGACGCCGCTCAACCCCAGCAACAGGGTGCTCGAGCTACCCGTCGGCCTCGCGCAGACAGAGCTCCGGCCGAACCTCAAGCTCGAGAACGGCCACATCTTGGCCCTCGTGCTCAGGCCGCGCATGCTCACGCGGGTCACGTGGGTGCAGACGGGCTCGCGCTGGCAGGAGGCCGAGGGCGACGCGTCGTTCTCGTGGATCGAGCTCTACCTGACGTGGCGGGTGAGCGAGAACGTGGCGATGACCTACGGGCGCCAGAACTTCCAGTGGGGTCCCGGCGAGCTGACGAGCCCGAGCAACCGGTTCATCCAGCAGAGTCAGCTGATGCGCGACCCGCTGTTCGTCGTCAACAGCCGCGAGATGCTGCGCGTGAACCTGTCACCGAGTCAGGTCTTCTCGGCGGTCGTCCTCGCCGAGCTGCGTGACAGCGACGATCAGCGCCGCCCGGACAACCCCTTCCGCCCGCGCGCCCAGCTCAAGCTCGAGTACGGGAAGAACGCCGATTATGTCGGCGCGACGGTGAGCTCTGACTCGCTCGGCCTCGTGAGCTTTGGAGAATATGCCCAGATCGTTTTAGCGGATGCGTTGTTCCTGTACGTCGACGCTAGCCATCAAGGGTGGAGCGAGGCTTACTATCCCGTCACGACGCCAGGCGCGCCGCTAGGTACGACGACGCCGGTCACGACGATGGCGCGGAGGCACCCCAAGCCGCCGCGCGTGCTCTTCACCAACGCGCTCGCGGGGCTGCGCTACAACTTCTCGAGCGGTGAAGACGTGCGGGTCGAGCTCTTGTTCAACGACGCGGGCTACGACAGGCGCGACTTTCGCGGCGCGCTCGCGGCCGGCAGGGCCAACCCCATGCTCTTGCCTGTTATAACGGACCCTGGCTTCGAGCTGCTGGGCGACAAGATCCTCTACGCCTCGGTGCGCCTGCCCGATCTCCCCCCGAGCAAGAGCCTCACCCTCGAGCTGCGCTACGCGTATTCGCTTGCCGACGGCTCCGGGCTCGTCTTCGCGAACATGACCGCCAACGTTCTCGACGCGCTCGTCGCCTTCGTGTCGTTGTACGGCTCGCACGGGCCCGTCTACGGCGAGTTTTCTCGTCTCGTCAGGGGGGCCGCTGTGGTGGGGGCCGTCTATACCTGGTAAACAGCCTCGGCATGTCGACCTCCCCGCTCATTCGACTCACGTCGGTGCACAAGCGCTACCACTTGGGAGAGACCGTCGTGCACGCGCTCAACGACGTGAGCCTCGACCTCATGCCTGGTGAGTTCACGACCGTCGTCGGACCTTCGGGGTCTGGCAAGAGCACCATGTTGAACTTGGTCGGCTGCATCGATCACCCCGACGAGGGCAACGTGCTCTTCGAGGGCGTCGATGTCCGCTCGCTCTCGGATGACGCGCTCTGCGCGCTGCGCAATCGCAAGATCGGCTTCATCTTCCAGTCGTTCAACCTCATCCCCGTCTTGGACGTCTACGAGAACATCGAGGTGCCGTTGCTCATCGACTCCAACGTCTCGGCGGCCGAGCGTCGCGAGCGCGTCATGGAGGCGATGCGTGAGGTCGAGCTCGAGCGCTTCCGGGCGCATCGCCCCGACAAGCTGTCGGGGGGCCAGCGCCAGCGGGTCGCCATCGCGCGCGCGCTGGTGTCGTCGCCCGCGCTGGTCGTCGCCGACGAGCCGACCGCGAACCTCGACTCGGGCACCGCGCGTCGCATCCTCGATCTGATGCTGGCGCTCAACGAGCGGCACAAGGTGACGTTCTTCTTCTCCACCCATGACGAGAAGCTCATGTCACGCGTCGCGCGGATCATTCATCTCCACGACGGCGAGTTGGCTGCGTGAAGTCGGGCTGGCGCCTTGCGTGGCGCAATCTGCGCAGAAATCGGCGTCGTAACATCGCGGCCGTCTGCGCCGTGATGTTCGGGTACACGGGCCTTGCGTTACTCGGCGGCTACGCGGTGCGCGTCGATGACTTCTTGCGCACCAACTCGATCTTCTTTGGCCGCACCGGGCACGTCGCCTTCTACAAAGAGGGCGGCCTCGAGGGCGCGCTCGCCGAGCCTGCGAAGTATGCCCTCACGCCAGCCGACCAAGACGCGATCATGGAGGCGCTGCGTGAGAGCCCCGAGGTCGTCGCTGTCGGCCGCTATCTGCTCGGCATGGGGCTCGCGGGCAACGGCTGCAAGGCGGTGCCCGTGATCTCGACCGGGCTCGAGCTCGCCGTCGAGGACAAGATCGCGACTCACCCCGAGATCGTCAAACACGCGCGTGAGCTGATGCAGCCTGTGCGTGGCCGCGCGCTCGGCAGCTACCAAGACGTCGACGGCGCCGCGGCGCTCGCGACGGGGCTCGCGAGCTTGCTCGGGAAGACGCAGGTCAGAGACGAGCTCGGCCCGCCAGGCCCGCCGGGGGTGCTCGACTGCGCGGCGAGCGACGTGAAGGCGCGCATCGCTGGCGACTCGAATATTCAGCTCGCGGCCATCTCTTGGAGCGGCTCGCTGTCTGCCGTGGACGCCGAGGTCGTCTCGACGTTTCGCGCGGCCCTCGCCGAGGCTGAGTACACGGCGCTGGTGACGTCGCTTACGACCTTGCAGCAGCTCTACGACACCGACGGCGTCACGTACGCGGCCGCGTATCTTACGGACTATCACGACGCGCACGCCGTGGCGGAGCGCGCCGCGCGCAAGCTCGAGGGGACGGCGATCCGCGTGTACCCCTACGATCACGACGTGCTCGGCGCCTACTACATCGGGACGCTGAGGTTCGTGCGGGCGGTGGTCGGCTTCATCGGGGTCATCGTCGTGTCCGTCGTCGCGTTCGCGATGTTCAACGCGACCACGCTGAGTGTGCTCGAGCGGACGCGTGAAATGGGGACGCTGCGCGCGTTGGGCTACACCCGCGGGCAGCTGCGCGCGCTCTACGTCCGCGAGGCCACGCTGGTCGCCGCCCTCGCGTGCGCGGCGGGGCTCGTCGTCACGCTCGTGACGGCGGGCTTGATCAACATGAGCAACGTCCGCTTTAGCCCCCCCGGCGCGGCCGGGACGTTGCAGTTGATGATGACGCCCACGCCGCTGATGTGTCTGTGCTTGGCTGCTATCATGACGCTGGCGTCGGCGGTCGCGGCCGTTTTAGCTACCCGCTCGAGTCTCCGGGATTCAGTCGTCAACCTGATCGCAGCAAACCGCTCGTAGGTCGTGAGGTTCCAAGATGTGGTCATCCATCGTCATCGCCCTGTCGCTCGTCCTGTCCCCCGTCGCGGCCACGAAGAAGCGCGCCAAGCAGAAGCAGAAGAGGAAGGCGCCGGTCACCGCGCCCATGGTCGAGCCGCAGCAGCCCGAGGCCGCGCCCGTCGTCGAGGTCACGCCGAGCGCCATCGAGCTCTTGAGGAAGGCCGACCGCGCCCGCGGCGGGCTCAAAGACGGCATCACCTGGCAGGTCGAGCTGGAGGCCGTCGAGGACGGGGAGAAGACCGTCGAGAGCTACCTGGTCAAGTCGCGTGAGAACGACAACATCGCCGAGGTGACCGCACCGCCGCGGCGCAAGGGCGAGCTCATGCTCTTCAATGACCGGACCATCTGGTTCTACAAGCCGGGTCTGCGTAAGCCCGTCTCGATCTCCGCGCGCCAGAAGCTGACCGGCGACGCCGTCAACGGCGACATCGCCACGACGCGCTACGCGCGAGACTACGAGGGGAAGGTGGTGGGCAAAGAGACGATCGACGGCGTCCCCATGTGGAAGCTCGAGCTGACCGGCCGCGGTGAGAACGTCACGTACGATCGCATCCGCTATTGGATCTCCGCGGACCGCAACCTCGGCATGCGGGCGGAGTTCCTCAGCTTGAGCGGTGAGCTCATCAAGGCGGCGCGCTTCGCCTACGACAACACGATCACCATCGACGGCAAATCGGAGGCCTTCGTGAGCGTCATGACGATCACCGACCCCAACATCCCGGGGAACGTGACCGTGCTCAAGTTCAGTCCGCCTCGCCCGGAGACGCACCCGGCCACCATCTTCAACGTCAATAACCTCATTCGCTAGAACGTGATGGTGCTGCGAATCTTAGCGCGCGTGGCGGGGCGTAACGTCGCCCGCCATTGGCGTCACAGCCTCGGGACGATCCTCGCGATCGCCAGCGGCTTCGTCGCCATCGGTCTGTTCGAAGGCTACATGTACGATCTGTTCGAGGTGCAGAGCGTCCAGCTGTCGCGGCGAAACTTGTTAGGGGACATCATCATCGAGCATCGCGACGCGAGCTCGCTGGCGGCGCGCGAAGACCCCTTGGCCTTCGCGCTCGATGAGTCCGCTCAAGCGGCCATCGCATCGTACCTCGACGCGCGCGTCGGCGATGTCGTGGCGCGGGTGCGGACCCTCGATGTGCAGGGTATGGCGAGCGCGGGCCGGACGGGGACGATGGTCATGGCCATCGCCCATGACGTCGCCGAGGCGGCCAAGCTCCGCGGCGCGTACGCCTGGAACGCCCGCGTCGGGCGACCGCTCCACGAGGTGCCTGGAGAGTCGATGCTCCTCGCCGAGGGGCTCGGCCGGGTCCTGCGCTGCGCCCCGACGAGCGATGAGCCTCACCTCGATGGCCGCGGCGCGCCGATCGCGCGCGAGCGCCCATTCAAGTGCCACCGGTCGCGCGTTCAGATCACCGCGATGACGGAGCGTGGTCGCGTCAATGCCGTCACCCTGGACGTGGCGGGGCTCTTCGCCAGCGGCATCAAAGAGCTCGACAATCAATTTGCCCTGATCCCGCTCGAGGTGGGGCAGCGGCTCCTCGACACCCACAAGATCACGATGATGACGCTGCTGCTGCGGCCTGGCCTCGACGCGTATGACTGGGCGGCGCAGTTCAACGCCAGCGTCGGCGCGACCTCCGAGGTCGTCGCCGTGCCCGCGATAGAGCACAGGCACGGGGAGCTGCTGCGCCGGAGCAGAGAGCTGCTCACGGTCTTTCGCGCGGTCGTCGTGAGCATCGTGGTCGTCATCGCCGGCTCGTCCGTCTTGATGACCACCATGCGGGCGGCGAGCGAGCGCACCCGTGAGATCGGCACGCTGCGCGCGCTGGGCTATCGGCGCCGGTACATCGTCGGGCTGTTCACGGGAGAAGCGGCGGTCCTCGCGCTCGTAGCGACGGCCTTGGGCGCGTTCACGACGCTCGTGCTCTCGCTCATCGTCAACGCCGTTGGCATCACCTACAATGGCGGCGTGCTCACCGATAACATCCTGCTGGTGGTTGCGTTCGTCCCGTCGGCCTATCTGTTCGCGGCGTTGTTCTTGCCCGCGACGGCGGTCGGGGCGGCGTTCGTCCCGGCGTGGCGCGCGGCCCGGCTGAACATCCCCGACTCCTTGGCGGATCGCTAGCGCTCCGTCGCGGCAGGGTATGACTCCGTTTCAGTCGCGGGGAGTCGCGTGAGGCGTTAAATTGACAAGCAATGGCACGTGATCAGAGGCAACGTTCGCGGGCATCGAGCCGCCTGAAGAGGGCGGGGTTCTCACTCCTCCCCAAGTGGATTCGTCACCGCGTCATTCGGCGCGCCGTCCACTATCCCTGGAGCCGCCTCGACAAACTCTATATCGAGATCGCCCACGACGCGCACGGCTACGAGGCGGCCTTCCGCTTGGTGCACGACGCCTACGTCGAGCGCGGTTGGATCAAGCCCCAGCCCTCGGGCATGTGGCGCACCGCACACCAGGCGCTCCCCGAGGCGACCGTGCTCGTCTTGCACGACGGGGAGGACTACGTCGGCACCGTCACCCTCGTGGCGGACTCCGAGCTAGGGCTGCCGATAGATCACACCTACCCCACCGAGATGGCGGGCCGCCGCGGGACGGGCAAGAGGCTGGTCGAGGTGGGGAGCCTCGCCGTCGCCCGGTCTGTCCGCAGGAGCGGAGCCTGGATGTGCATGGCGGTCGCGATGTGGCGCCACGCCGTCCGGTGCATGGGCGCGACGGACCTCGTGGTGGCCCTCGACCCGCCGGTGGCCGATTACTACGAGGCGCTCTTTGGCTTTCGTCGCTTCACGAGCGTTCACCATTACCGCGGCTTCGGCGTCGACGCTTCCGCGCGCGACAATGACCCCGTGGTGGGGCTCTGGCACGACCTGCCCACGATGGAGCGCTTCGCGCGGCGCACCCGCATCACCGCGCCGGCCGGCGAGTTCAACGCCTACTCGCTCTATGACATGCCCTATCCGGCGCCGTACGAGTCGGTCCCGGAGGGGGACGGCGAGCAAGATCTGACGCGCTACAAGCTGCCGCGCGCGCTCTTTCAGCGCTTCTTCACCTCGCAAGACACGCCCCTCGACCAGAAGGCCCGCGACTACCTCGCGCGCTCACGCAGCCGAGAGACCCTGCAAGCCGGCGCTGACACGCTCGAGCCGATTCCGCCAAAGCGATAGCGCGCGTGACTCGCTTCGAGGCGCGTCAAGAGCGCTGTTGATCCTCGAGGACACCAGCGAGGAGCCGGCGCGCCCCTTCTCCGCGGTGACCGTGGGCGTCGGCGATCATGACCCCATCCGCCACGACAGCGCGCCCCTCGACGCGCCTCGGGGTCGACCACGAGGTAAAGGTCTACCCCGGCGGCCACGCTTCTCAAATGTTCGGCTGGAAGCCCGCCGCTAAAGCGTACTGAAGAAACACCGCCGTCTTTTTGAGCGCGCGCGCGCGAGCCCGAGGGTAGCGAGCACTCCAAAGAGCGCGGTCCCCGACCCGCCGAGCTCGGCGCAGGTGCCGTTGATGTGGGCGCCGCTCGCGAGGCGGTCGCCGTCGCTCGTGGTGCCGCCGGTCGTCGGCGTCTGCGGGGGGGGGGAGCCAGACGTGCCGCCACCAGGCTGGCCGCCGTTGCCCGGTTGGCCACCGCCGCCGGGCTGCCCCCCGTCACCGGGCTCACCCCCATCGCCAGGCTGACCGTTGTCACCCGGACCCACGCCTGGATCACCTGGGTCGACGGGCTCGCCGCCCAAGACCTCGTAGGCGCCGACGTCGAGCGGGCCGTCTTGCGGCCGCGTCTCGCCGTTGACGGGGTATAGGTACTGCACGACGGGCGTGAGATCGACGCCGTGCGCGCTGCCAGGGTCGACGCCAGCGTCGATCGCCGGTGAGTCGGACTTCAAGCGCCAATCGAAGCCGGCGCGGTCGACGAGCTTGGGGTCAGCGACCTGGAGGTTGCCCGAGGAGCTGAAGGTGATGTCCGCTGGAGCGGAGGACGAGCCGCTGAACGAGGCGAGCTTGTCCAAGGGGTCGTCGACGAGGTTGTTGACCAGGGTGACCTGGCGGCCGGACGCGGCCTCGGCGGGTTGGAAGTTGAAGAGGGTGACGCCGTCGCCGACCGAGATGTTGTTGGCGACAAAGGCGATGCTCATGCGCTTGACGAGGAGCATCGCGGTGTTGCTGTTGCCGGTGTCGCTCACGTAGGTGTTGTTCACCACGTACAGCTCGTGCGGCGCGTTGTTGCCGTTCTCACCGCCGAACCAGATGGCCGCGCCCTTATTCTGCGAGTTCGAGCCTTTGTGCAGGAGGTTGCCGATGATGTAGGCGCGGCCGCCTTGCGGTAGATCGATGACCGCGCTCGATTGTTCGGTCGTGTTGCCGTCGCTGGGGTCGGCGGTGGGCAGCTCGTCCATGATGCGGTTCGCGATGATGTAGTTCTCGCGGGCGCGCGACTTCACGAGGTGGCCCTGCTTGGCGTGGTGCGAGTAGCTATAGCGGAGCGTGAAGCTCCCCGTGCTCTCGTTGATGTACATGTTGTGCTCGTAGCCCGAGCCGGCGCGGCCGTTGAACGCAAACTCGGTGTGCTCGACGAGGACGACGCTGCCGCTGACCGCCCCGTTGCCTTCGAGGATGCCGTTCTCGTTGTGATGCAGGTAACAGCCCCGCACCGTCAGGTTCTTGGCCTGGAAGCGGATCGCGGCCGCGTTACCGTCGGCGACCCGCGCGTTCGAGATCTCGAGGTTCTCGAAGGTGATGTCGTGGACCGTCGCCTGGTCGACGACGAAGATGCCCTTGCCGTTGGGAATGTTGCCTGAATACGTCACATGAGGACGGCCGCCCACACCTTTGAAGGTGAGGTTGCTCTTGGTGATCTTGAACGCGGTGTTGGGGTAGGCCCCCGCGTCGATCTCGATGGTGTCGCCCTCGGTTGCGGCGTCGTATCCCGCCTGGATGGTCTTGTACGTGCGCGTTGGGCCGACTTGAACCGTCCCGGAAAGGAGGCTCGCGAGGATGAGTGTGGAAGGTAGCATCATGTGTGGGGCCGAGACCTCGAGGAGGCCCGACGAGGTCCAGGTTCTGCACGCTTCGTGCCGTGCGGCGTTGGCGAGCTGTCGACGCAGGCCGAGCTCGACGAGGCTCGCCAGCTCGAGCGCATCGAGCGTGGGCTGCTGCTCGTCGCCCTCGAGAGCGAGCGCGATACCATCTTCAAGCTCGCCCGCCACGCGCACATCTCGGACGACCTCTCCCGCAAGCTCGTCCGCGAGATTGATCTCATGGAACAGCGGTACGCTTGAGCGGTCGCGACGACCACCACTACAGCCTCACCTTGGCGATGAACGCGGAGTACGCGGTCGGCGCATCGTAGGTGACATCTCCGAGGGTCACCGTGTTGTTGAAGGTGCCGAGCGCCCAAACCCCGTCTGTGTCGATGGCCAGGCGGCCGACCACCGTCCCGGCGTCGAAGACGAGCTCCCGCGACGCATCGCCGTTGGGATGAACCGCAGCGATGAAGCCGCCAACGCCGGCGCGCTCTGTGGGGGAGCCTGGCGTAAACGTGATGGTGTCAGTGAAGAAGCCAGTGAAGTAAATTTCGCCATTGGTATCGAGTGCTGCGTCATTGCATCGGTCTGCGCCTGGGCCGCCCATGCTCCGTGACCACGCGAGCGTCCCGTCAGGATCATAGGCCGCGACCGCGATGTCACTGTTGCCGCGCCCAGCCGCTTCGGTGTTTCCCGGGCCCGTCTGTGAGTCGAAGGTGATGGTCGGGCTCCAGGTCGTAACGCAGGCGAAGGCGCCGCCGTTGGGGCGCGGAGCGATCGCGAGTAATTGATCGTTGGCGGTGCCGTGGATGCGCAGGGCCCACGCGAACTGTCCGTCGGGCGCGTAGCGTAGCAGGACGCTGTCTGCTCCTCCGTCTGGTGTCATGCTGCCGGAGCCGAAGTCCGCGGCGGCGCTGTCGAAGTGCGCGCCGACATAGATGCTACCATCGCCCGCGATGGCGACGGTGCGCGGCAGAATACGCGCCGGGCTCAAATACGCCGCTTGCCATATGGGGGTCAGAGAGGACGCGTCATAGACGCCGACGTAGCCGTTGGGGTCCCTCTGCGCGGTGTAGCCGCCGCTCCCCGGATTGATGGTGCCGCCGAAGAGGCCGCCGATGACGACGACGTCGTTGTTGGCTGCTATAGCAGAGCACTGCGCGTTCGCCGTGCCTGCGGTGATGAGCGTCGCGTGGGTCAGGTCGCCCGACGGATCTTGGCGCGTGAGCAGCGGCCGTTGACCACTGGGTGAGCTGAAGGCCTGCCCTTGGATATCGACGCTGCCCGATAACTGTCCGCAACTGAAGACGGCTGAGCTGTTGGCGGCTGCGGCGCGCAGCTCGAGTGATGTGCTGCTCTGGCCGTAGAGCTGCTGCCACGACGTCTTGGTGACGCCGATCGCGAACATCTCGATGTTGCCGTGTCGATCAGGGAAGCTCTGGCCATCGATCGTGAACGCGCCTGTGAAGCGCGTGCCATCCCACGGATTGCGGAAGTCGCCCATGGCGACGACCTGGCCATTCGCGATACGCGCGAGGCCGTTGGGCTCGATGCTCGCCAAAGCGGACAGAATCACCGGCGCGACGGTTGCGAGCGTGCCTGAGTCACCCGTGTCGCTGTCGGTGCCGTCGGGGTCGCCCTGGGTATCGTGATCGCCGTTACCGCCGCCCCCGCTGTCATCACCGGCCAGCGGACCGCCCGGCTCGGAGAGCCACTCAAAGCCGCTCCGGGCGCAGGCGCTCGTGCTCATGATGGCAGCGAGAATGATGCTAGATATCGAACGCACGGGTTATGTTATAACAGCGCCGACAGAAACGACGAGTGTCGAGGTGTCAGCGTGAGGCTTGGCAACCCGTCTCTCCGGGGAAACCGCTTGTCTGTCATTGCTGCTCGTCCCGTGGTTGGGCTACTTGCGGTTGCCCAGGGTCTGCAGAGCAGATCTCGCCCTTGCTGCTCGACGTCTCCAGCGTCGTTCAAGCGTTCATGCAGTAAACCCCCTAGAGCGCGTCTGACCAGTCGAGTGACGGCGTGAGGAGGCGGCCGTGATGCGGACGCCCGATCGCCGAGCGACCCATGCCCGCGACGCGGCGCGGGGGTGGCGGCGCGGGGAGCGTGAGCCGGGCGCCGTGCTCGACCATGAGGCGCAAGACGTCGTCCGCGTGAGCGTACGCCTGCGTGAGGACGCAGACATCGGCGAGCGCCTCCGCGAGCACGAGGCCGCTGAGCCGCGCGAGACCCGCCTTCAGCGCCGCGAGGCGCGCCGGGCTCGGCGTCTCGAGCGCGAGGCGCGCGACCTGCAGCAGCTGGGGGTCACGCACGCGTCTTGAACTGTGCGATGTCGAAGTCATCGCTCGAGCGCCCCTTCGCTCCCAAGCCGAAATACTCGCCGTCCTTCAAGAGGAGGTAGGCGCCCTGAAAGCCGTCGGGGTGCTCCGGCGTGGGCTTGGTCGTCTTGCCCTCCCACTCCCCGAGCTGGTCGTGGGTGCACTCGCCGACCTTGGCGACGTGACCGTCCCCGTCGACCAGCGCCACGTGAATGCTGCACTCGTCGCTGGTGTCGAGCAGCGCCAAGATCGCGGTCCCGGCCGTGTCGATCGGCGCCTCTAACGGCGCGCGCGCCATCTCGAGCAACGCTTTAGCGTTCTCGCCGCTCACGAGATAGCCGTGCGTGCCGCGATTGCCGCCGTTCGCGGCCGGAAAGATCCCCTTGGCTGCCGCAGCGCGGATCTCGCGCCGCGCCGTGGTCTTCGCCTCGATGGACAAGGTGATAGGATCGGCGACGTGCACGGGCCCCGACTCCCCGACAGGAGCGCCGCCCGCCCCCTTGGCGTGGAGGCGCTCGGCGGCCTCCCTGCCCAGCGTGACGATCTTGGCCCCCTGGCCGCCGCGCCGCACCAACTCGACCAGCGTGTCCATCTGCTCGGCGGCCGCCGCCTTGTTACCGCCGCTGAACAGCTGCGCCGCATAGGCGTTGACGATGCACATCGCGATAGCGGCCGCGCGGTCACCCGCGCTGGCCTCCTCGAGTGCGGGGATGAGGGCCTCGCGCTGCTTCTTGAAGGAGGCCTTGTAGTTGTCGGGCAGGCCGCCGGAGACGCCGCGCGCGAGCTCGTTGAGCGCCTCGGCGGTGGCGGGCGGCGCGTCGAGGCCGGCGACCAACGCGTCACGTTGCTTGACCGAGATGAGGGCGCGCTCGACCTTGACCGGATCTTTGGTGATGAGGGTCTTCACTAGGACATCGCCCGCGAGGACGAGGGCGGGGCCGCCGCTCAAGGCCGCCGCGATCTTCTCTCCGAGCTGCACGAGGACCGGATCGCCCGACGTCGCGAGCGCCGCGAGGGCAGTGGCGCGCTCCGCTTGCGGTGATGCCAACAGGCTGGCCAAGGCCACGTCGACGCGATCGCGAAGCCGATACTGGTTGATGGTGCCCGCGCGAAAGGCGGCGACGGATTGAGCGAGGGTGGTCGCCGTTGTGAAGGTCGTCATGGTCGGCAATATCGACGCCGCGCGCAGGAAAGTTGCGTATGGGTGCCAGACAACGGGCGCATGCGCGTTGTACTCGTCGCGCGCGATGTCGCCGCCACCGCTCGCGAAGATCGCGGCGCTCACATCAACGATCGCCCGCGACGTTGAAGACATCGGTGCGCCCGCAGGCAACCGTGCGACATCGCGTCATGCGTCCCTGCGCTGCTGGCGGGGGAGATCCCCGAATCGCTCGGCGGCCTCTGGCGATAAGGAGAGCCGTCGGGCGCAAGCTCCTCACGAGCCAATAAACCAAGAGGATGGATGAGAGATGAGCACGATCGTAGGTGTGGCGTCGGACCCATGGAGGAACGCCAGTGGCGTTGAAAAGGGCAACAATCAGCTGGTGAAGGACAGCTTCGAGGCGGCGCGCAAGAAGAAGGGCGCCGTCAAGCTCACCGCTTTGAAGGACTTCGAAGTCATCGCGCTCGAGGCGCAGCTGAAGAAGCCGCAGAGCTTTGGTGATCGCGCGGTCGATCTTGGTGGCGGCGAGACGCTCATTCAGCGTGACGAAAAGGTCTATCTCAAGCGCGGAGAGCAGTACTTTCAGGTCACCGGCTACGAGTTTCCGCCGCAACGGATGGGTTGACGAAAGCAGGGCGACCCTGCGTTTGCGAGGCATCGCCGGAATCGACGTGCACAAGGCCCGCACGTTGATTGCCGTGGATGGCTCGTCCGTCGGGTCGACGCAGGCGAGGAGCGACGTTACAACTAAACGTCATGCTCGCCCTCTCGCCCTTACTCTTGTCCTGGGCGTCGAAATGCCTGGCGCCCTCACCGCGGACCGGCTCCAAAAGGCCAGACAATGGCGGCGATGCGCTGCATGCCCTTCTGTCCGCACCTGGGGCACTGGAGCACGTCATAGGCAAAGACGCGCTCCATTAACCCGTTCACTCCTTCGAGGCAGCTCTTCGTGCTTGCTCAGGCGATCGCGGGCACAGCGAAGCCCCTCTACGGCGCCGTCGACGACTTCGTCCTTGGCTTCACTTCCGGCACCTGCACCGGCGTCGTCGGCACGACTGGCGCTGCTCCATGCTTATCAGTCGCGACATCCACGTCGCGACGCTCGCGCATCGGCCCCGGGTCTCGCCCAATTGGCCACTGCGGTGTCGCGAGCGCGCCCCCGCGCGGTGCGTCGGGCAAATTGCCGGCGAGCGAGGCGCCGAGCTGGCCGATTGCTTCCTGGGTGGCGTTCGAGAGGAGCTCGCTCATGCCGCGGATGGCGGCGGCGAAGTCGCCGGCGGGGACCTCCTTGCGCCTGTCGAAGTTGTAGGTCCAGAGCACCTGGCCGTCGCTGAAGCGGGTGAAGGCCAAGGCGATGGCGAGGTGGGCGAACCAGGCGTCTCCGCTATTGTAGACTTCGATGGAGAGCAGGTCGCCGGCCAGGGTGTAGTCGGGGCGGCGCTCGCCGAGCTCGCGGGTCACCGCGTCGAAGCAGCCGGCTTCACGCAGGGCGCCGGCCATGACGTCGCTGACCATGCGGCCGGGCTTCACGGCCCAGACGTTCAAGTCGCTGTACTGGAGCTGGTACGGGCTCTGGCGCACGACGATCTGGAACTTGTCGTAGGTCGCCGTCGTATCCATGTTCGAGACGCGCACGAGCCCCGGCAGGATGCGGCCGGTTGACCGCTCCAGCGGATCGACCGCGAGGACATAGAAGTTACGCGGCTGTTGAGCGCGGCCAAACAGACCACACGCGGCGCTTTGCAGCGCGAGCAGCATCGAGCACACCAAAATCCACGACCGTCTCATTCACGCAGCTCCCGTCCACGTAGCAGCGCCGAAGGATCTTGCGCCAGGATGCGGCTGAACTCGCGGAAGTCCTCGGCGGCCTCGCGCATCGAGGCCATGGTCGCCGTGAAGTCCTCGCGGCTGGCGCGGAACGCGATGTCGGCTTCTTGCAGGATCTTCGCGACCTCGGTCATCGCGACGCCCAGGTTGCGGATGGCGACGCCGCCTTCTTCCGGCGAGAGGCGCTGCTCCAACGCGGCCATGACGCCGCGGGTGGCCTTGATGGTGCCGGCGATGTCGTCCTGGCCAATCCGTTCGAGCGGACGGCGGACGGCGACGACCGTCGAGTGCACCTCGTCGCGGAGCTGACGGATGGTCGTCGTGCTCTCGGCGGACAAGATCGCGAGCTGCTCGCTGGCCTTGCTCACCGCGACCAGCGCTTGCGCGAGCGGCTCTTGATTGCGCGCCATCATCTTGTCGGTGGTGCGCAGCGTGTTGTCCAACGACACCAGGATGCTCTCGAAGCGCTTGCGGTTCTCGAGGCTGGTCCAGGCGTTCACGTTGCTGGCGATCTCGTTGACCTTGGCGGCGACGGTGGTCGCCTGATCGACGATCGCGCCCAGCGCCGACAGGTCGGCCGGGATCTGGTCGTAGTCGCCGAGCTGCTTGGCGCTCGGATCGCCGCCGACCAGGTTCACGGTCTTCAAGCCGGTGAGGCCCGACATGTCGAGCTGCGCCTTGACGCCCTCGAAGAGCGGCACCTCGGGGTTGAGCGAGAGGGTGACCTCGATGACCAGCGGGTTGTCGGGCGCGATGCGGATGCGCTCGACCCGGCCCACGCGTAGGCCGCGGTAGCGGACAGTGGCGGCGGTCTCGAGGCCCGACACGTCGTCGTCGAAGCGGACGACGTAGTGGGCGCGCTTCTCGAGCACCACGGTGCCGCCCACCCAGAGGATTGCCGCGACGATGAGGCCGACGCCCACCGCGAGGAAGACCGAGAGGCGAAACTTCTGGGCTGGTGTGAGCTTCATTGCGCCTCTCCCGGGAGTGACCCGCCGAGCGCGTGCAACACCGACTCGCCGCCACCTGCGCTCTTGGTGGCAATGCGATCGAAGAAGGCGCGGACTTGAGGCACGTCCAACTTTCGCACGTTTGCGAGCGGACCGCTCGCTAGGACGTCGCCTTTTCCGAGCATGGTGACGTCGTCGGCGATCTTGTCGATGCTGGCGAGCTCGTGGGTGACCACGACGATGGTCATACCGAAGCGGTCCCGCAGCTCGATGAGCAGGTCATCGAGCTCGACCGCGGTGATCGGGTCCAAGCCCGCCGACGGCTCGTCGCAAAAGAGGATCTCGGGGTCGAGGGCCATCGCCCGCGCCAGCGCGGCGCGCTTCTTCATGCCGCCCGACAGCTCGGGTGGAAAACGCTGCGCGGCGTGCAGCAGGCTCACCTGGTCGAGCTTCATGCGCACGATGTCGTCGATGACGGAGTCGGGGAGCTTGGTCTTCTCGATGAGTGGCAGCGCCACGTTCTCGTGGAGCGTCAAGGAGTTGAGCAAGGCACCGGCTTGGAAGAGCATGCCGACGCGGGCCATGACGGCTTCGTACTCGGGCTCGTCCGCTTTGGCGATGTCGGTGCCCAAGAGCAGCACCTCGCCGCCCGCCGGCTCCTTCAAGCCGACGACGTGCTTCAAGAGCGTGCTCTTACCGGAGCCCGAGCCACCCAGGATGACGTGGATGGTGCCTTTGCGCACGCGCATGTCGATCTGATTCAAGACCACGCGGTCACCGTACTTGGCGATGAGCTTCCTGACGTCGAGTGGGTAAGTGGTGGTCATGGTGATCAGTCGAAGTAGAAGAGCAGGCTGAAGGCGGCGTCTGCAACGATCACCGTGAAGATGCCGGCGACGACGCTCGAGGTGGTGCTGCGGCCGACCGCGTCCGCGCCGCCGCCCGTGCGTAAGCCGCAGAGCGCGCCGATGCTGACGATGATGTTCGCGAAGACGACGCTCTTCACGAGGCCCGTGATGATGTCCTTCAGGAACACCGCTTCGCGCAGGCGGTTGAAGAAGGCCGCTGGGCCGATGTCGAGGTAGAAGACCGCGACCAAAAAGCCGCCGAAGATGGCGATGACGTTGGCGAACATGGTGAGCAGCGGCTGCGTCACCGTGATCGACATGGTCTTGGGCACGATGAGGAAGCGCGTGGGGTTCAAGCCCATGGTGCGCAGCGCGTCGATCTCCTCGGTGATGACCATGGTGCCGATCTCGGCCGCCACAGCGGACCCGCTGCGGCCCGCGACCATGATGGCGGTGATGAGCGGCCCGAGCTCACGCGTGAGCGACACACCGACCAGGTCGGCGATGAAGATGCTCGCGCCGAACTGGCGGAGCTGCGCCGCGCCTTGCAGCGCCATGACGCCGCCGATGAGGAACGACATGAGGCCGACGACGCCGAGCGCCTGCGAGCCCATGTAATTCATTTGCAAGGCCACGTCGCGGGCGCGCACCGTACGGGTGATGATGGCTTGCACCGTGAACCAGACGATGTCGGCGCAGAGCAGCAGGTAAGCCAAGCCCACCTCGCGCACCTTGACGAGTGTGTCGGCGAATTGCTCGAGGAGGCCGTCGACGTGCAGGTTCTCGATGACCGCGGGGTTCGGTAGGGGGAAGAGCTCGAGGGTGCGCGCCACGTTTTCGGAGGCGCCGGCCACGGCGAGCTTGGTGCCGTTCTCGCGGGCACGGCGGACGAACGCCGCGATGATGGCGACGCCCGCGGTGTCGATGGCGCGGACCTCGCGGAAGTCGAGGGTCAGCTCGCCGCCCGTGAGGCGCAGGTCCGCGAGCTCGGCCGCGACCTCGGCGGCGCGGTCGCGTGTGAGGTTCCCCTGCATGACGTGCCGCTCTGCGCTCATGGTATGGCCACCGACAAACGCAACAAGATGTCGTGCTCGATCTGATCGCGCGCCGAGACGTTGCGGTTCCGCAAGAAGTCGATGACGTAGTTGATGCTCGCGAACTGCGTGAGCTTGAAGGCGATCGTCGACGAGAGGTCGATGATGGCGGCGTCGTTCGTGGAGAACGGAGTCAGCGTGTCCAGCTCGAGGTTGATGATCACGTAGTTGGTGATGCGCGCGATGGCGAGCACCGTCGCCTCGATGCCGACCGTGCTGTCGGAGGCGACGCGGCTGAAGTCGGCGCTGGTCCGGTTCTGGGCGCCGCGGTTGTCCTCGACGAGG
Organism: Myxococcota bacterium; assembly: GCA_039809465.1. Taxonomy (GTDB): domain Bacteria; phylum Myxococcota; class XYA12-FULL-58-9; order XYA12-FULL-58-9; family JALHOP01; genus JALHOP01. The sequence continues at coordinate 21,972 of JBDHVB010000053.1, forward strand.
AGATCGCGCGTGATGGTGTGCCGCGCGCCCGGGCCGACGCGGAAGTTCATCTCGGCGAACAACGTCTTGATGACGCGCGTGTTGACGCCGACGCCTTCGCGGATCTGCGTGAAGCCGAAGGCGGGCGCGGTGCGGATGCGCTGGCCAATCGCCGCGTCGGTGAGCAGCGCGCCCTGGCTGTCGAAGACGCGGTAGGTGCCTGGGTCGTTCGCGTCGAAATAACGGTAGGTGTCGAAGAGGTTGGTCTCACCGCCAAAGCGGACATACGGGCCGATCCACGGCTGCCAACGATAAATGTAGAGCGCGTCGAGCGCCAGACGGTCGCGCGTCTTCTGCCACGGCAGGTTGGGGAGCTTGCCCTGGCCCTCTTCGACCTGCAGGCGGATGAGCAGCGGGTTCTTGGCGATCAAGAAGTTCAAGCGGCCGTCGAGGAAGGCGCTGGCGGCGTAGCTCTCACCCGCGGGTTGATTGAGCACGTTGCTGCGCGAGGTGAGCGACGCGTTGCCGCCCAGGACGAGCGAGCCGGCGACGGCGTCACGCGGCTTGAAGAGCTCGGACTCGCTGATCTCGCCGGCGCCTTGGAAGGCGTTGGTGTCTTCGTCGAGGACGAGGATGTAGTGGGTGTGCGCGCCAGGGAGCAGGCGCACCGTCGAGAAGTCGGTGCGCGCGCGGTAGTTCTCGCCGACCCGCACCACCTTGTAGAGGCCGGGCTTGAGCACCCAGGTCTGCACGGGCTCGCCGGCTTGCTCGTCGGTACCGAAGCCGATGCCGATGTACTGGCGGTCCTCCATGCGGATGAGCTCGTAGGAGGCGCGCAAGCTCGCGTAGGTCGGCGTGACCACGTGGATCGACAAGCCGGACCACGACACCGGGATCACCGTGGTGTTCTGCTCGCGCACGGTGACGTCGTACGAGAGCTGCTGCTGGATGGCACCCGAGCCGAGCTGCACGCGGTAGTCGCCAGGGGAGACGAGGATGCGCTTGCCGGTGGTCGATTCGGCGATGATCTGCTGGCCTTGGTAGATCGTGACGGGGGGCTCATCGAGACCAGTCGTCATGGTGGGGACGAAGATCGCGCCCTTGCCGAACGGCACGAGGGTCGGGTCGCGCTCGAGCTGCGCCCGCACCGTCCCGGCCGGCCACTCCGCACCTTGGCCGATCACCGCGTTCACGGCGACGTCGATGTTGGGAGGTGGGGCTTCGTCTTCTTGGGCGGCGGCCGTTATCGCGAATAACGGCGACCCGAGCGCTAGAAGCAGCCAAGCGGCTGCGCGGATCACTAGCGACGCTTCTTGCCGTTCGCGGCCTGTTCGGCGATGTCCGCTAGAGCGGCATCGACCTTGGTCTTCGCGGCCGGGGTCCACTGCATGTGGAGCGCCTTGATGTGACCGTCGTCGGCGAAGGTGGGGGTGGTCACCATCTCGACCGTCTCCATGCGGATGTCGTTGCGGTAGTGATCGCTCGCGAAGGTGCCGTTCCAGGTGCCGTCCCCGTTCTTCTTCGAGCAGCAGACGATCTCGATGCCGTTCTTCTCGAGCTCCTTCACGAAGCCCGCGACGCCCGCCTTGTTCACCGGGTTCTTGAAGTCGGGGACGGTCGCCTTGAAGTCTTCGGTGACGAGCTGGAGCACCGCGGGGCCGTTGCGCGTCTTGATGGCGTCTTGCAGCGCGCCCAGCCAGCGGTCGTTGCGGTTGGTGATGGTCGACACCAGCGTCTGTTTGGCGGCCTCGTCCATGGTGAGGGTCAGCATCTTCACCTTGTCTTTGTCGATGACGGCTTCGGCCTTGTAGGGGAGGGGCTCGAGGCCGAGCGCCTTCCAGTCGGTGCGCTCGATGGTGAGGCTCCACTCGAGCTTGCCGTGGGCGCCGGTCTTCTCGCTGGTCGCCTTCATTTGCGGCTTCTTCGGCAGCACCCGGCCCAGCCACGAGACGATCTCGTCGTTGTTGAGCATGCTCTCGCCGTCGACGTTCATGTAGGGCTCGTCGGCGAACAGGGCCATGATGGCGTCCGGCTCGTTGGCGTTGAAGGTCGACTCCAGCCGGGCCACGGTTTCTTCCGGTTTGGGGCCGCAGGCGGCGAGCAATACGAGGGTGGGTACCGCGAAAGCGCGTTTCATGGCCCTTTTCGTGACCCAGGCCCGAGGCGAAATCAAGCAGCGTATTCGCGGTTTAGCGGCGGCCCGCCGGCCTCGATCGCGGGTATGTACGGGGCATTGACGCAGCGCGTACGGGGACTCGCAACTTGTGATCTGGCCCGCCGATATTGAGCTTGTCTCCCCTTCGTTTCGTTGGCTGCTCTCCACGGGGCAACGGCGAAACAACTCGCTGCGGCGCGACTCTAGCGCTCGTGGCACAATCCACACAGTTCGGTTTTCGAAGTCGCACGGAGGTATGACGTGGGCATGACCGCGTCGGTGCGTAATCTCGATTTGCGTCAGCGCAACGAGATGGCGCGCCTAGTCATTCGCGAGTTGGTTCGGGCCCGCCGTATCCCTTCGGGGTCGGCGCCCATCGATCCCGTGGGGTGCTTGGTCACCCGCGCGCAGGTCATGAACCGCGTCAACGTGCGCAACCTGACGCACGCCGTCGGCCTCCTCGAAGAGGCGAAGGCCACCGTTCAAGACGCGGTCGTCGCCCACGAAGTGTCGCTGACGCTCGCCCTGGCGCGTGACGTTCCGTCGCTCATGGACCTCGATGACCTCGACTTGCACGTCATCGTCGCCGAGCGTTTCAACGAGCTGCGGCTGGCGCTGCGTACGCGTCTGGACGGCATCGTCAAGGCGGCCAAGCAGTGCGACGTGGGCTCGATCGCCAAGATGACGTTGCTCGGCGAGCACGCGGATCTACGTCAGGCCGCTTTCGCGGTCGAGAGCGCGCAGGCGCTGCTGGTGAAGGCCATCCGCATGCACCTGGACTTCGACCGTTTGTGCAGCATGGAACCGAAGCGGGTGAGATGACCGTTTTAGCGGCTGCTCTCAGCCTGCTCATCGGTTTGTCGCTCGGGTTGCTCGGCGGCGGTGGCTCGATCCTCACCGTGCCGATCTTCTTGCACGTGCTCGGCGTCGAGCCCAAGCCCGCCATCGCGGCCTCGCTCGTCGTCGTCGGCACCACCAGCGCGGTCGCGGCGGCGGTGCACGCCTTGCGCGGCCGCGTCCGCTTCAAGGTGGGCCTCATCTTCGGCGCGGCGGCGATGGTCGGCGCTTACCTGGGCGGCCAGCTCGGACGGTACGTCGCTGGGCCGCACCTCATCATCGGCTTCGCGGTGATGATGGTGGTGACCGCCGTCATGATGATCCGCGGCCGCCGCGGTCCCACCTCGAGCGCCCCCAAGACGCTCCCGGTGATCCTCGCTCAGGGCATCGGCGTAGGGCTCATGACCGGGCTCATCGGGGCAGGGGGCGGCTTCATCATCGTTCCAGCGCTCGTGCTCCTGGGAGGGCTCGCGCCCAAGGAGGCAATGGCAACCTCCCTCATGGTCATCGCCGCCAACTGCTTCGCGGGGCTCGCGAGCCAGCTCGACCACGTGGCCATCGACTGGCGGCTCACCCTCATGGTCACGGGCTGCGCGGTCGCCGGGAGCTTGGTCGGGGTCGGGCTCGCCGAACGCATCAAAGAGACTCGACTTCGCTCGGCTTTTGGCTGGTTCGTGCTCGCCATGGGGATCTTCGAGCTAGCGAAGAGCCTACGATTCTGGGCATGACGAGGGGGCGCTCGAGCGTATGTTGCGTGGCAGCGTTTCGATTCTTACCTTGTACAGCTTGATGGGTCTTACCTGACCCGAGGATGAGTCCATGAGTACGGCAAACGACCTCTATCGTAACTCGGTGAGCGCGGCCGATCGCTCCCATGCTTCGTCGGAGCTCGCGGCGTTCTTCTCGAAGGTCTACGCCTGGATGGGCTTGGGCCTCGCCATGACCGGCTGTGTGGCCTTTGCGGTCGCGCACTCCCAAACCGCGCTCCAGATGATCTACGGCAACCGCGCCGTCGTCTGGATTTTGTTCGCCGTCCAGCTCGGCATGGTGTTCGCGTTCAGCACGCTGGCGCACCGTGTCAGTGGCACGATCGCGGCCCTTTTGTTCACCGCGTATGCCGCGACGGTCGGCCTCACGTTCTCGGCGATCTTCATGGTCTACAGCGCGTCGTCGATCACGCAGGTGTTCTTCGTGACCGCGGGCTCGTTCGGCGGCTTGTCGCTGGTCGGCGCCACCACCAAGCGTGACCTCTCACCGATTGGCCGCTTCATGATGATGGGCCTCTTTGGCCTCATCATCGCGAGCGTCGTGAACATCTTCTGGCAGAACGGCGCCCTCCAGTTCGTCCTGTCGTGCGCTGGCGTGCTCATCTTCGCGGGGCTCACCGCCTACGACACGCAGAAGCTCAAGGAGATCTACGCGCAGCGCGGTGAGGCTGGGAACCTCGCTCTGCGTGGCGCGCTCACGCTGTATCTCGACTTCATCAACCTCTTCCTCTTCTTGCTGCGACTCTTCGGTAGTCGCCGCGACTAAGTCGAAAGTGGACCTGCGCAAGGACGAGCTCCTCGCCATGCTGGCGCACGAGCTGCGTAACCCGCTCGCGGCGATCACTGCCTCGTATCCCATCATCGCGCGCCGGGTGCCCGTGGACGATGCGGAGCGCCGGGCCCGCG
>JBDHVB010000054.1:0-26223 GCA_039809465.1 Myxococcota bacterium
GGCGGGCCGCGTCGAACGGCCCTGCGAGTGGGTAAAACGGTAAGCTAGGGGCTAGTAGCCTGGGGTACACCTCACCCTGAGGTCAGGTGACTGCACGCTATGATGTCTCACTGTTTTGCAACAGCAGCTTCGCGAGGTCGTGCTGCGCGCGCTGGTCGATAGGTAGCAGGCATGCGTCGCCAGAGAAGGCGTGCTCTCGAATTGCTTGGCTCAGGCGCGAGCGCTCGCGTCCAGGGGTCGCCTCGCGCAGGGCGCGCGCGATCTCCGTGAGGCCAAAGGACGCGCTGCCAGCAGCCAAGCTCTCGAGACCGAGCCAAGCAAGGACCGCAGGCGACTCGTCGGTCCCCCCGCGCTCCTGCGCCAGGTGCGAGAGCGTAGCCATCGCGACCGGTGACATGAGCCCGATAGAGCGTGGCGACACCGACTGGCAGAACCCGCGGAGCATCCCGGCGAGCGCGGCTCGAACATTGCCTGCGGGAGCAGCGTCGCGCAGGGTGATGAGCTTTTGAATGTCGTCGCTCGAGATCTTGTAGTCGGCCTTGATCGTCCGGCGCGGATACTTGAGATAGTCGTCAGCGAAGCCGATGCAGGCGTCGCCACAAGCAGCCACTCCGGCGAGGCGGAGAGCCAAAGCATCCGTGGACGGGTAGACCTTCGCTCCAGGTTTGAACCAACCGAACCGGCCGCCAGCAAGCACTCCAGCGGCGGCGCGTCCCGCAAACCCCACGGTCGCCGCGAGCGCGGTGAAACCAGTGAAGTCACCGACCATTGGCTGCCGGAAGCGCTCCGTGACGGTCTCTTGTTCACCTCGAAGTGTGCTCAGGCGCTGGAGCTTCACTGCCATCTCGTCGATCGCGGCCTTCAGGGGCGCCGCGGCGCACATGATCTCACGAAGCTCGGTCGCCGGCTCGGCCTTGCGTGGAGATGCCGCTGGCGCTGCCGTTCGCTCTTCGTTCGCTTTGGTGGAGCGATCGATTTCCTTGCTATCGATGTGGACTCCGCGAGCAGCGAGAGAAAGACTGGAAGTCATGTGCATTCATCCTGCGGCGAGCAAAACAAACCGCGTAGCGTATGTTCGATTGCGTTATCGCCGCACGCACACACCCGGTGCGCGCGCCCGTCCTGTCAGCGCGTCAGAATCGCTCGAGCGGGCAGCGGCCCAAAGCGCTTACAAACGCCGGTTCTTGAGGCTCGGCACGCGCTCACGCACGCTCTCGAGATAGGAGAGCGAGATGCGGGCGGTGATGAAGCACTCGCTCTCGGGAGCGACGGCGAGCGTCGTGCCCCACGGGTCGACGATCATCGACTTGCCCCACGAGCTGCGCTTCTCACCGTGCTCGCCCCACTGCGCGGGGGCCACGACGTATGATTGCGATTCGATGGCGCGGGCGCGGACCAGCGGCTCCCAGTGATCCTTACCGGTGTGCAGCGTGAAGGCCGCGGGGATGGCGATGAGGCTCGCGCCCGCGTCGACGAGCGCGCGATAGAGCTCGGGGAAGCGCAAGTCGTAGCAGATGCTCATGCCGACGCGGAAACCATGCACCGGCGGCGTCACCACCACGTCTTTTCCAGCGGACACGTTGTCGGACTCGCGCAGCACTTGGCCGCCCGCGAGCGTCGCGTCGAAGAGGTGGATCTTGCGGTAGGTCGCGATGATCTTCCCGTCGGGAGCGATCATCACGGAGGTGTTGTAGAAGTGCTTGGCGTCCGGCCCGGTCTCGGGGACGCTGCCCGCCAAAACGTACACGCCATGGCGCTTGGCGAGATCGATCAAACCACTGAGATGCGGATGGCCCTCCAGAGGTCTCGCCTCGGAGAGCCCACCACGCTCCGCCAGGAGCCCGAAGGTCTCCGGCAATGCCACGAGCTGGGCGCCGGCCTTGACCGCATCCTCGGCGTGCTCCAAAGCCGAGGCCAGATTCGCGGCGACGTCGGCGGTGCTACGTGTCTGCACCGCCGCGATGACGAGCGCGTCGCTCAGTAGTCGCCGCTCTCTTCATCATCGTCGTCGTCATCGTCATCGTCGTCCGAGCCGCTGATGTCTTCGTCGTCATCACCCGCCCAGCCGCCTTCGTCGTCGCCGAAGTCCTCGTTCATGTCGGAGTCGCCGCTCTTCTTCGGAGCGGGCGCCTCGTCGTCGTCGTCGTTGCTGACGCTCGACACGCGATCGTTGCGGCTCGTATCGCGCTCCTCCATCACGTCCACCTCCACCACTTCCACGGCGGCGGTGTCACGCGGGCGCGAGGTCGACTTGGCCGCGCTCTTTTTAGCGGACGACTTCTTGGCCGCCGGCTTCTTGGCGACTGCCTTCTTCTTCGGCGCGGGCTTCTTTGCGGCCTTCTTCTTGGCGGCGGGCTTCTTCGCCGCTTTCTTCTTGGCTGCCGGCTTCTTCGCGGCCTTCTTCTTGCCCGCTTTAGCGGCCTTCTTCTTGGGAGCGGCTTTCTTCTTCTTCGGAGCGGTCTTCTTTTTCTTCTTGGCGGCCATGGGCAACCTCTCGAGCGATCGTTTTAGTGGATGGAACGAGTGCGATGCGTAACGCCGACGCGGAGGTCAACGCAAGCACGAGAAAAATCAGGCTCCTCTTGCTTCCCACGCGACGTCTGGGGTCCCGGTGAGGTGGTTCGCGTAGCGCGCATACACGAACAGCAGATCGGACAGCCGATTCAGGAAAATCACCGTGTTTTCAGAGGTTTCTGGCTCCTCGCCACGCAGAGTCACGCATAGGCGCTCGGCCCTGCGGCAAACCCCACGCGCGAGGTGCAGCGCCGCCGCCACGGGATGGCCACCCGGCAAGATGAACGACTTCAAGGGCGTAAGCTCCGCCTCCGCCGCGTCGATCGCCTCCTCCATGAGCCGGATGTCCGCGTCCCCGACCCCATTGGGCCGCTTCTTCTTGTCGGCTGGGGTCGCAAGCTCCGCCCCCAGCTCGAAGAGCAGGTTCTGCAGGGTCGCGAGGAGCTGGTCGACCTTGGCGGGCGCTTTCAAAGCCCTCGCCATGCCCAGGGCGGCGTTCAGCTCATCGACGGTGCCGTAGGTCTCGACCCGAATGCTGTCCTTCCTGACCCGCTGGCCACCGAACAGCCCGGTCTCACCCTTGTCGCCGGTCTTCGTATAAATCCTGAAGGTCATCGCCCCCTCACCCATGAACGGTTGAGAAATCGCGTCGAGATCGCTATACGCCGGCGTCTATATGCACCCCAAACGCCTCGAGCAACGCATTCTCAAAGCCGTCCACCGCGCCTGCAAGGACTTCGCGCTGCTCAAGCCGAACGACAAGATCTTGGTCGCCCTCTCGGGTGGCAAGGACAGCTACGCGCTCGCTTGGGCCTTGAAGAAGATCCAGTCGGCGGCCCCCTTCAAGATCGAGCTCGTCGCCTATCACCTCGATCAGGGTCAGCCGGGTCACAATACCCACCCCATCGAAGATCACATGAAGACCCTCGGGATCCCGCACGAGGTCGAGTACCAGGACACGTACACCCGCGTCGTCGAGAAGACCGAGCCCGGTAAGATCTACTGCTCGCTCTGCTCGCGCTTCCGCAGAGCCATTCTCTACAAGGCCGCGGTCCGTCACGGATGCAACAAGGTCGCGCTCGGCCACCACGCCGACGATCTCGCCGAGACCGTCATCCTCAACATGTTCTTCGCCGGCCAGATCAAGACGATGCCGCCGCGCTTGAAGAGCGAAGACGGAGCGCAAGAGCTCATCCGTCCGCTGGCCTACGTCCCCGAGAGCGAGCTCATCGAGCTGTCCGACAACTTCAAGTTCCCGGTGGTGCCCTGCAAGCTCTGCGGCTCGCAAGAGAAGCAGCGCAAAGCAGTGAAGAGCCTGCTCACCGAGATGGACGCGAAGTACCCCGAGATGCGCATCAAGCAGAGCATCTTGGCGTCGCTCGGTAACGTGCGCCCGTCGCACTTGCTCGACCGCGAGCTGCACCCCTGGTTCTCCGAGGGTGCCGCCGACCTGCCCGAGCTCACCGAACCGGCCGATCTGCCCGAGGATGGGGCCACCGCCGAGCCGAGAGCCTCACGGCTGCCGATCGTCTCGGCCGAAGCGTAATCGGTCGGGAAGTTAGCGTTCGGCCCCAACCTTTGCGATAATCGCGGCCTCATGCCGAAGATCTTGGTCGTTGACGACGACCGCGCCGTGCAGACCATGCTCGTCGATCTCCTCGAAGAGCGTGGCTATGAGGTCGACACCGCCCGCAACGGGCGCCAGGCTTTGGACCGCCTGCGCGAGGGTGGCGTCGACATGTTGCTGCTCGACGTGCTGATCCCGCACATCAACGGCTTCGCCCTGCTCGAGCAGCTGCGCGCCGAGCCCGACCTCGCCGAGCTGCCGGTCATCATGATGAGCGGCATCTACCGCAGCCGCAATCACCGCACCGAGATGAACCAGCGCTTCGGGGTCCTCGAATACCTCGATAAGCCGCTGCAGCCCACCCAGCTCCTGGACCTCGTGCAAGACGCTGTCGGCGAGGGACGCAAGCGCCGGCGCGCCACCGAGCGCGACGAAGAATCGCAAGTAGACGAGCCGCCACAGATCGCCCGCTCCTCGAGCGCTCCGCTCTCGCCGCGCGAAGAGCGCCTGGTCGAGCCCGAGGCCCGCGAGGAGAAGGCCGAGGTCGAGGCGTCCGCCCGCGAGGAGTTCAAGCAGAGCGCCTTCGTGCTCCAGGGCTCCATCAAGAAGACCCCGGTCGCGCCCATCCTCGGCAAGCTCTGGCGCCAAAAAGAGACCGGCGCTCTGCTATTGCGGAACGACAAGGTCAAGAAGATCATCTACATGGACGCCGGCGAGGTCGTCGCCGTGAAGTCCAATTTGGTCTCGGAGTGCTTGGGCCGCCTCTTGGTGCGCGAGCGCCTCATCACCGCCGACCAGTGCACCGAGTCCATCAAGCGCATGAAGAGCTCGGGCAAGCGCCAGGGCCAGGTGCTGGTCGAGATGAACGTGGTCACCGAGCGCAACCTCGAGTTCGGTCTCGAGATGCAGCTCGAGACCAAGCTCTTCGAGGTCTTCCTCTGGGACTCGGGCGAGTACCGCTTCAACTCGTCGATCGCTCCCGAGATCCGCGATGGCGTGCAGATCGAGTGGCGCGGTGCCGCGCTGGTGGTCGAGGGCATCCGCCGTGCCTTCGACGAGACGCGCCTGCGCTCGCTGATGGTCCCGATCCTCGACGTCCCCCTCACCTACCGCGAGCCGAACATCGACCTGCGCGGCCTACGCCTGAACAAGAACGAGATCGAAGCGCTCAAGCAGATGCGCGACGGCCGCACCACCCGTGAGCTGTTGGGCATCATGCCGCTCGACCCGCCAGACGCGCTGCGCGTCATCTACACGCTCATCGCCTTGGACCTGATCATTCCCCGCACTTAAGCGAGCGGAAACTCGAGGTGCAGGTGCGTGACCGCTTGAGCGGTCAGCTTGCTCAGATCCTCCGCGACGCGGTTGCGGTGACACGTCGCGTGGTCGGCCTCGAGGCAGAGCAGGCAAACCGTACCCTGCTGTGCGAGCTCTCGGGCGCGCTCGAGGTCGTGCTTGGCCTCGTCGGTCTCCATCTTCTCGTCGACGATGCGCCAGAAGGTCTTCATGTCGCCGCGCTTGTTGGCGTCGCGGCCTTCCTTGGGCGTGCCCAGGCCGCGCAGGTGCTCGTAGGCGATGCCGTGCTCGGCGAGCTTCAGAGTGAGCGCCTTCTTCGAAAAGCCCGGTCTGCGGCTCGCGGGGAGCTCGCGCACGTCGATGAGCGTCTTGACGCCGTGCTCCGCGAGCGCGTCGACGAGCGTCTTCGGGTTGGCGCGCTCGTAACCGATGGTGAAGATCATGGCGTCGGAAGCCTCACGCTGAAACGGGCACCACCGAGCGTCGGGCTCTTGTCGGCCGCGATGCTGCCGTGGGCCGCGGTAACCAAGCTCTCGCATACCGACAGGCCGAGGCCGGTGCCAACCCCCGCGGGCTTGGTCGTGAAGAAAGGCTCGAAGAGCTTGGCGGCGTGCTCCGCTGGAATACCGGGCCCCGAGTCGTCGACGGTGATGAGGGTCGCGTCCGTGTCGCTCGCGGCCGCGATGACGATGCGCGCGTCGGCAGGCACCGCATCGAGAGCATTGAGCGTGAGATTCAAGATCACTTGCGTGAGCGCATCGGCGCTCATCGCGACCTGCTCCCGGCCGACGTCGGTGGTGATGGTGACGCCCTTCTTGCTGGCCTGTGGCTGCACGAGCTTCTGCACGTGCTCGGCGACGCTCGCGACTTGCGCGTGACCCACGGCGCCACTCGGCGCCCGCGCATAGTCGAGCAAGTCGCGCACCGTGCCTTGAATACGGCCAAGCTCGCGCTCCATGCGGCCGAGCGCGTCGTCGCGCTGCGCCGCGGGGAGCTGCGGATCCTTCAAGACCTCGGTGTACCCCGTGAGCACCGCCAGCGGATTACCGACCTCGTGCGCGAGGCCCGCCGCGAGCTTACCCACCGCCGCGAGCCGCTCGGCGCGCACGAGGCGGTCACGCGTCTGCTCGAGCTCACGATGCGCCACGGTGAGATCCGCGAGCTGCTGCTCGATGCGCCGCCGGTCGACCTCGCTGCGCTCGATGGGCTGGATGACGCTGCGCCGCATGAAGCCCAACGCGATGAGCGTGATGAGCGCCGCGGTCAAGGCGATGAGCCCCAGCACCCGCGGCTGCTTCGCCATGACCATGTCGATGGTCTCTTTCAGCGGACGCGAGGCGATGACGTAAGCCCAGGGCTCGGCGTTGGTCCGCACCGCGAGATTCTCGTAGCCCTCGACCCTCAAAGGCGCGCTCGCGTACACGAGCTGCGCGAGCTGCGGCACCGAGCGGCTCTGCACCAAGCGGCCGTCCTCGGCGACGAGCGTGATGACGATACCGTGCTCTGCTCCCATGCGCGCGACGTAGGCTTCGATGGCGGGCATCGCGGGGATGTCCGCCGCCACGCGCGTCGCCACCCAGGCGAGCTCGTGCTGACGTTGCTTGGCGAGCGTGCGCTGCCCATCGAAGATGTAGAGCAAGTCGAGGATGATGAGGCCGACGAGCGCCGCGACCATCAGGCTGAAGCCGATGCGTGCGGAGAGCGCGTTCATTGGATGAGCGGCACCAGCGCGTTGGCGATGCGCACCGGAATGTCCGCGAAGACGTCCGGCATCAGCACGAGCTCGTAGGTCGCGAGCGCGAGGAACGGCCCGAACGGAATGGCGCGCGGGGGCGGGACCCAACCATCCTCGGACGGCATGGGCTCGGCCCGCGACGCGTGCCCGCCCGTGGCCACGACGATGAGGCCCACCACGGCGCCCTGCGTCGCCGCCAGGAACAGCGCGGTCACCGCCCCCATCGGCCCCAAGAGCAAGCCCATGAGCGCGAGCAGCTTCACGTCACCCAGGCCCAGCCCTTCACGCTTGGTGATCTTCATGAAGGTCCAGGCGAGCGCCCAGAGGAGCAGCGCCGGCACGAGCCCCAAGAGGGCGTCCCAGTATCCCAGCCCACCGGGCAGCAACGCGCCCAGCGCGGCCCAGATCATCGCCGGGTAGGTGAGCACGTCCGGCACCCACCAGTGATCGATGTCGAGGAAGACGATGGCGAGCAGGACGCAGGCGATGGGAAACCAGGTGAGGAGCTGCCAAGAGAGCCCAAGCTCGACGTACGACGCCGCCCCAATGCACCCCATGAGCAGCTCGACCATCGGATAGCGCGCGCTGATCGGCAGCTTGCAGTTGCGACACTTAGCGCCGAGCACGAGCCAGCTGACGATCGGAACGTTGTCGTACCAAGCGATCTGCTGCTTGCACCGCGGACACCGTGATCGCGGACGTACGACCGACTCCCCAGCAGGCAAGCGGCCGATCACCACGTTCAAGAACGAGCCGACGGTAGCGCCGACCACGAAGAAGTAGATCGGGCCGATCCAGCCGAGCATGTCGTAGACGTCACTCAAAGTAGTCGTACTCGGTGGCTTCGAGGTCCCTTAACGCCTGCCCACAGCGCTCATCACGATTGTCGTCGATGGCGCAGAGGTTTTTCAAACACGGAATGCAGTATGGCACGCGCTCGAGCCCGTCGAGGAACGCCTGGCGGGCGCCTTCCTCGTCGCCACGGGCCAAGAGGTCCTTGCCTTTGGCGAGGTAATAAACGGCATACTCCGAGAAGATCTCCTTGGTGTCGACATACTCGGGGGAGTTGGCGCGATAGACGGGCGGCCTCGGGTTGACTGGCTCGACGTCCGCTATGACGACTCCGGACCCAGCCTCGAGCCCCCGGCCGACCGGGAAGAAGATGGTCTTCGCGCGCGGCGATGGGTGCGGCATGACGTGCGTGATCGAGAACACTCCCATGTTCGGCGCGATGAGCTGGCTGAAGATGTCCATCTTCTTGCGGGTCCTGAGCACCTCGGCGTCGTACTGAAGCTGCGGCCAGCGGAGCTTTGCGCGCTCGAGCAGGCGGCGGTCGTAGGTCATCGAGCGTGGCAGGATGAACACCTCGTCGAGCTCGGGCTCCGTGGCCCGAAGGTAGCGCCCGGCGAACAGCTTGGTGTCGGAATCGACGAAGAGGATCGCCGGCGTCCGCTGAGCAATCGCCGTCCGCAGCAGGTTGCGCATATACTCCTCGACGACGACGTCCCGTCTGAAGTCGTAGGTGTCGCCCGTCACGATTTGCACGACCGCGACGAGCCCCAAGACGGAAGCGAGCGCGTTGCGCGCCCAGTCCTTGGCCCGCGTCGATGGCGCGGTGACGACCAGCGCCGCGAGCATGAGCGACGGCAACACGAAGAAGCGCTCGCGCAAGGTGATGGCGCTGGAGCTGTCGCCACCGAAATTCATGCGCGGGATGAAGAGCACGGCGTACGCGATGAAGCAGGCCAGCAGCACCCACCAGGCGCCGTGCGCCCGAGCCTTCACATCCTCCGCGGCTCCCAACCCGACGACGGCCGCGGCCGCGAGCCCGAATGGCCCGACCGTCATAGCGAAGTCACGCACGACGCTACCGATATGCGCGTCCCCACCGTAAGAGCTGAGCTTGAACGTGCCGTAGTCGCCGCGCAGGAAGTGACGAAGCAGTCCCTTGAAGTCGACGAGGTCGCCCCACGAGTTCACGTGATGTACGTCGAGCAGAAAGAGCGACACATAGAGGGCAACGGTGATGCCCGCGCCAAGCGCCAACGCCGCGAGCGCCCGGCCACGCTTGGGCTCCTGCCAGGCGATGAGCATGAGCATGGGCGAAAGGAAAATGATCGATTGATGATTGGCGGCGGCGAGCCCGAAGACGATGGCGCCCAAGAAGACGCGCGCTGGTCTCGGCGGCGAGAACGCGACGAAGACGAGCGCCGCGGCAAAGAGCTGGTTCAACCCGAACACATCGGGCAACACGGCGTAGCGCCAGACCGCTGGGAGCGTCGCCATGGCTGCGATAGCGGTGACCCCGAGTGTGTTGCGGCAGAGCGCGAGCAGGAGCGCCGCGGCGCCGACGGAGCAGGCGGCGGTGATCAATGCGGCGCGGAAGAAGACGCTTCCGACGTGCAATACAGCGATGAGCGCGTGGTACAGCCACACGTAAATCGGGTAGCCAGGCGCGTGCGGTACGGTGAGTCCGTAGGCGCTGGTGACCATCTCGCCGCTGTCGAGGTGCTGCACGGTATGGGGCAGGCTCGCGGCGTACACCGCGGCGAGCACCACCAAGAGGCACCAGCGATAGCGCAGTATGCGGTCAGTCAAGGTAGCGGTACTCATGCGCTTCGAGGCTCTGGAGCCAGCCGCAGCGCTCATCGTGATTCTCGTCGAGCAGGCAGAAGTTCTTCAGGCAGGGAATGCAGTATGGAACGATCTCGAGGCCTTGCCTGAAGGCCTGTTGGGCCTTGTCACGCTCGCCGCCCGCGAGCAGCGCCCTGCCGCGAGCGAGGTGATAGACGGCGTAGTCGGCGTAGAGGTCTTTGGTCTCCACGTACCCTTCGTCATCCGCCTTGTAGACCGGCGGATTGATCACGACGGGGGCGCTGGCGATCGCGATGCCGCTGCCCGTCTCGATGCGGCGGCCGAGGGGATAGAACGTCGTCCGCCAGTGCGGACTGGTGACTGGGATTGTCGAGATCACGCTAAAGTCGTCGATGTTCGGACCGATGAAGCTGCGGAAGATCTCGCGCCGCTCGCCACCGAAGATCGCGTCCACATCGTAGACGAACGATGGCCAGCGCTTCTTGATCTTCTGCAACCGGTCGACGAGGAAGATGTTGCCGAGACCGAGTGGCACGACGTCTTCGAATCCGCCATCGACCGCGGCGACGTAGTAAAGAGCGAAGAGCTGCGTGTCGGACTCGACGATCACGAACGCTGGTTTACCCGTGGATTTGGCGAGAGTGAGCAGGTTGCGCGCGTAGTCCTCGACGACGGTGTCGCCAGCATAGCCGTAATTGTCCGCTGTAGCGACCTGAACGGCGAGGACGATGCCGAGCGCGCCAGCGAGCACTGGCGCCAGACGGGCAAGACGGCCCCGCGGAAGCACCACACGCGCCGCCAGCGCCGCCAATAGAACGATCGGCAACAGGAAGAAGCGCTCGCGTACGCCATCTTGAAGGGCATGCGCGCTAGCGTTCATGCGCGGGAAGAACACCACGATATAGCCGGCAAGGCACACGAGCATGAGCCACCAGACGCGCCAACGCTCGAGCGCTTGGCGGCGCAGCGCACAACCGGCGATGATCAATACCAACGCCGCGGCGCCGAAGACACCGCAGGACCGCGCGAACATGGCGAATATCGCCAGGGCATCGACCTCGACCTCGTGTCCACTCAAGCGGAAAGTCCCGTAGGCCTTGCGCAGAAAGTGGTCGATGACGTCTTGCGCGCCTTCGAGCGTGGACCAGGAGTCGAGCGATGCGCTGTCGAGGGCGAGCAGTGAAGCGTAGAGCGCCACCGTCACGAGCGCGCCGGCCACGAGGGCGCCGGCCGCGCGGGCACGCGAGGGCTCCTCCCAGGCGACGAGGAGGAGGACCGGCAAGAGAAAGACGATGGACGGATGGTTCGCGGCGCCGAGCCCAAAGATCAGCGCGGCGAGCCAGATGGTCCATGGACCTCGCCGCGCGCAGGCGACAGCCAGCAACGCCGTCACGAGAAGGAGATGCAGGCCGAAGACGTCGGGCAGCACCGCGTAACGCCAGACGAGCGGCGTGGTCGACATGACCGCGACGAGCGCCACACCGACCCACGAGCGGGAGAGCCGCAGCAAGAGGGCCACGGTTCCGAGGGCGCAGAGCGCGTTTCCTAGCGCAGCCCGGTGGAACGGACTGTCCCAGGGGACGACCTTCATGAAAGCATGCTGCAACCAGACATAAAGCGGGTAGCCCGGTGGGTGGGCGACGGTCAGCTTCCAAGCCGCGGCGACGAGCTCGCCACTATCGAGGTTCTGAACGGTGTGTGGCAGCGATATGCCGTAGAGGACTGCGAGGACGGCGAGCAGTAGCCAGCGTAAGCGCCAGTACGCTGGCAGATGTGTGTCTTGCTCCTGCATCAGCACTCGCTGCCCCACTTCTGGGAGTGACAGAGATTGTCACCGCTCTGGCCGCGCGCGACAGTTTTTGTCACCTCGAACCGCATGAAACGCCTCGTTGGGGATTTTTTGGCGGTAGCGCCGTTTGGCACTACGGTTGCTCTACGCATGCACTGCGAGCACGGCCGTGATTCCCACGACGCGCACTACAACTTTTCAACTTCGAGTTGGTGTTAGGAGCAATTGTCCAATGCGTAAGCTTCAAAAGGGCTTCACCCTCATCGAGCTCATGATCGTCGTTGCGATCATCGGCATTTTGGCCGCTATCGCGATCCCAAACTTCGTTCGCTTCCAGGCCAAGTCCAAGCAATCCGAGGCCAAGGCGAACCTCAAGGCCATCTTCGTCGCCAAGAAGTCGAACTTCGCCGAGAACGACACCTTCGCGTGCGGCCTCTGCAACTTCTTGCCTGAGTCGGGTAACCGCTACACCTATCACACCGGCAGCACGAGCTACGCCTCGCAGAAGCCCACGGGGACCGTCGCCGAGCAGAACGTAACCACCGCGGTCGAGACCATCACGAGCTTCACCGCCACCGCGATGGGCAACGTCGACACCGACACCTTCAACGACGGCTGGGAGATCAACGACTCGAACACTCTCTGCAACGGTACCCGCGCGAGCGCGACTGCTTGTGCGACCACGGTGCCCGCGCCGGCCGACGACGTCAGCCGTTAATCCATAGTTTGTTCAAGCAAGGGGCGTGGCACAGACCACGCCCCTTTCTTTTTGCGCCTCGCACCGTCCTCGAAGGCCAAATCCCAACTGACGTGCCGCGACGAATCGTCATTGCTGTATTCTGCGCCCTCTTGCTCGCCACGCATTTCCTGCACGAGCGTCTGGACGGCGTCCGTCTACCAGAGCCCGATGACCTCGCGGAGACGTTGCCGACGCTCGGCACGCTCAAGCTCATCAGCTTGGGATACGACAACGTCGTAGCGGACTACTACTGGATGCGCTCCCTCGAGTTCTTCGGGACCGGTAAGTACAACGCCGTGGGCTATCCGTTGCTCGAACCGCTATTGCGGCGCAGCTTGACGCTCGATCCTCTGTTCAAGTCCGCCTACCTGTTCGCCGGCACCGCGCTCACGCTCCCGAAGATGGACCCCGCGAAATCGAACGCCCTCCTCGAGCAGGGCCTCAAGTACCGCCCCGATGTTTGGCAGATCCCCTTTTATCTCGGCTTCAACCGCTACTACTTCCAGCAGGACTACGCGGGCGCGGCCGAGAGCTTGAGCATCGCGTCGAAGTTTCCCGACGCACCGCCAGTCATTGCGCAGCTCGCGACGCGCATCGCGGCACAAGCGGGGCGTCCCGAAGTAGGCATCCAGCTCATCGATGAGATCCTCGAGCGCACCAAGGACGAACAGGTGCGGGCGAGCTATCTCGAGCGCCGGAAGGCCTTGCAGCTCGACGTCGAGCTGCAGTTCCTCAACCGACTCGTGCGGCGCTATCGTGACGAGCACGCAGCCGAGCCCAAGAGCATCGCCGACTTCGTACGGACTGGCTATCTGCGCGAGCCGCCAAATGATCCCTACGGTAAGCCCTACCGCTTGGAGAGCGATGGCCTAGTCCACTCCGATTCGGAGAGCGCGCGCTTGCGGCTGAAGGCTCAGGCCGCCGGCTCCATTTTTGCGGATGGTTGGCATCCCCCATATCGTGAAGATCAGTTGCCACCTGAATGAGTGTTTTGTCCGTCGATAGCCTCACCTACTCGGTGAAGCCTCACTTCTGGTCGAAGACCAGCGAGATTCTCCACGGCGTGACCTTCTCGGTCGCCGAGCGCGAGATCTTCGGCTTCCTCGGGCCCAACGGCGCCGGCAAGACGACGACCATCAAGGCCATTCTCGGCTTGCTACAGCCAGACGGTGGCGAGGTGCGTCTCTTCGGTAGTCCGCCAACCGATCCACGCAGTCGCGCGAAGCTCGGCTTCCTCCCCGAGCGCGCCTATTTCTCCGAGCACCTCACGGCCCGCGAGGTCGTCACCGCGCACGGCCTGCTCGCTGGACTGTCCGCGGGAGACGCGAAGAGTCGCGCCAGAGCCTTGCTCGAGCGAGTCGGGTTGGCCGCCGCGGCGGACAGACGTCTCAAAGGCTACTCGAAGGGAATGCTCCAGCGCGTCGGGATTGCGCAGGCGCTGGTCTCCGAGCCACGGCTCGTGGTCTTCGACGAGCCGATGAGCGGTCTCGATCCGCTGGGCCGCGCGGAGGTGCGTGACATCATGCTCGAGCTCCGCGCCAAAGGGACGACGGTCTTCTTCTCGACGCACATCCTCCCGGACGCCGAGATGATCTGTGACCGCGTCGCCATCGTCGTGGGGGGCCGCACCACCCGCGTCGGCAAGCTCGCCGAGCTCGTGCCTGTCACCTCGCAAGGCGTGCACATCGTCGTCAGCCAACTCCCCGCCGATGTTCGCACCGCCATGGACGCTCTCGCGGCGCGGATCGAGGACCGGCCCGAAGCCATCGTCCTGCACATGAAAGATCTCGGCAGCGCGAACCAAGCCGTGGACGCTCTGCGGGCGGCCAACGTGCAGATCGTCGAAATGCAGGGCCAGCGCGCCTCGCTCGAACAACTCTTCATCGCCGACGCGAAGGCGTCCCAAACGTCATGACCCAGCATCTACGCGCCGCGCTGGTCGTCGCCTGGGCGACCACCATCGAAGCCCTGCGCAACAAGCTGCTCCTCATTGGCTTGGCATTCGGTATCGTGCTGGTCGGCCTGTCCGTTACAGCGGCCGCGGTTGCCGTCGGTGAGCGTGCTCGTCTCATCGTCGACATCGGCCTCGCCGCCGCGAGCGTCATTGGCTCCGCCATGACCATAGCTCTCACGGTGGTGAGCTTCGCTGGCGAGATCTCCAAGCACACCGCTTTCCCCGTGCTCGCCCGCCCCATTCCGCGCTGGTCATTCATCCTCGGCAAGTACTTGGGCGTCGTGGCCGCGATGAGCGCGGTGGTCAGCGTCATGATCATCGCCACGGCGATGACCACGTGGCTGTATGGAGATCCCGTCCCGATAGCCCTTTGGCTACAATGGCCCCTCGCGCTCGTCGAAGTCGCGGTCATCGCCGCCATCGCCCTCATGTTTTCGACGATGGCCGTCCCCGCCCTCGCGGCCGCATACGCGGCGGGCATCATCGTCGCCGGCGACCTCGCTGACGACGTCATGCGCTTCGCGAACAATCAGATCGCCGACGGCGAAGCGACCGGCTACGCGCTGAAGATCGCTTACACCGTTCTCCCCGACCTCCAGAACCTCTCCGTCCGCGCACAAGCCGCCAACTCCCTGCCGGTGCCAGCGGCCTTCGTCGGCTACGGCATCAGCTATGGCGTGGCTTATGCCGCGGTCATTCTGGTGATCGCCATGGTCGTGTTCACGCGTCGTCGGGCGATTTAGCTCCAGGGTTGGGATCTAGGGGGCAATTGCTTTCTACCTTTCCATATGCGATTATAGAAAGGTGGCACTCAGCATCAAAGACCCCGAAACCGAGCAGCTCGCTCGTGCCTTGGCCCGCGAGACTGGCGAGTCCATCACCGGCAGCATCGCCACGGCGGTGCGGGAGCGGCTGATGCGGGTGCGGCAAGCCAAGCGCCAGCGATCGCTAGCGGATGAGGTGCGGGAGCTCTCTGCCCGCTATCGCGCATACCCGCTGGCCGACCCCCGATCCCCAGAGGAGATCATCGGCTACGACGAGCATGGTTTGCCGCGCTGATGGTGATCGATTCATCAGCGGTGATCGCGATGATGTTCGATGAGCCCACCGCTAAGGGCTTGGCCGACGTGCTCGAGGAGGCGGACGCGCGCGTCATGTCATGTGCGAGCATGCTGGAAACGACCATCGTGCTCGAGAGCCGGCGCCTCACCGGCGCGGATCGCATCTTGGACGCCTTCATTCGGCGCTTGCGGATCATCCCGGTCCCATTCGACGCCGCGCAGTACGAGGTCGCGTGCGACGCTTTTCGTCGATTCGGTCGAGGCCGACATGCCGCCGGGCTGAACTTCGGCGATTGCTTCGCGTATGCCTTAGCGGTCGTCCGCGACGACACGCTGCTGTTCGTGGGAAACGACTTCAAGCAAACCGATGTGCGGGTCGCGCTTTCGCTCGCATCGCTGTCGGGGGGCTAGACAGAACCCCCATGCGGACACCGTATGGCAGAGCGCTTGGAGTACGATATGGCTCAACCCAATTTAAGGAAGCGGGTTGCTGAAGAGGACGCGGCTGGGACGTGACCTGCGCAGCTCAGAGCTTCGCCGCCGCCCCGCCCGCGATGACCGTGTTGCCGACCTCGCGGCTTACCACCACCGGTTTGTTGTTGGCGGGAGCGGTGAACTGGGCTTTGTATGCTTCGGCGCGCACGCAGTTCAGCGTCTTCTCGTCGTAGGCCTTGGGCTCGACGAGCTTGACGTCCTCGATGTGACCGTCACCCGCGACCTGCCAGCTCACGGTCAGCGGGCCGTTGTCGGCGCAGCGCTGCAGCTTCTCGTCGACCGCGGCGAGCTCGGGCTCCTGAGCCCTCTCGTACAAGCTCTTGTCGAAACGACGCGCGGTCGCGGTGCCCGTTCCTGCGCACGCGGTCCCAAAAAGTCCCATCGCAATCAGCCAAAACGAGTGCTTATGCATGGTTCCCCCCAACTCCCTTGGTCGTTAGGGGGAGGGACAGCAGTAATTGGGCCAAGGGGCCGATGGCCGATCACCGATGAGCCGATAGCCTCATCACGCCCCGACTACCGCCCCGCGATGATCCACTCACAAACATCACGCACCGCGCCATAACCGCCATGGCGGACAGTGCGAATACGCGTCGCCGCCAGAACTTCAGGCTCCGAGTCCGCGACCGCGATTGCGGTGCCGGCCCAGGCCAAGCATTCGAGGTCGTTCACGTCGTTGCCGACATACGCCACGTGCCGCTGCTCGACGCCCAGCTCCTGCATCCACGCGATGAGCGCCGGGAGCTTCTCGTCGATGCCTTGGCGGCAAGCGATGCCGAGCTTCTTGCAGCGCGCGCTCACCACCGGGTTCACCTCTTTCGAGAGCACGCCCGCGAAGACACCAGCGGCCTTCAAGCGGCCAATGCCCATGCCGTCACCGCGGCTGCAACGCACCGTCTCGACACCATTCTGATCGACGTACACGGCGTTGTCGGTCATCACGCCGTCGAAATCGAAGATGACGGCTTGGATCTTCCCGGGCTCGGCAACGACCCCAGGAGCAATGATCACGCGCTCGATGCTCACGTCCGCCGCATCTTTTCGACGAGGCGGGTCGTGGAGCGGCCCTCAACGAGAGGCACCAGCACCAGCCGTCCGCCATTGCGCTCGACCACGTCACGACCGACGACGTTCTCTGGCTTGTAATCGCCCCCCTTCACCAGCACGTCAGGCACGCAGGCGGCGATGAGCTCCCCGGGCGTATCCTCCTCGAACACCACGACGGCATCGACGCTCTCGAGCGCCGACAGGATGACCGCGCGCTCCTCTTCACCGATGACCGGCCGGTCGCTCCCCTTGAGGCGCCGCACCGATGCGTCGCTATTGATCGCGACCACCAGAATGTCGCCCTCCGCCTTGGCTTGCCGCAACAAGCTCACGTGCCCCGAGTGCAGCACGTCGAAACAACCATTGGTCAACACGATCGACTTCTTCTGCAGGCGCCACCAAGCCATGCGCTCGGCCAGCTCCTCGCGGCCCAGCACCTTACTCTCGAGCGACGGCGCGCAGGCGGCGATCAGCTCGTGCGGCGCTACCACGGCGGTACCGACCTTCTCGACCACGAGACCGGCGGCGACGTTCGCGAGCTGCGCCGCGAGCCCCAACGGCAGACGCGTGGCCAAGCCCAGCGCCAACAACGCGATGACGGTGTCACCGGCGCCGGTCACGTCGAAGACCTCGCGAGCAGCCGCGTGGATGTGCATCGACGCCTCGGCCCCCGGCACCACCAGCATGCCGTTCTCGCCGAGCGTCACGACCATGGCATCGCACTCGGCCCGCATCACCAAGGAGCGCGCGCCACCCTCGATGGTCCGCAGCTCGGACGAGGTGCTGCCGGTTGCCGCCGCGAGCTCCTTGGCGTTCGGCGTGATGACCGACGCGCCACGGTACGCCTCGAAGTCGTTGCGCTTGGGGTCGACCAGCACCGGCACGCCCTGCTTGCGAGCCCAGCCGATGATGTGCGCGATAGCGGCATCGCTCAAGGTGCCCTTGGCGTAGTCGCTCAAGACGACGACGTCTGGCGCGCCCCCGCCGAGCTCGTCGAAGGCCTGGATGATGGGCGGCGCCGGATAGGGGCGCACCTCTTCCCAATCGAGGCGCAGCACGTGCTGATGGCGCGCCACGACCCGCAGCTTGCGCGTGGTCGGGCGGGCGCTGTCGACGATGAGACCGTCACAGCCGACACCGGCCGTGGCGCAGGCCATGCGCACTTGCTCGCCCGACGGATCGCCGCCGATGACGCCGACCAGCTCGACCTGCGCGCCCAACGACGCAACGCCGTGCGCGACGTTCGCTGCTCCGCCTAAGCGGACATAGGCATCCGCGACATTGACGACCTGCACGGGCGCGTCCGGCGAGATGCGGCGCACGTCTCCGGTGATGTACTCGTCGAGCATGACGTCGCCGACGACCCAGACGCGCGCGCCCGCGAAGCGTTTGACCACGTCGCGCAGCTCGCCCGCGGACAGCTCAAGCTTCCTCGTCATCGCCCTCGCCTTCGCCGCCGTTCATGCCGAGCTTCTTCAAACGGTAGCGCAATGAGCGGAAGGTGAGCCCCAAGAGGTCCGCGGCCTTGGTCTTCACGCCGCCGCTCTTCTCGAGCGCTTGCTGGATGAGGCTGCGCTCGAGCGCGTCCAGCGTGGCTTCGAGATTGAAGCCCTGCTCCGGCAAGGTCATCGCGCTCGTGGGCGCCGCTGATGCGGACTTGCGGACTTCGTCGGGGAGGTCGGAGAGATCGATGACGGCGCCGCCAGCCAAGGCGACAGCGCGCTCGACCACGTTCTCGAGCTCACGGACGTTACCTGGGAACGGGAATGCCTTGATGGCGTTCATCGCCGAGTCGCTGAAGCCCTCGAGGGTCTTTCCCAGGTCCTTGGCGAAGCGCGCGAGGAAGGTGCGCGCGAGCAGCGGGATGTCGTCGGCGCGCTCACGCAGCGGTGGTACGCGAATGCGGACGACGTTCAAGCGGTAGAACAAGTCCTCGCGGAACTTCCCCTGCTGCGCCATCTGCTGCAGGTCGCGGTTGGTCGCGGCGACGATGCGCACATCGACCTCGCGCTCCTTCTCCTCGCCGACGCGGCGCACCAAGCGCTCCTGGATGACGCGCAAGAGCTTCACCTGCATGGGCTGCGGCAGCTCGCCGATCTCGTCGAGCAGCAAGGTGCCGCCGTGCGCCGTCTCGAACAGGCCAGCGCGTGCCTTGGTCGCGCCCGTGAAGGCCCCCGCGACGTGCCCGAAGAGCTCGGCTTCGATGAGCGTCTCGGGGATGGCGCCGCAGTTCACGGCGATGAACGGCCCCGAGGCCCGGGGCGACGCGTCGTGAATGGCGCGGGCGACCAGCTCCTTGCCGGTGCCGCTCTCGCCCTCGATGAGGACGTTGGCGCGCGACTTCGCGACCTTCTCGATCATCGCCACCAGCTCGGTCATGCGCGGGCTGCGGCCGACGATGTTGGTGAAGCCGTAGCGTCCCTTGAGCTGGCCGATGAGCTCGCGGTTCTCACGGATGAGGTCCCGCTTCTCGAGGGCCTTCTGGGTGAGGACGCGGATCTCGTCCATCTTGAACGGCTTGATCTGGTAGTCGTACGCGCCCAGACGCATCGCGCTCACCGCGTTCTCGGTGGTCGCGAAAGCGGTCATGATGATGACCTGGGTCTCGGGCAGCGCCTCGCGCACACCCTTCAAGACCTCCATGCCGGAGCCGTCGGGCAACTTCAGGTCGGTGAAGACGAGATCGGGCTGGACTGCTTTGGCGGTCTCGAGGCCGCTCTTCACATCGGCGGCGGTCGTGACCGCATGCCCTTCTCGCTCGAGAAGGGTCTGCAAGATCTCGCGCATCGAGCGCTCATCATCGACGACCACGATTTGTGCCACGGTTTCGAGACCTTATCCGCCAGAGAGCCTGTCGTCGAGTCCCGTTACACTGACGTCGCGGTCGGGAGGCGGACCGTGGCCACTGCCCCCCGAGTTTCGCGGTTGTTGATGGAGATCGTCCCGTCGTGCGCCTCGACGATGCGGTGCACCATGGCGAGCCCGAGGCCGGTGCCATCGGACTTGGTGGTCCGGAAGGGCTCGAAGAGGTGCTCCTGCATCTCCACGGAGAGGCCCGGCCCTTCGTCGAGGACGACCACCTCGACCATGTCGTCGATCACCCCGATGCAGAGCTGCACGGTGCTGTCGGGTCCCGAAGCCTCGACCGCGTTGCGCAGCAGGTTCCACAGCACCTGGCGCATCTGGCCGGCATCCACGTTGGCGGTCGCTCCCGACGTCGCCAAGATCTCGAGGTTCCGGTTGGCCCAGCGCGGGTCTTGCGTGATGAGCGCGCTCACCTCGCGCGCCAGCGCCGTCATGTCCACCTTGTCGCGCTCGGGTCGTATGGGCCGCGCGTAGCTCAAGAAGTCGACGATCATCGTGTTCAAGCGCTGGATCTCACGGTGCACGATGTCTTCGAGCGAGCCACGCGTCCGGGCATCGTCGGTGTCGCGCATGAGCTCGACGGCGCCGGAGATAGCGGCCAAGGGGTTGCGGATCTCGTGGGCGATGCCCGCGGCCATTTGCCCGAGCGATGCGAGCCGCTCCTTCGTCTGCAAGACGCTCTCGAGCGCGCGCATCTCGGTGCGGTCCTCGAGCACGATGACCCCGAGTGAGCCTCCGGGAGCGTCCGTTCTAGCGTAGCTCGCCGCGAGGCGCTTCTCCTCGCCGTCGATGTGGTAGGCCATCTCCTTGGCGGTCTGCGCGCCAATCACCGACGACAGGCCGAGCGGCAGCCGTTCCCCCACGAGCTCGTCGAGCGAGCGGCCGAAGATCCGCGCCGCCGCGTGGTTGGCGGTGCGCACGTAGCGGTCACCGTCGACGGTCAATACACCGAGGGGCAGCGACTCCAAGATCTGCTCGTGCAGCCGCTCGGCCAGATCCCGATCGACCTGCGCCGCGCCCGTCTCCGCTCGAGCGGTGCGCAAGAGCTCGCCCAGGTAACCGGCGAGGAGCGCGATCAGATAGAAACCCGCGAGGTGCGAGACGACGGCGTTCGTGTAGATGGTGTCGTCGCGCAAGACGCCGCTCTCGGTGTAGCCATAGAACTGCGCCATGAGCTGACCGCCATAAACGAGCGCGCAGCCAGTCGCCACCGCGAGCGCGACCTTGCGGCCACCGATGATGGCGCCGTCGAGGATCGCCAAGAAATAGAGATAGGCGAGACCACTCTCGACGCCGCCCGTCGCGCCCACGACCAGGTACGCCGTGAAGATCGCCGCCACCAGGTGAACCGACCCGAGCACGAGCGGCTGCACGCCATTACGGAGCAGCAACCCCAGGACGACGACCAAGAAGTAGATGCCAGCGCTGACCGCGTAGAGCGTCGACGAGACGCGGTCCATGCGCCACGCCGTGAGGTCGAGCACGACGGTGACGAGCAGCAGCACGGTCGCGATGGCCGCCCGGAAGACGAGCAACCACGGCAGCCGCCGCGCGGCTTCGACCTCGTTCCACAGCGAGTTTTTGGAGCGGCTCACCCGCCGACGGCGCCCGCCATCGAGAAGACCGGCAGGTACATCGAGATGACGAGGCCACCCAGGATGACCGCGAGGAAGGCCATGATCATCGGCTCCAAGAGGCTCATCATCGTGCCGATCGCCGCGTCGACCTCGTCGTCGTAGAAGTCGGCGATCTTGTTGAGCATGGTGTCGAGGGCGCCCGCCGCTTCACCGACCGAGATCATCTGCACGACCATCGGCGGGAAGACCGGGATCTCCGCGAGCGGCTGCGACATCGTCTTACCTTCGCTGATCTTCGCCTTGACGCGCTTCAAGCCGTCCTCGACGACCATGTTGCCGGCTGTACCGGCGCAGATGTCGAGCGCCTCGAGGATGGGCACGCCCGAGCTCATCATCGTGCCCAGCGTGCGCGTGAACTTGGCGACGGCGATCTTCTGGATGAGCTGCCCCACCGCGGGCGCCTTCAAGATCCACGCATCGAACTTCGCGCGGCCCTTGGGGTTCTTGATGAACGCGGTGACGCCGGCGACGATGCCGCCCGCCGCGAGCAGGATCAGCAGAATGTAATCCTGTGTGAACTGCGACATGTCGATGACCAGCTGCGTCGCCGCCGGCAGCGACTGGCCGAAGTCCTGGAACATCTTCTGGAAGACGGGGATGACGAAGACCAACAAGACGACCGTGACCGCGAACGACACCAAGAGGATGATCACAGGGTACGTCATCGCGGACTTGACCTGTTTCACCAGCTTCATGTTCTTCTCGATGTACACACCGAGACGGTTGAGGATGGTGTCGAGCACGCCGCCCGCCTCGCCCGCGGCCACCAGGTTCACGTAGAGGCGGTTGAAGATCTTCGGGTG
Organism: Myxococcota bacterium; assembly: GCA_039809465.1. GTDB lineage: Bacteria > Myxococcota > XYA12-FULL-58-9 > XYA12-FULL-58-9 > JALHOP01 > JALHOP01. Next base: position 22,098 of record JBDHVB010000054.1, read on the forward strand.
CTTGCGCAGCGCGTCCGCCAAAGTGGAGCCGCTCTCGACCGTGGTCTTCACCTCGAAGAGCGCCTTGCGGAAGGCCACGTTCTCCATCTGCGATGACAAGATCTCCAGGCACTGCACGAGCGGCAGACCCGCGTCGATCATCGTGGCGAACTGGCGCGTGAAGACGACCAGATCCTTGGTGGAGACGCCCGGCCCGGGGAGCTTCAGGTTGAGCGGCGTGCTCTTCTTTTTGACCTTGGCGCCGACCAGCTGCTGCTGGCGCAAACGCTGACCGACGACGTCGGCCGTGTCGGCGTCCATCTCACCGCGCTTCATCTCACCGAGGCGAGTCTTGGCTTCCCAAACGAAGGTAGGCATGGGCTAGTTGCTCACTTGGGCTGGGGTGATGCGACCTTGCGCGGACCCTGCGCGATGAGAGCGCGCAGCTCTTCTTGGTCGGGGCTCTTGGCGAGCGCGTCTTCGATAGCGACCAGGCGCTTCTGCACGAGCTCGGCGAGCGACTGGTTCATCGTCTGCATGCCGAACTTCGTCTGGCCGACCTGCATCGACGAGTAGATCTGGTGGACCTTGTCCTCGCGGATGAGGTTACGCACCGCGGGGTTCGGGATGAGGACCTCGAGCGCCAGGCACCGGCCGCCGCCGATCTTGGGGATGAGCTGCTGGCAGGCGATGGCCTCGATGGTGAACGAGAGCTGCGCGCGCACCTGCGGCTGCTGGTACGGCGGGAAGACGTCGATGATGCGGTTGATGGTCTGCACGCACGAGTTCGTGTGCAGGGTGCCGAAGGTCAAGTGGCCGGTCTCGCCGATGGTCATCGCCGCCTCGATGGTCTCGAGGTCGCGCATTTCGCCGATGAGGACGACGTTCGGGTCCTGGCGCAAGACGTGCTTCAACGCGGCCTTGAAGCTGTGCGTGTCGGCGCCGAGCTCGCGTTGATTGACGATGCAGTTCTTGTGCGGATGCAGATACTCGATGGGGTCTTCGATCGTCATGATGTGGCCATGACGCTCGGTGTTGATCTGATCGATGATCGACGCCAGGGTCGTCGACTTACCGGAGCCCGTCGGGCCGGTGACGAGCACGAGGCCGCGCGGCTTCTTGGCGATCTCGCGGAAGATCGGCGGCAAGCCGAGATCGTCCATGGTGCGGATCTCGTACGGGATCGTACGGAAGGCGCCGCCGACCGCGCCGCGCTGCACGAAGAGATTGGCGCGGAAGCGGGCGAGGTTCTTCACGCCGAACGACAGGTCGAGCTCGTTCTCTTCCTCGAAGACGTGGCGCTGCGCGTCCGTCAAAATGGAGTAGCAGAGCTGCTTGGTCTCGGTCGGGGTGAGCGGCGGCGTGCGCAAGGGGTTCAACTTGCCGTCGATACGCAATTGCGGAGGCGAGCCCGCGGTGAGGTGCAAGTCGGAGGCACCCTTCTCGTGCATGACCTTGAGCAACGCCTGGAGCGTGAGCTTCTGTTGGCCCTGAAGCTGCGCCTGAGCCTGCGCTTGCGCTGCCGCCGCGGGGTTCGCGCCGGCCGGAAGCATGCCTGATGGATTCATGGAGCTCATGCGTCAGTCCGCCGCCGATACGCGTGGGATCTCGTCGACCGTGGTCACGCCTTGGATGAGCTTGCGGATGGTCGACTGGCGCAAGGTGCGCATGCCGGTGCGGATCGCCTCGGCTTTGACCTCCGCGGTCGAGGCGCCGTTCAAGATCATCTCCTTGACGGCGTCGTTCGCGACCAGGACCTCGTAGACCGCGACGCGGCCCTTGTAGCCGGTGTTCGAGCACTTCTCGCAGCCCTTGCCTTTCATGGGCTGGAACTTGCCGATCTGATCGGCGGGCACCTGGATGTCGCGCAGGATGTTGGCGGGCACGTCGACCGGCGCCTTGCACTCGACGCAGATCTTGCGCGCGAGACGCTGGGCCACGATGCAGTTGAGCGCCGCCGTGATGAGGAAGGGCTCGATGCCCATGTTGAGCAGACGCGAGATGGTCGCGGGCGCGTCGTTGGTGTGCAGCGTCGAGAGCACCATGTGGCCGGTGAGCGCCGCCTTGATGGCGATCTCGGCGGTCTCGAAGTCGCGGATCTCGCCGACCATGATGATGTCGGGGTCCTGGCGAAGGAACGAGCGCAGCGCCGCCGCGAAGTTCAGGCCGACCGCTTCGTTCATCTGCACCTGATTGATGCCCATCAGGTTGAACTCGACCGGGTCCTCCGCGGTGCTGATGTTCTCGCTGGTCTTGTTGAGCTCCGATAAAGCGGAGTACAGCGTCGTCGTCTTGCCGGAGCCCGTCGGGCCGGTGACCAAGACCATGCCGAACGGCTTGTGGATACCGTGCTGGAAGTCCTTGAGCTGATCTTCCTCGAAGCCCAGCTTGGTCATGTCGAGCTGCAGGTTCGACTTGTCGAGGAGGCGCAAGCACGCCTTCTCGCCGAACAGCGTCGGCAAGACGGAGACGCGGAAGTCCATCTCGCGGCCCTTGCCGAGCTTGAGCTTGATGCGGCCGTCTTGCGGCAGGCGGCGCTCGGCGATGTCGAGCGAGCTCATGATCTTGATACGCGAGAGGACCGCGCTCTTGAGCTTGGTCGGCGGCTTCATCGCTTCGTAGAGCGCGCCGTCGATGCGATAGCGGACGCGGAAGTCCTTTTCGTAGGGCTCGATGTGGATGTCGGAGGCGCCGCGCTTGATGGCGTCGACCAGCATCAGGTTCACGAGCTTCACGACCGGCGCGTCCTCGGCGCTCTTCTCGAGGTCGTTGACGTTGACGTTGCCGTCCTCTTCGCCGGTGAAGTCGATCTCACCTTCGTCGAAGCCCTGCATGACCTCGTCGTACGAAGCCTCGGACTGGCCGCTCTTGTAGCTGCGCTCGATGGCCTTGGCGATCTGGGTCTCGCTGGCGACGACGACCTCGACGTTGTAGCCCGTGAGGAACTTCACGTCGTCGATGGCGTAGATGTTCGAGGGGTCCGCCATCGCGATCACGAGCGACGAGCCGCTGCGGTGGACCGGGATGACTTGGTGCTTTTGCGCCACGTCTTCGTTGATCAGCTTGATGATGTCCGCGTCGATCTGGAAGTCGTCCAGGTTGATCGACGGGACGTGGTACTGCTTCGAGAGGAAGCTGAGCAGGTCGCCTTCACCGATGAGGCCGAGCTTGACCAAGGACGAGCCGAGCCGTCCGCCGGAACGTTTTTGCTCGTCCTGGGCTGCCTGGAGTTGCTTGACGCTGATGATGTTCTCGCGAACGAGCAGCTCACCGAGTCGTGCCATGTTGAATCGTCACCGCTTTACACGTTGTCGCCGCCACTCGAGGCGGCTTTGGGGGCCAAGGACACAGGCATCCGAATGGTACTCGGGCCCCGTGGTTTGTCCAATTACGGTGCAATCCGCGTGCTTAGTGAGCGCGAAGGAGGCGCAGACCGACGTAGATCATGACCCCAGCGAACACCATGAGACCCACACGCCACCAGCCGTGCCAAGCGCGCGGCTGGTAAACGAAGGGAGCCTCGTCGATGGCGTCGGCTGACGGCGCGGCGTAGGGATTCTTGAGGTCGAGGACCACCGGCGTGGCACGCGTCTCCGCCGGCCGCGGCACCCCGAGGCCGTAACCATGGGGGAGCAGCTTGCGTGACTTCGCGAGCCAAGCCGCTGCTTTCTCCGGGTTACCCCAGCGCTCTTCCGCCCGCGATAGAGCCCAGGCGACGACGCCACGATGCAAATAAGCAGAGCCACGCTTGTCCGCGAAAACCGCCAGGCGCCCGGCGGCCGCGCGCGAGTCGTCGGCCATGAGATCGCCCAGGTCGTTGAGCATGGCGACCGCGCGCCGCGTCCTGGACGAGCCCGGCGCGAGCTTTGGCAAGTCGAACAGCGGCGTGGCCCGGCGCGCGAGCTCCTGCCCCTTCCGTGCGTCGCCTTGCACGAGCGCCGCCAAGCCCTGGACGAAGTCGTGATCGCCACGCACGAGCGGCGGAAACTTGTCCCATGCGATGGGCGCGAGCACCGCCGCGGCGCGCTCGAAGTTGCCGTAGACGACGTGGAGCTGCGCGATCCCGGTGGCGATGAACGGCGTGTAGTCGAAACCACGCAGCGTGACGAGCTTGCCATAGAGCTTACGGGCCGCGGCATCGGCCGTC
>JBDHVB010000055.1:0-26191 GCA_039809465.1 Myxococcota bacterium
ACGGCTTCTTGGACGGTGGCTCGACCTTGTCCGGCGGACACTCCTTCGAGAAGCCGTCACAGCTCTCCACGAGATCGCAGCTCTCGGTGCCTTGGGGGACATCGGCGTCGGCGCGCTCGCGGCAGACGATCCCGAGCGCCTGCACGCGGTCCGTGCAGGCCTTCGACATACCGTCACAGACATCCGCTCGATCGCACGGGAGGCTCGGTGCCTCGCCGCACGCCGTGTTGGTCGCGGCGACCTCATCGAACGGGCAGGCGCTGCTCGCGCCGGTGCAGACCTCGGCGAGGTCACACGGGCCGCTCGCGGCGCGGCAGGCGGCGCCGGCCGCCGCGTAGCTGTTGGCCGGGCACACGTCCGATGCACCATCGCAGACCTCGGCGAGGTCGCAACCCCCGCTGGCGGGGCGGCATACCGTCCCAGCTGGTTTGCCCGCGCACGACGACGCGGCGATTCGCTCGGCGACGCAACCCTCGAGCGGGTCGCAGCGCTCGCCTTCGAGGCATTTGAGATCGTCGGCGAGCGCGAGGCACGAGCCGCCGCGGCAGCGCGCCGTGAGGCAGCCTGACGGCTGGGGGCAATCCGCGGCTTGTACGCACGCCGTCTCGCCGCACGTCGCCGGCGCGGAGGTCGTGCAATGCGCGTCGACGCACGCTCCGCCATGGCAGGCATCGCCGTGATCGCAATGGACGGTCGCGCACGCGCGCGTCAGCGCCACCTCGACGGTGGTGTCGGCGGTGAGCTCGAGCGTCACCGGGCGTGACATGAGGCTCACGCCGCGATGAGTGAGCGTCACGGTAAGCGCTTGTCGTCCGCCGTCGAGGGCGAGCGAGCCCACGGTGCTCGCGGGGACCCACGGCTCGGCGCCGGCGACACCCGTCTCGATGCTCTGACCGGCGCTGCTTACGGAGACCGCGTCGAACTCGAGGCCGGGCGCGTAGTCGGTCAGCACGTCGACGCGGACACGCCACTTGCCGCCGCTGTCACCGCCGCACCCTTGCCAGAGGGTGAGCGCTGTCAGGCAGGCCGTCATCACCGCGATGGATGCGTTGCGCATGTATGATCTCCGGGGGAGCCGTTTTCACGTCGACGCGAGCGGCGTTTTGTCCTCTATAGCGATCTTCGCGAGCTACTCGATGAGCGTGATCGCCGGCTCGACTTGGCCGTTGGCGGTTACTGACAGTAAACCACAACGAAACGAGTGGTTGGCTGGGGCGGCTATGCCATAAGAGACGAGCACGTGCCGGCGCGGCTCCTGCATGGAGAAGGTCTTGGTGTACGATGCCTCGCTGATGTCGAGGGTGACGTCGCCCAGGGGCACACCAACCGCCGTCGTCGCGTCCACGCCGGCGAAGGCGACGGTGCTCGTCACGGAATAGCTGCCGCCAGCGAGCGCGAAGGTGAGCTCGTTCGCGTCCGCGCCGGCCTGCACGAGCGTGACGCTCGCCGACGCGCCGGTGGGGGCAGGTGGGAGCGTGATCGGTCCGATGACGGTCAACGGGTTCTGGCCGACACCCGGCGACTCCAGCCCCGTCAGGACGAAGACGTTCGTCGATCCAGGTGTCAGCTCGGGGAGCTGTTCGTGGAGCACCTCGTGGCCGGGGCGCCCCTCGATGGCCACCTGGCGATCGCTTGCCTCGCCGCCCGACGGCTCGACGAAGACGCGCGGCGTGACTTGCCCGAACGCCGTCGGCTGGACGCCATCTACACCGAGGTCTTGATCGATGACAATCCTGCGCCAGTCACGCCCCAGGACGAACGTGACGGGGCCGAAGAGCGGGTAGGCGTGCAGCAGGTACACCGCGGCTGCTGGTCGCACGGGCGACTGTGCTCGCAGTTGAGCGCCAGCCGGCGGGACCAGCAGCAAGCGCAGACCGTCGCTGCTCCTGAGCTCACGGCCACGGCTCCCCACCGCGATCGCGGTCATCCGCTCGGCTGCGACGAGGTCGACCGAGAACATGGCCTCGACCCGCTCGGGCGAGAAAACGGCGAGTCGCATGCGCTCGCCGACGGGCACCTCCCCTCCAGCGGCAAGCGTGCCTTCGCCGAACGGCACGAAGCCGAAAAAGGGCTGAAGAATATCGCGATAGTTGCGGTCGATGTCGAGCGACGGCGCGTCGGCGACGGCGTTGACGAAGCGCATATGCGCGAACGGACCGGTCGGCGTGCTCAAGTTGTCTTCGAAGACGACCACGCGTAGATCCGCCGCCCCCTCTGGTCGCTCTGCTTTCGCATATCCCATGACGACCGCGAGATAGGTCTTGTCGGCCGCGAGGGTCAGCTGCGCCGTCGTGTGCAGAGTGCCCGCGGTGCCCTTGAGCTCCAACGTAATCGGCTCATCCGCTGGGACGGTGTCGACGGGCGACACCTGCGTATAGGCGAGGATGAGGTTCAAGAATAAAGGCGTCGTCCCATTCGCCGCGGAGCTGACCGTGACGGACAGGTTCCCGGCGTCCGGGGATCCGTGGACGACGCGCAGGGCGGCGCGGGGCGCGAGCGGATCATTGTCGCCATCGCTGTCGCCGTCCCCTGGCAGCTGATCGTCCTCGTCCTCGCAGGCCATGAGACCGGCGAAACACGCGCAGCTCATCACCAACATCGTCCATCTGACAGCATGCATACCTAACTCCACCCTGTGATTTAGATTCGTTGGTAATGTGCTTTCGCAGACATCGAACCTATCATGTCTTTGGAGATCCCAGCCTCAATACTTGAGAACATCGTTCGGCAGCAACGCGAAAGCAGAGCAGCCATCGACGCTCGTCAGGGCGATGACGCCCGCTCTGCCCGTCGCGATGCTCGTCCACTCGGCTTCATAGCGATGCAAGTCGCCGTTGGACTTCGCGGCAAAGCGGATGGCGCCGCTCGTCGACAGGGCGACATAGTCGTTGAAGAGCTCCGTCGTGTGCGTCGCGCCGTTCGTACGCTCGACGTGTTGTTGCGGACCGCGGCTGATGACGAGATGCTCGTTGCCAGGTAACGCCGCGCCGCGAAGGATGGCGACCGATGCGGGGGTTCCTGGCCGGCCACTTGGCCAGCTATAGCGAGCAAGACTCGCTCCCTGTACGTTCACGAAGGCGCCGCTGGCGCTGCCGCCGTAGACGTCGGCGCCGCGCCGCCACAGCGTGAGCCAGTCGTCCGTGCTGTCGTCCAGGGTCGTCCACGATTGCCCGCTCCAGCGGTAAATTGGCGTCGCGCCCGCCGCGTAGATCTCGTCGCGCGAGACGACGGTGACCGCCTTGAGCGCCGCCGCCGAAGGCGGGCTGACGGCCGTCCACACGCGGCCATCATGAAAGGCGACGGCGCCCGCGTCGCCGACCACCGCGACGATGTCTCCTGCTCCGTCGATGGAGAAGAGGTCGTGACCGCCGAGCGCGGGGATGGTCACCGTCGCCCAGCGATCGCCATCGTAGTGCAGGATGAGCGCGTCGTCGCCGACGACGTAGATGTCGTCGCTCGCGCGCGCCCATATCGCGCGCAGGATGCCGACGCTCATGTTGGGTCCGATCGACGCCCAGCCATTGCGGCAGATGGCGTCACAGCAGATGCCGGTCGCGCAGTCGGTGGTCGCGGCGCATGAGCGCTGCTCCGTGGCGATGACGCAATGACCATCGCCACCACAGACCGGGACGCCGACGCACGCGTCACTGACTTCGGTCCCAGCTGGCAAAGGCGCGCATTGACCGTCGCGTTCGCCGGTCAACACCTCCGTGCAAGCGACGCACACGCCATCGCAGGCGGCGTCGCAGCAGACGCCATTCACGCAGGCTCCACTAGCGCACGTGCCCGCATCCGTGCACGACGTTCCCGTAGGCGCGTCGTGACATGCACCGGTACCATCGCAGGCGGTCGCGCCCGAGCATTGGTCGAGCGGGTCGGTGAGGTCGAGCACCGGCGCGCACACGCTGTCCGGCTGTCCCGTCGTACGCGCCGTGCAGCTCATGCACGTGCCCGCGCAGAGCTCCGAGCAGCACGCGCCATCTCTGCACGAGCCACTGAGGCACTCGTAGTCGGCGGCGCAGGCCTCGCTGGCTTGCTTGGCGAAGCAAGCCCCCGCGCCGTTGCACGCGGCTGCCCCCTCGCACTCGCCGGGACGAGCGGTACCAGCCAAGGCGATACGGCAAATGCCATCGGCTTCTCCTGTACGCAATTGCGAACAGCCGAAGCAGAGATCGTCGCACGACTCCGAGCAGCACACGCCGTCGCGGCAGTGGCCCGTGGGACATTCGGCGTCGATGGCGCACGCGCCGCCAGTGAGCTCGCGGCAGCCGCCCGCGCCGTTGCACACCGCCGTCTCGGCGCATTGCTCGCGGGGGTCGAGGCCTGAACGCACCGGCGCGCATAGACCACTGGGCTCGCCTGTGAGCTCGAACGAGCACGCCATGCACGTGCCGGAGCAAGCGGAGTCGCAACACACGCCGCTCTGACAGCTGATGGAGCGACAATCGAGATCGTCGCCGCATGCCTGCCCTGTCTGCCCGCGTGGCGCGCCGATGAAGCACGCGGCCACGAATGTCGCCAAAGCGGACGAGAGAAGTATGCGGGCGCATCTCACTCCGCTGTCTCCCGCCGCGCGATGACATGGTGGATGACCGCTTCACCGATGCCCGCGACCGCCGCGCCGATGAGGATCCCGGCGCTCAAGTTCACCGAGGAGCGCATGCTGCTCGCGGCGTCGATGTCGCCTGTGCGCGTTCCGTTATAGCGACTGATGGCGATGACATGCCAAACAGCGAGGCCCAGCTCCGTCGCGGCAAAGGCGGCGCCGACCGCATGGCGGCGCTGTTGGAACTGACCGATCCCGGCGGGGAAGAGCAGGAGCGGTGAGAACGAGGGTGGCGGTGGCGCAAGCGTCGCGAAATCGAGTCCGATGGGTAGGACGGTCGAGAGCTCCGCGATGTCCCGGTGCTCGGCGGTGCCGCCACCGCCGACATAGGTCGCGCGCGCCCGCCCAGTTCCAGACAGCTCGAGGCCGACCACGCGATCGACACCCGCGCGTTGCGCGAGTCGCCGCAACACGGCGTCGCAATCGGCCGCGCAGCGAAGTGTCGGTACAGGCGACCAGGTGATCGCCTCTTCGAGCTCCAAGTCGATCGTGATGACATCGGTGGGGCCATGGATGGTGATCGGACGAGACAGGGAGCGGCCATCGTCCCCCTCGAGCCACATCATGTAGTCACCGACGAGGACGCGGCTGGTGAGCTCGGTCGTCGCGTGACCGATGGTGACACCATCAAGGACGACACGTCCGGGACGCGACATGTGAACGGTGAGCAGGCTGGTTGGCGCTCTGCGGAGCTCGAGCGTCGCGCGTTTGAAGAGCTGATCGACCTGCGGCGGGTGACGTCGCGCATCGAGGGGCGTCGATGGGAAGCGCCGTAGGCTCTCGATGGCCAGCTTGAGTGCGACGCCGGTCTTGCCGTCGGCGAGTGCCCACGCCGCCGTGTCGTGCGAGGAGCGCGCGACGACCTCGGACGCCGACGTCTGTTGCAGCGGCGATCGCCGATAGGCGCTCCAGATGCGCTCGTGCAGCTCCGCCGCGCCCTGAGAGTCGAACTGAGATTCGCGTACGGCCGCCTCGTCGACCCACGCCTTGAGGTTCGCCGCCGTGATGTCCGACGGTGAGGGGATGCCGGCGAGCCGCGCCTGCAGCTCCAGGGGAGTGAGGGCAGGAGAGCCGAGGATGGGTGCCCAGTCGGTGACGTCTTGCATCCGTCCGAGCAAGAGGGGGTTCGGCTGAAGGGCGACGACCGCTACCGTGGTCGCGTCATCCGCGGCGCGTGCTGGTGCGGCGAGACATGCGAGAGCGAAGGCCAGGGGTAGCAAGAATCTCAGCAGACGGCTCCAGTACGACCGATTTGCTATAGCGCATCGATGAAAAACTCACAATGCGGGGCTTTCGCGACATATCTTCCCGCGCGTCGATGGGCTCGCAATTCGCCAACTTGGCAGCGGCATTGGGCCGCTCCGGGGAGCGTTTTGCCAATTTGTCAAAGCGCGCGGGCAGACGCTGAAAGCTGGCGGTTTACGGGTGCTTCACGCTATGGCGCGCCTCTTGCTGTCGAACCAGCAAGGTCACTGTCAACACGATGTCTAGCGCCCGCATCGCAGCACTGCTCAAGGATTACGGCTGGGGATTGAACCTCGTGTTCATCGGCCTCGCCGCGTATTTCGTGGCCGGCGCCGTGAACGCGGTGGTGGCCCGCGCCATCCGCGTGGTGCCGACGGTCGAGGACGTCGCCGCGGCCCAGAGCACGAGGCCAGCGGTCGCGCAGCGCCCCAAGGTGTCGCTCACCACCATCGCCAACCGCAATCTCTTCAACGTGAAGCGGGAGGAGCTCAACCCGAAGGCCGCGGAGGGCGGCGCTGGCGAGGAGATCGGCCCGGACTTCAACGGCAAGGATTTGAAGCCCTGCACGGTGTCGGCGGTGCTCTCGGCGACGCTCGTTTCAGCGGACTACCCCGAGTGGTCGGTGGCGGTGCTGGTCTCGAACACCACGCACGAGCCGGAGGTCTACTCGATCAACGCCGGCAGCAATCAGATCGCCGACGACGCGACGCTCGTCGATATCCGCTATCGCGAAATCGTCGTCCGCCGCCGCGATCACTTTGAGCTGTGCTCCACGGAGGGCAACGTGCCGCCGCCGGTCATCACCGCCGCGGTCGCGCCTCCCGAGGGTGGTGGCGAGGGCGTCGTCGACAACGGTAACGGCAACTACACGATCGCGGGCTCGGAGATCGACAAGGCGCTCGGTGACATGAACGAGGTCGCGACCCAGGCGCGCATCGTTCCGAGCTTCCAGAACGGTAAGGCGAACGGCTTCAAGCTCTTCTCGATCAAGCCGAACAGCATCTACCAGAAGATTGGTCTGCAGAACGGTGACGTCATCTCGAAGATCAATGGTTACGAGATGAATAGTCCGGACAAGGCGTTGGAGATTTACGCCAAGCTCAAGGATTCGCAGAGCATCCAGATCGATCTGAAGCGGCGCGGCAAAGACATGAATATGAATTACACGGTGCAGCGATGAGCCGCTGCACGAACGACCAGGTGCAGCGATGAATCGCTTCGTCGCGGTCGCCGTCGTCGTCGTGGCGATGCCGTTCATCGTGGGGTTGGCGCGGGCGTCGTTGTCGCCTGTTCCGGAGAAGAAGGTCGTCGGCGAGGTGGTGAAGGGACCCCATGAGCTCACCGCGGTGGCGGAGCCGCAGGCGTTGCCGAGAAGGTATGGAGTGCAGGTCGTGGCGATGCCGGCGGTGCCGAGAGCCGATGGCCGAGAGCCGGTGGCCGAAAGCCGATTGCCGATGACCGATGGCCGAGAGCCGATGGCCGATAGCCGAGGGCCGATGACCGATGGCCGATTGCCGATAACCGATAGCCGAGCCCCGCTCACCGAAGCCCAGCCTCTCGCTCTGTCCTGCCCCGACGTTCGCGCCATCGTCACCGGCGATTCTCCCTTCGCCGTCATCGCCTGGAACGAGCAAAGCCAGGTCATCTCCGCCGGCAAGACCATCAGGTCGCCGAGTGGTGACGTCATGGTCCGCCGTATCGTTTCGAAGTCCATCACGTTCGCTCAAGCGGACACCACTCTGCAGTGCAAACTTCTGGTGAGGTAATACGTTGCTCGCCCTCCTGCTCCCCATTGTCATCCTCGCCCAGAACCCCGACGAAGTGGTGCGTCCGCGCAACCTGCCGCGTAACTTGCCCCTCGGCTCGCCGCGTGGCCTGCCGCGTCCAGGTGATCGCGCGCCACCCGTGGTGAATCCCGATCCGGCCGATGCCGCCGCTGGTACCGACTCGGGCGACGGGGCGCCGCCTCCCGTGGCCCAGCCGCTTCCGCCGCCGCCGGCTCCCGTCTCGGTCCCGACGCCGCCGTCGACCCGCACGCAGGCCACCAAGAAGGAGACCGAAGTCGACGTCGCCGAGCGGCTCAAGAACGGCAAGTTCAACTTCGAGTTCTCGAAGGCCGACATCATGGACGTGGTGAAGGCGATCTCGAACCTCACCCAGCGCAACTTCATCATCCCCGAGAAGGTGAAGAGCCAGAAGATCACCATCCTCTCGCCCGGCCAGATCACGGCCGCTGAAGCGTACTCGGTGTTCTTGGCCGCTCTCGAAGCGAACGGCATCACCGTCGTGCGCTCGGGTAAGTTCTACAAGCTGGTCGAGTCGAAGGAAGCCATCAAGTCGCCCATCCCGACCTGCATCGGGGACGACGACAACTGCCCGCAGAACGTCGACCAGATGATCACGGTGATGATCCGCCTGAACTACGTCGACGGCTCGCAGCTCAACAACGTGCTCAAGTCGCTCATCGGCAAGGACGGCGACATCCAGCTGTTCCAGCCGTCGAACGCGGTCATCATCAGCGACTACGCGCGCAACCTGACGCGCGTGCGCCGCATCATCGACTCGCTCGACGTCCCGGGCTTCCAGGACGAGCTGCAGATCGTCGACATCGAGTACGCGACCGCGACCGAAGTAGCGGACAAGATCACCCAGATCTTCGAGGTGCAAGCCAAGGGGGCCCCGGCCACGGGTGGTCGTCCAGCGGGTGCGCCGCGTCAGCCCAATCCCGACGGTAGCCAGCCGCAGGCCGCCGGAGCGGACAACGACGGCGACGTCCAGATCTCGAAGATCGTCCCCGACGACCGCACCAATCAGATCATCATCAAGGCCAACAAGCGCAGCTTCGACGCCATTCGCCGCCTGATCGCAAAGCTCGACATCCCGGTGTCGGACATCGAGCAGGGCCGCGTTCATGTCTACTATCTCTATAACGCCTCCGCCGAGGAGCTCTCCTCGACGCTGTCCGCTTTGGCGCAGGGGCAGCCGAACGCCGGCGCGGGTAATCAACCCGGTCAGGGCGGCCGACGTAACCCGCCGGGCGCGCCACCCCAGCAGCAAGGCGGCAATCAACAGCGCCAGGGCTCCGAGACCGCGTCGCTCTTCGAGGGTGACATCAAGATCACCGCCGACAAGGCGACGAACTCGCTCCTCGTCATGGCGTCGGGCCGCGACTTCCGCTCGCTGCGCAGGATCATCGAGCAGCTCGATATCCCGCGGCGTCAGGTCTACGTCGAAGCGGCCATCATGGAGGTCAGCGTCGACAACACTGGTAACTACGGCACGCAGTGGCACGTTCCGACGCGCTTCGGCGCGGACGACTTGCCCGGCGGCGTGGGTGGCCCGGGCTCGCTCGGCTTCTTCCAGAACCCCGGCACCGGTCAGATCTCGCCGACCCTCACAGACCTCTCGAACCCCGCCTCGCTCTTGTCGATCGCCAACGGCTCGATCGTGGGTCTCGTCGGTAAAGCGGTCACCATCCCCGTCGGCGACAACTCGGTTACGCTGCCGTCGTTCGGTATCGTGCTCAAGGCGCTGCAGACGCAGTCGAACGTGCAGATCTTGTCGACGCCGCACATCCTCACGATGGACAACGAAGAGGCGTCCATCGAGGTCGGCCGCAAGATCCCGTTCCGCCGTGGTACCTCGCTGCCGGCGCTCGGCGTCGCGGGGCTCGGTGGTACCGGCGGCACGACTAGCGCTGCCGGCGCGCTGGGTGCGCTCGGCGGTGCGAGCTCGCTGTTCTCGAGCGTCGACCGCATCGACGTCACCTTGAAGCTGACGGTCACGCCGCAGATCAACGAGAGCGACCGCATCCGCCTCGAGATCGATCAGGACATCGAAGACGTCGCGGGCACGGATCCTTCGACCTCGACGCCCATCACCTCGAAGCGCCAGGCGAAGACCACCGTCGTCGTCGATGATCAGCAGACCATCGTCATCGGCGGCTTGATGCGTGACAACACCACGCAGGGCGAGAACAAGATCCCGATCCTGGGCGACATCCCGGTCCTGGGTTGGCTCTTCAAGACGAAGAACACCTCGACGCAGAAGATCAACCTCATCCTTGTTTTGACGCCGTACATCGTGCGCAGCGCCGACGACTTCCAGGCCATCCTCGAGCGCAAGGTGCGCGAGTACGAGGAGTTCGCCGCCGAGTACTACGGAGCGACGCCGAAGTACCGCGCGTACATCGACTACCGTAAGAAGACCGGTCCGCTGGCGCGGCTCGCCAAGTCGATCGCGAAAGCCAAAGAGCGCGCCGAGAGCGGCCAGACGCAGGACGGCGATACGCTGGTGAAGCCCAAGAAAGGTTCGCCGGGCACGGTGTCGCCTGGCGAAGATCCCAACATTCCGCGTGGTGAAAACCTTCTCGAGCCGGAGGACCGCCGCAAGACGGTGCCGATGCCGGTGCAAGATGACTCGGGTACCGACGAGTCGCCGGCGATCGAGGAGTAATCGATGGCGATGAGCGAGCTCACAGAAGCGACGGTGCCGGCGTTCACGCCGCAGGCGCCGCGCATTGGTGACATCCTCATGCGCCGCGGGCTCATCGACGCGACCGTTTTAGCGGAGGCGCTCGAGACCCAGCGCGACAGGGGAGGCCGCCTCGGCGAGATCCTCGTGGGCCAGCGCACCATCACCGAGCAGCAGCTCCTCGAGGCGTTGGGGGAGCAGCTCGGCTTCGGCATGATCGAGAAGATCGATCACAAGGCCATCCCCGACCAGCTCATCAACGCGGTGCCGATCAACTTCGCGAAGCAGTTCAAGATGGTGCCGCTCGGCGTCGGGGACGACGGCCTGGTGCGTGTCGCTACGGCGGACCCGCTCGCCATCGGGGCCCTGGACGATCTCGCGGTGCTCGTGCAAGCGCCGCTCGACGTGCAGCTCGCGCCGACCAACACCATCCTCGAGGCCATCAACTTCGCTTACGACCGCGGCACCGCGCACGCCACGGCCGCGATGGAGGACATCGAGGAAGCCGAGCTCGAAGGCTTCGCGCACGACATCGAAGAGGCCGTCGACCTCCTCGACTCCGAGGACGAAGCGCCGATCATCAAGCTCGTCAACTCGCTCATCTCGCAGTCGGTCAAGGAGCACGCTTCCGACATTCACATCGAGCCGACCGAGAAGGACATCGTCGTCCGCTTTCGCATCGACGGCATCCTCTACGAGAAGATCCGGCCGCCGAAGAAGCTGCACGCGCCCATCGTCAGCCGCATCAAGGTGCAGGCGGGTCTGAACATCGCCGAGAAGCGTCTGCCGCAAGACGGCCGCATCCGCATCAAGATCGCCGGCAAGGACATCGACATCCGCGTCGCCACCGTACCCACCTCGTACGGTGAGCGCATCACCATGCGTTTGCTCGACCGCTCGTCGATTTTGCTCAACCTGCAAGACTTGGGTTTCTCGCCCGACAACTACGCGACGATGAACGGGCTCATCAACAAGTCGCACGGCATCATCCTGGTCACCGGCCCGACGGGCTCCGGTAAGACGACGACGCTCTACGCCGCTTTAGCGTCCATCAACTCGCCCGACTTGAACATCCTCACCGTCGAGGATCCGGTCGAATACCAGCTCGACGGCGTGTCGCAGACGCAGGTGAACCCGAAGATCAACCTCACCTTCGCGGGCGGGCTGCGCTCCTTCTTGCGTCACGATCCCGACGTCATCATGGTCGGCGAAATCCGTGACCTGGAGACCGCGGAGATCGCCATCCAGGCCGCTCTGACGGGCCACTTGGTGCTCTCGACCATCCACACCAACGACGCGCCTGGCGCCATCACCCGTCTCGTCGACATGGGCGTCGAGCCGTTCCTCGTGGCCTCGTCGGTCATCGGTATTCTCGCGCAGCGCCTCGTGCGCACGCTGTGCCCGCAGTGCAAGGAGCCGTACGAGGCGTCCGCTGAAGAGGTCAAGGAGCTAGGCCTCGCGGTCGACGTGGTTGGCGAGCGGCCGAAGTTCTGGCGCGGCAAGGGCTGCCCGAACTGCCTCAACACGGGGTACCGCAGCCGTATCGGCATTTACGAGCTCATGCTCCCGACCGATGAGGTGCGCCAGCTCATCCTGCAGAACGTCGACGCCGGCACCATCAAGAAGAAGGCGATGTCGCAAGGCATGCGGACGCTCCGCGAAGATGGAGCGCGGAAGGTGCTGGTGGGTATGACGTCGTCCGCGGAGGTTCTGCGGGTGACGGGCGAGGATTCGCTGTGATGAACGGCTATCGGCCATCGGCCATCGGCCATCGGCCCTCGGTCATCGGTCATCGGCCCTCGGCTATCGGCCCTCGGCTATCGGCCCTCGGCTATCGGCCCTCGGTCATCGGCCCTCGGCCCTCCGCCCCCGGAGGTCGCTAACCCCAATGCCCGTTTTCGCGTACAAAGGTTACACCACCGTCGGCAAATCGGTGTCCAACACGCGCGAAGCGGAAAACGAGCGCGCCGTGAAAGCGTTGCTCCGCCGCGAAGGCATCTTCGTCACCGAGCTTCGCGAGACCGGCAACAAGGTTGGCCAGAAGGGCGCCAAGGCTCCCAGCTCGAGCAGCGCCTTCTTCCGGCGCTTCAAGGAGCGCGTCAGCACCCAAGAGCTTGCGGTCGCGACCCGCCAGCTCTCGACCCTCATCGGCGCCGGCATTCCGTTGGTCGACGCCCTGAACGCGCTCATCGATCAGCTCGACAGCGAGCACTTCCGCGCGGTCTGGGCCGACGTCAAACAAAAGGTCAACGAAGGTATCGGCATCGGTGACGCGCTCGCGACCCACCCGCGCGTCTTCAGCGGCCTGTACATCAACTTGGTGCGCGCCGGTGAGACCTCGGGCGCCCTCGACATCGTCTTGTCCCGTCTCGCCGACTTCACCGAGTCGCAAGCGGAGCTGCGCTCGAAGCTCATCGGCAGCATGGTCTATCCGCTCATCATGTTGGTGATGGCGGTCGGCGTCGTCGCCATGCTGTTCACGGTCGTCATCCCGCGCGTCTCGAAGATCTTCGAGTCGCAGAAGATCGCTTTGCCGCTGCCCACCCAGATCCTCATCGGCAGCTCCACGCTGGCGCGCGACTACGGCTTCATCATCCTGCCGGTGCTCATCGGCATCGTCATCTTGATGACGCGCTACTACCGCGGCAAAGGCCGGCCCAAGTGGGACAAGTTCATCCTGCGCGCGCCGCTCTTCGGGCCGCTGGTCCGCATGGTCGCCATCGTCCGCTTCAGCAAGACGCTCTCGACGCTCCTGGGCTCGGGCGTGCCGCTCCTCACCGCCTTCGACATCGTCAAGAACGTCTTGCAGAACCGCGTGCTCCTCGAGGTCATCGAGACCGCGCGCGACGCCGTCAAGGAAGGCGACAGCATCGCCGCTCCGCTCAAGCGGTCAGGCGAGTTCCCGCCGATCGTCACGCACATGATCGCCATCGGCGAGAAGTCGGGCACCCTCGAGGAGATGCTCGGCAACGTCGCCAAGGCGTACGAAGTGCAGGTCGATTCGCGTCTGCGCGCCATGGTGAGCATCATGGAGCCGATGATCATCGTGCTCATGGGCGGCGTGGTCGCCTTCATCGTTTTCTCGATTTTGCTACCGATGCTGCAGCTAGCGTCCTTTGCCAAGTGACCGGCCCGAGCGCCGGTTGGAGAGTTTTGTCATGCGTGAGAATACCGAATTGAAGTTGGCCCGCGTCATCCGCAAAGCCGAGCGCGGTATGACCCTCGTCGAGATCATGGTCGTCGTCGTGATCATCGGTCTGGTCACGGCGGTCGTCGGCGTGTCGGTCTTCCGCTCGCTCGGCGATGCGCAAAAGAAGACGACCGTGACGCAGCTCAACCAGATCGCCAACGGCCTCGACATGTACAAGCTGAGCTATAGGCAGTACCCGTCGACCGCCGAGGGTCTGCAGGCGCTCACCGCGCCGAAGGACGGCTCGCAGGGCATCATGCCGAGCATCCCGCAGGATCCGTGGGGCAAGGACTTCGTCTACATCTATCCAGGCCAGAACAACCCGCGCGGCTTCGACCTCTACAGCTACGGTCCGGACGGCGTGCAGGGCAACGACGACATCGTCTACGGCCAGACCGAGAAGCAGCAATGACGCGACGCCCGGCGCATAGCGTCCGCCAAAGCGGGCGTCACGCCGGGCGTGGCTTCACGCTCGTGGAGATGATCATCGTCGTGGCGATCGTCGCCATGGTGATGGCCGTCGTTGCCATGGCCGCGGGCAACACGGCGCGCTCCGCGATGCGCAAGGAGTCGGGCGTCATCGCCTCGGCGATGCGCGCCGCTTACGACAGCGCGGCGCTCTCCGGCCAAATCTACCGGCTCGCCTTCGTCATCGGTGACCCGGCGAAGCCCGCGCGCCAGGCCATCCGCGTCGAAGCGTCGCCCGAGCTCCTGGTGTACGACCCCGAGACCTCGACCCTGACGCGGGCCCTCCAAGGTTCCGACAGCGGCTCGCTCTCGTGGGACGATTTCTCGACCCTGAACGCCTCGACCGGCGGCGACGACATGAAAGCCGGCTTCGCGGCCATGGACGGACCCGCGGCGAGCGCCATCGACAAGGTGCTGGGCACCGGCGGCCGCAGAGGCGCGCGCGCGACCCAGCGCGATGACGACGACGACGAGAAAGGCGACGACACCGGTTTCAAGGAAGCCGCCAAGACCATGCTGGTGGACGACGACGTGCGTCTGCTCAGCCTGTGGACCGAAGGAATGGACAAGCCGCTCGACGCTGGCGAGGGCTACATTTACTTCTTCCCGAACGGCTACACGCAGGACGCGATCCTCCATCTTCAAACCAACGACGACTACAAGCTGGTCATCAGCCTGCGCCTGGCGCCCCTCACCGGGAAAGTGACCATCACCGATGGCTACCTGGAGGCGCCGTGATGAAGCGCTTGGGCATCGGTCATCGGCTATCGGCTATCGGCTATCGGTCATCGGCCATCGGTCATCGGTCATCGGCTATCGGCCATCGGTCATCGGCAATCGGCCATCGGCTATCGGCTATCGGCAATCGGCAATCGGCAATCGGCAATCGGCCCCCGGCAATCGGCCCCCGCCCCTCAGAGCTCGGCTTCTCCCTCCTCGAAGTCCTCATCGCCCTCCTCATCCTCGCGATGAGCCTCACCATCCTCCTGAGCTCCCAATCCTCCTCCATGGCCGCCGCCAGCCGCTCGCGCGACATCACCATCGCGACCCTCCTCGCGCGCTCGAAGATGGTCGACATCGAGCGCAAGCTCGTCGACGAAGGCTTCACCTCGGGCGAAATCGAGGATGACGGTGACTTCGGCGACGAAGGTTTCGCCAAGGTGAAGTGGAAGTACAAGGTGAGCGAAGTCGAGCTCGACCTCTCTCTCCTCAAAGGGTTGTGCGAGGGCTTCGGCGCCGACAAGGAAGCAAGCAAAGGCGGAGGCGACACCGGAGCGTGCGACCGCATGACCAGCGCTCTCGGCGCTCCGCTCGAGCAGCTCGCCACGGGGATCGGACAAGCGATGCGCCTGGTCGATCTCGTCGTCACCATGCCGGGGACGGGGCCGAAGGGAGCTGGCGAGAAGGTCGAGATCCGCACGCTCGTCACCCGTGAAGACATGAACGTGCAGGCTGGCGTCACGGGGTTGCCTGGCACCAACACCGGCACTGGGACGGGAACCGGGACCGGCACCAACACCGGTACCAATCAGCTGCCAGGCGGGCTCCTCAAATGAGAGCACGCGGCTTCACGCTCTTCGAGATCATGATCGCGGTGGGCATCCTCGGGCTCATCGGCATGCTCACCTTCGGCGTGGTCGGCCGCTCGATGGATGGCCGCGAGCGCGCCGAGCAAGTGACGTCGCACTACCACTCGGTGCGCCAAGCGATGCTGCGCATGTCGCGCGAGATCGAGATGGCGTTCGTCACCTTGCACCGCGACTGCGAGGACGCGCGCACCCGCACCATCTTCGCGACCTCGGGCTCGGGTGGCGGCATGCGCCTCGATTTCACCGCCTTCTCGCACTACAAGGTGCGCGCCGACGCCAACGAGTCCGACGAGGAAGAGATCAGCTACTTCGTCGACGACGACCCCGACAACAAGAAGACCACGGCGCTCATGCGGCGCTCGCAGCCGCGCATCGACCGCGATCCGCGCGAAGGCGGCGTCACCCAGGTGCTCGCCCCCAACGTGAAGAAGCTCGAGTTCGAGTTCTACGACGCGAAAGAAGACCGTTGGATCGACGAGTGGAACACCAGCAACATGGACTACCGCGACCGCATGCCCATGTTCGTGTCGATCAAGCTCACCGCCGTCGACCCGCAGGGTAAGGACGAGGTCTTCGTCACCAAGACGCGCGTCATGCTGCGCAACGCCATCCTCATCGCCGGCACGGGGTTCACACGATGCCCCGACTGATCACCAAGCTCCGCGAAAGCGAACGTGGCGTTGCCATCATGATGGTGCTCATCACCGTGGCGCTGCTCTCGGCGGTCATCGTCGAGTTCCAATACTCGGCGACCGTCGACTTGACGCTCGCCTACAACGCGCGCGACGAGCTGCAAGCCGAGTACAACGCCATGGCGGCCATGCGCCTGCGCTCGCTGCTGCTGCGCCAAGGCCGTCAGCTCGAGGCCGGCATGTCGTCGATGCTGCAAGCCTTGACCGGTGACGCCAACACCAAGCTGCCGCTCGGCCAGGTGCTCGAGTCGGTGCCGATCACCTGCGGTCTGCTCAACACCATCTTGAAGAAGAACGACGACACCGAGGACGCGCTCCTCGACAAGAAGGCGGCCGGCAAGAACGCGGACTTCTTCCCCGGCGAGTGCAACGCCACCAGCAAGAGCGAGCACTCGAAGCTCTCGCTCAACATGCTCGCGAACGTCACCAACAACACGTCGGCGCAGGTGCAGACCATGCTCCTGTCGTTCCTCTCGGACCCACGGCTCGAGGACAACTTCTCGAACGACGACAAGAGCGGCTCGCACGCCGAAAACCCGCAGCAGCTCGTTGCCGCCATCGCGGACTGGGTGGACCGCGACCGCAGCGAGACCGGTACCAGCGGTGACGAGGATCGGCGCTACTCCTACTTGAAGGACTCGTACGCCGCGAAGAACGCGCCCTTCGACTCGGTCGCCGAGCTCCAGCTCGTGCACGGCGTGAGCGACCACATCTACTCGGTGCTCAAGGACCACGTGACCATCTACACCGACGGCACCGCCATCGAGCTGTCCACCGCGACGCCCGAGCGCATCCTCTTCGGCCTCCTCGCGGCGCGCCGCATGGCCGTCCCGCCCGAGCAGCTCGTGACCGGCGTCGGTAACCTCATGCGCTCGATCGCCGACATGCGCGCCTCCTCGCCGGTGCCCGGCATGGCTCAGCTCAACGTGCAAACGCTCATCTCGCTCATCTCGGCGTCGGGCCTCGACAGCCTCATCGACGTCCAGCGCATCCGCGAGGTATTCACCGACCGGCCGGGGACCACCTGGTACAGCCTGCGCGCCGAAGGCAAGGTTGGCAACGTGACCCGCACCATCAAAGCCGTGCTCCAAGCGACCGAAGGCCAGTACTACTACTTCAGGATGGAATGACGTGGGCCAGCGACTCGTAGCCATAGACGTCTCGAACGACACGGTGCGCCTGGTGGCGCTCGAGGCGACCTTCCGCAAAGCGGCGGTCACCATGGTGACGAGCATCGCCGTGCCTCCCAACACCGACGCGGCCGGTCTCTGGCAGCTCGTGCGTGACTACGTGCCGAAGGACGTCGACAACGTCGTGGTCTCGAGCGACGGCCGCAGCGCCTCGACGCGCGCGCTCACCTTCCCGTTCGTGGACCCACGCAAGGTCGACGCCGCGGTGTCCTTCGAGCTCGAGAGCGTCGTCCCTTACGAGCTCGAGAAGACCGCGGTCACCTGGCACATCGGCCACGCCGCCGATAACCGGACCGACGCCGTCGCGGCGCTCGCGCCCAAGGAGACCGTGCAGGGGCTCATCGATCAGATGGCGGGCGTAGGCCTCGAGCCGCGCGCCGTCGTGTTGCCCGCGGCCGCTTTGGCGGAGCTCGTACCCACCACCGACGAGCTCACCGCGGTGGTCTGCATCGACAGCAGCCTCACGCACTTCGCGCTGGTCCGCAAGGGCCTACAGTTCGCCCGCACCTTGCGCGTGGGACTCGCCGCTGAAGCGGACAGCCACATGAACCTCCTGGCGCGCGAGCTGGCGACGACCCTGCGCGCCTTGCCCGCGAGCCTCCAGCCGACCCGCATCTTGCTGACGGGGCAGGGCTCGCGCTTCCCGGGAGTGGCGAACGAGCTGGCGGCGCGCTTGTCGTTGCCGGTCGAGCTGCTCGACGTGGTGGCGGGGCTTGCGCCCATCGAGGTCGGCGGCAACGTCATCGGACCCGAGTACGCTGTCGCGGTGGGGCTCGCGGTGTCGCTATTGCGGCGTGGCCGCGGCGTGCCGCTCAACTTCCGCCGGGGTGATTTGGCGTATCACGGCGATCTGCAGGTTTATCGTGGCGAGTTCACACGCATGGCCATCGGTATCGGCGCGGTGCTGCTGTGCGCCATCATCGGCTCGATTGTCCGCTACAGCATGATCTCGGCCGAGGAGAGCAAGATCAACCAGGGCTTCTGCGAAGCCTCCAAGAAGATCGTCGGCCGCGAGGTCTGTGACCCCAACGCGGTCATGGCGATCATGAAGCAGACCCCGGGCTCGGCGGACGGTGTCGTGGTGCCCGCGTACTCGGCGTCGTCGCTGCTGGCGATGATGTCGGTGGAGCTCGAAGGCATCGACGTGCAGTTCAGCGATCTCGAGATGCGCGTCGACGGCCGCGCCGATCAGAACGACAAGATCAACGGCAAGGGTGACGCCGGTAGCTTCGAGGTAGTCGAGGAGGTCGCCGCGAAGCTGCGCCTCGACCGCTGCGTGAAGGACGTCGACGTGTCGCGCCAGAAGAAGATCGATCAAGGCCGCGTCGAGTTCACGCTCGCCGTGCAAGTGCAGTGTCCCATCGGCGTGCTCCCGGGTCAGACCGGCAGCGCACCCACGGCGCAGGTGGAGTAGGCCATGGACAAGCTACGCGAACAGATCGCCCTCGGGCGCGAAGCCTTTGGCCGCCTCACTCAGCGCGAGCAGCTCATGGTGCTCGGCTGCGCCGCGGCCGTGGTGCTCACCATCTTCGCCCTCGTCGGCATGTTCGTCTCGAGCGCCATCAGCCGCGCCGAGAACCGCGTGAAGGTGAAGACCGATCAGCTCACCCAGGTGCTGCAGCTGCAAGGTGAATACAAGGCGCGCAAGACCGAGCGCGAAGAGAAGATGCGCGAGCTCGGCAAATCGAACGTGCGCCTGGTGTCGATGGTCGAGGAGTTCGCGCGCCAGGCCGGCGTCGAGATCGGACAGCTCAAGCCCGAGGACGGCGAGCCCAACGCCGAGGGTGTCGTCGAGTCGCGCGTCGATCTACGCGTCGGCGGCTTGTCGGCGGACCGCTTGCAAAAGTTCCTCGAGCTCATCGACAACTCGAAGGAGCTCGTCATCACCCGGCGCTTGAAGGTCACCCGGCCTTACAAGCGCGATACCGTCGACGTCGAGCTGACGCTCACGACCTACAAGACCAAGACGACGTAATGGATCTCGTCAACAACAAGAAGCTCCTGACGACGCTCGCCTACGTGGCGTTCGGCTTCGCCGCGTTGCTGATGTCGTTCTATCTGACCTTCCCGGCGGAGGCGGTCGGGCAGCGCATCGCCCACGAAGTACAGCGCCACTCGAAGGGGAAGGTGAGCTTCTCGTTCGGTGACGCGTCGCTGTACCGCTTCAGCGGAGTGTCGCTGTCGCACGTCAAGCTCACCGTGCTGCAAGACGGCAAGGACCCGCTGCTGCTCGACTTCGACAAGGTGGCGGCGCGCATCAAGATCTTGCCGCTGCTGCTCCTGCGCACCGCCGTCCACGCCAAGCTCGAGCTCGGTGACGGCGTGGTGAGCGTCGACTTCTCGAAGCGCGGCGAGGTGCTCGACGCCGACTTCGACATCGACGATCTCGACTTCACGCAGCCGCCGCTCCTCCCCAAGCTCGCGGGCATCTCGCTCGCCGGCAAGCTCGACGCGAGTGGCACGGTCTATCTCGCCGAGCAGCCCAACGCGTCGACCGGCAACGTCGAGATCGATCTGCGCGGCGGCAGCGTCGGGCCTGGCGCCATCGCGGGCTTCACCGTCCCTCAGATGGGCCTGGGTAACCTGAAGGCGGTCTTCGACTTGAAGGACGGCAAGGCCAAGGTCGTGAAGTTCGAGAACAGCGGCGGCAACCTCACGCTCGGCTTCGGCGGCGAGATGGCGCTGCGGCCAAAGCTCGACACCTCGACGCTCGACTTGTGCGCCCAGCTCAAAGCCGACCCCGAGTGGCTCGCGAAGAACGACAAGGTGCGCTCGGCGCTGCAGCTCGCGGAGATCCAGTTCACCAAGGATCCGAGCGGCGCCATCAACATCCCCCTGCGCGGCAGCGTGCAGAAGCCGCAGCCGGGTAAAGGGCTCTGCAAGAAGTAGCTGACGATTGGGATTTCCGTCCGGGCAGGGTTTCGCGCTAAGACAGGCCGATGCAAGTCGGTTTGATGCTGGCGGTTGGTGGGCGGGAGACCTTGTGGCGAAGCATCGATACGCCTGAATTCAGCATTGGCCGAAACCCGGATTGTGACCTCTCGGTCCCCGATGACGCGGTCGAGCCATTGCAGTGCGTGCTCCGGCGTAGCGGACCGCTGGTCGTGCTCATCGACGAGTCGAAGAACGGCACCAAGCTCGGTGGCGAGCGGGTGACCGGTGAGGCGCGGCTGGCGGATGGCGATGTCATCCAGCTCGGGCCAGTGACTGCCACCGTTCGTTATCGCGGTGCGGCGGTGGGAGAGGGCACGCGCACTTTGCACGCCGAGAGTCGCGTCACCGGCGGCTTCGTGGTCAAGGCCGGGGAGCGCATGCTCGAGATCGGCAAGCGCGGTGTCACCATCGGCTCCGATCCGAGCAACGACGTCGTGCTCACCGACCCGTACGTCTCGAGCTTCCACGCGCGCATCGCCGTCGACGGCGGCCGCTGCATGGTTCACGACGTGGGCAGCCGTAACGGCGTGTTCATTGGCGATCTGAAGGTCCAAGCCGCGGAGGTCATGCCGCCCGCGACCGTGAAGATCGGGCGGTTGCCTGTCGAGATCCTGCCCGCCACTAGTGCCGCTACAGCGGACGCTGCGCCTTCGGCGGGTGGTTATGTGGGGAGCTCCGAGCTCGCGAAGCGCGTCCGCACGCTGGCCGAGCGCATGGCCACGAACGACGCTCCCGTGTTGCTGCACGGTGAGACCGGCACTGGCAAGGAGGTCGTCGCGCGGCTCATCGCGTCGCGTGGCAAGCGCGCGGGAAAGCCGTTCGTCGCGCTGAACTGTGGTGCGCTATCACGTACGCTGGTCGAGTCCGAGCTGTTTGGTCACGAGAAGGGCTCGTTCACCGGCGCGGTTGGCCGCAAGGCGGGCGCCTTCGAACAGGCGCACGGCGGCACGCTCTTCCTCGACGAGATCGGTGAGCTGCCGCTCGACTTGCAGCCGCAGCTCCTACGCGTCCTCGAGACCGGTGAAGTGCACCGCGTGGGTGGCAACGACGACATCAAGGTCGACGTACGCGTCGTCGCCGCGACCAACCGCCGCCTCGAGGAGGAAGTCGCCGCGAACCGCTTTCGCGAAGATCTATTCCACCGCTTGCACGTGCTCAGCTTACCGCTGCCGCCGTTGCGCGAGCGCGCCGCCGACATCCCGGAGCTCGCGCAGCACTTCCTCACCCAGCTCGTCCCCGAGGGCGAGAAGGTCCGCTTCGACGACGCGGCGATGAAGGCGCTGGTGAATCACCGCTGGCCTGGCAACGTGCGCGAGCTGCGTAACGTCGTGCAGCGGGCCGTGCTCATGCGCGCGGGGGACGTGCTCACGACGGCCGATGTCGTCTTCCCGCCCAGCACCTCGAAGGCGAAGACCGGCATGGGGGACGCGCGGACGCTCGCGGAGATCGAGCGCAGCACCATCGTGAACGAGCTGGTGAAGCACCGCGGCAACAAGACCGACGCGGCCCAGGCCCTCGGCATCAGCCGCTCGACGATTCATCGGAAGATCGAAGAGTATAGCATCGATATCGAAGCGGAAGTCGCTAAAGCGGACGGGTGATGATGCAGATCGGCAATCGGCTTTCGGTTATCGGCAATCGGTTATCGGCAATCGGTCATCGGCCCTCGGCAATCGGCAATCGGCCTTCGGCAATCGGCCATCGGTCATCGGCCCTCGGCAATCGGCCCCCGGCAATCGGCCCTCGGCAATCGGCCCTCAGCCATCGGCCCTCGGCAATCGGCCCTCGGCTATCGGTCCTCGGCTTCCTTCTGACCGCGCTACTCACTCCCCCCGCCAAAGCCGAGCTCGTCCCCACCTACTCCTCGACCACCGGCGCCCGCATCAACCCGCTCGGCCTCTTCGAGCAACTCCAACTCCGCCTCACCAAACCCCTCGCCGCCCCCGACGAGACCGATCCCCTCTGGGCCGGCACCTACGTCCGCGCCGAAGCCACGCTCTTCGCCTCACCCGCGACCATCGGCCCCGGCGTCGGCATCACCGCGCAGCCCATCAACATCATGCGCCTGTCGCTGTCCTACACCCCCATCTACTACTGGGGCACCTTCGACAGCCTGCAATCCTTCCCGTCTCCCAACGCGGACTACCGCCCGAGCGAAGCCGAGACCCGCCCCTCGTACGCCGCCTGGATCCACCAGTGGAACATCGCGCTGCTCTTGCAAGCGAAGGTCCGCAACTTCGTGGTGCGCTCCGAGACCATCGGCTCGTACCTCCACGCGAACCTCAAGAACGGCGACACTGTCTACTACGACTTCGTCTGGGACATCGCGACGCCCAAGCGCGGCTGGGTCATCCAGAACGACAGCGACATCTTGATGCTGGTGACCGACCGTCTCACCGTTGGCATCCGCAACACCCTCATCACCGCCATCTACCCCGACTGGGTGTTCGCGGGCGGCGAGGATCCCGATCCGTCGAATCTCCCCACCGACCGCCTCGGCCCCATCATCGCGTACAAGCTCAGCACCGAGAAGACCGGCAAGTTTCGCGAGCCGACGCTCTTCTGCACGGCGCAGTGGTACCTCGCCAGCAAGTACCGCGCGGGCGAGGACGTGAGCCGCGCGATTCCCTACCTTCTGGGCGGCATCAACTTTTCGGGATGGTGAACGCGGTGCGCACCTTGTCGTTCACGCGTTTGCAGAGGTCGGCCGAGCACACGTAGAGCTCGACGGTGGCGTCGATGGTGTAAGTGCCTGGCGCGGCTTCGAGCTCGGCGTTGATCTGCTTCACCGGTGCTTCGGGATTCACGAAGTCGGTGCGGTCGAAGATCGTGTCGCGTAAGCGGACACCGTTGCTCGGACGCAGCGTGAGGTTGAACGGCGTCGTGCTCTTCACGACCCACGGCTTTGGCGCGCTCGCGGTGAGCTCGTAGCGCATCATGCCGGCATCGAGGACGACGCGGGCATCGAGCTCGGCGCGCGGCTCGGCGGCGGGAGGGTCGTTCTCGGGATGCGAGAGCTCGGTGGCTCTCGGACCCACCGTCGAGAGCACCACCAAGTTGCTCTGCGGCACCGCGGCCGGAGTGCCGGTCGGCTGCGCGAGCTCGCCGTCGCCGCCCGAAGGCTGCGCTTGTTGCCGCGCCGTATCGCCGTCACCACCAGCTGCTGCCGTAGGTTGATCCGGAGAGGGCGGGACTGGAGCAGCGACCGTATCCGCATCGGCGGCCTCCGCGGTCAACGGCCGGCCCGCGGCGCTCGCTCCGCCGTCGCGGTAGCCCACGGTCGGGCTATCGGGTTGCACGGCCGGCTCCGTGTCGCGTGGGCGGTCGCACGCCACCGCGAAAACGGACAAGACGATGGCGAAAGAGTACCGCATGCCAATCACCCCTCGGAGAACAGGCGCGCCTTCACGAGATCACGCACCAGCTTCAGATCGTCCGGCGTCTTGACCGGCAAGAAACGGCCCTCGGGCCCGGTGCGCGGCACCGCGAGATACTGCGCGTCTTCGAAAGCGGACGCCTGGCCCATGAGGCGCTCGAACTGCACGACGGGCTGCCCACCATCGACCTTCTTGTCGGCGCGGAACCACTCGAGCGGATAGTCGGCGCGCACCCGCGCGGCGTCGATCATGAAGGTGTTGCAGTTGAACACCGGGATGTCGTCCTGATTGAACTCCGCCGGGAAGCGAAAGCCCTCGACGATCTGCAACTTGCCGTCGACCCAGGCCGGCGCGCCGCCCTGATCGCCCGGCTCCTTGGGCGCGACCTCGACGGTGAGCGTCTTCTTGCTCATGATGTGCAGGCCGACGATCTTCGGCGTGAGCGTCGCCGCGAGGTTGTCGACGTTGCTCGCCAGCACGTACTTGCCGCCGCCCTTCACGAACGCCTTGAACGCCGGCGCGTTGGCGAGCACGTCGAAGATGTCGCCGTGACCGGGCGCGAAGAGCGAGTGCCGGCCGTGCGGGTCGCGGTACAGCTTGCCCTCGGGGGTGAGCCGCAGCGAGACGTGCTGGGCGACCAGGTGCAGCCGCTCGGACGGCACGCCGCAGTAGTCGTGCGCGGTCAGATAGGCGCGGGTATCGGTGTCGGTCGCGAACGAGTTCATCAAGAAGACCTGCACGGGGGCCTTCAGGTCGACGATGTTCTTGAGCTTCAAGTCGAGGAAGGCGTGCTCGTCGATGACCTTGACCAGGCACTTAACCATGCCCCCGAAACGGGTGGCCATGCCGCCGTTCAGGATGGCAACCGCCACCTCGCCCTTGGCAATGGCGTCTCGCCCGAGCTTCTCGGCCTCACGCGTGATGGCCGTCCCCTCGGCGGGCCAGGCAATGATGTCACCCGCTTTAGGCTTTTCGAGCTTTCCCTGAATCTGGTTTCGTGTCGCGGGGAACTTGCCAGCGGCTAAATCTGCTGCAAGCCTTTGAAAAGATGTGCGATCGAAGCCATAGGTTTCGAGAGTGCGCTGTTCGTCACCCTCGACGATGATGTCGTGCGATTCCATGAGCTCCCCAAAAGAAGGTGAACGTCATACCGGGTCCCGGCAAGCTCGCAAAGAGTGGGGGCCTCGTGAGTAGGGGTATGTATGACGACTCGAACATGGGAAAAGGACGTGGTACTAATTTGTCTCCGCGTCGACGCATCCTAAGGATCCGTTAAGTGAGCGAGAACTCGAGCTTCAAGCTCATCATCGAAGACGATGAAGGCCGCCGTAGCGTCGTTCCCCTCGACGTTACGAGTGTCAGTGATGGCATCAGCATCGGCCGCCAAGAGGGCAACACCATCCGCTTGAACGAGCGGAACGTCTCGCGCCGTCACGCCCGTTTCGTGCGTGAGCCCGTCGGCATCTTCGCCGAGGATCTCGATTCGTATAACGGCGTGTGGATCAACGGCGACCGCATCAAGGGCCGCCAAGAGCTGCACGACGGCGATACCATCCGGGTCGGCGACTTCCAGCTCGAGCTGCGTGGCGAAGGCCTGCAGCGCCGGGTCGAAGAGACCACGCAGCGCACCATGCTGGGCGAGGGCGCCGAGGTCACGCGCCCCGATATCCGCCTGGAAAACGCGATGAACGGTGGTCCGCTATCGCCGTCATCGCCTGGCTTGCCGCCTCTCGGCGCCCCATTGGGTCACGCCAACGGTGGCATGCACGTCGAAGCACCCGGGAGCCGCAACCCCACGCTCGACGAAGAGGTCAGGCCCGAGCCGACCGCGCTCATCCGCATGGAAGGCGACCGGCGTGGTCAGCCGGAGGCCGCCGGCATCGCAGGGCAAAAGGCCAAGATCATCTGCGTCAGCACGCAGTTCGCGGGGGCCGAGTACGAGATCGACAAGACCGAAGTGGTCATCGGCCGCACCGACGAGAACGACATCCCCATCGATCACCGGTCGGTGTCGCGTCACCACGCCAAGATCGTGGTGAATCAGCGCTCGTACCGCATCATGGACTTGAAGAGCGCCAACGGCACCTTGGTCAACGGCGAGGAGTACGCCCAGACCGAGCTCAAGCGTGGCGATCTCATCGAGCTCGGCCACGTGAAGTTCCGCTTCCTGCCGCCGGGCGCGACCTACGACTTCAACGCCGAGGAGGTCGCGGCGATCCGCCAGACCGGCGGCGCTCCAGTGCCCCCCGCGGCGCTAGCACGCATTACTCCGCCGCAGCTCATGGCGCGCGAGATGCAGCAGCAAGGCGACCGCGATCTCGGAGGCATCATCTCGGCCGCGCCCACCGCCATCAATCAGTGGAACGACGAGCTCTCCATCATCCACACGAAGAAGCGCATGAAGCCGCTCATCGTGGCGGGGGTCTC
>JBDHVB010000056.1:0-26135 GCA_039809465.1 Myxococcota bacterium
GGCGCTTCTGGGGAAACGAAAAAGCCCGCTGGGGGCGCGGGCTTATCGGGGGGATTGGTGAGGGGAGCTAGCGGCGGTGTTTGCGGCGGGAGGGGTGTGTCGGGCTGCCAGTGTGCTGATCGGGGAGGTCGGTCGATGAGGGGAGGGGGATGGGGACGGCTTTGCCTCCGTCGGTCGTCGCCACGAACAACTGCGCGAGATCTTCGAATGCGTGCTTGATGGGGGCCATGGGAGCTCCTTGAGCCCGCTACTTCCAAGCGGCGTGCCACTCCAGAAGCGCTCCAGGATCGACCGGGAACATTCTTTGTTCGTGTGATTTCAAGGGGTTGCGGGGCGACGGGGGGCGGCACACACAGGGTCTCGCGCGCCTCTGGGTGCCGGCGACTGGGGCTAGCGGGACGTGAGGGTGAGGGCGAGCTCGAGGGCGGAGAGCATGCCGGCGGGGCGGGCTTTGTTTTGGCCGGCGATGTCGTAGGCGGTGCCGTGGTCGGGGGAGGTGCGGGGGTGGGTGAGGCCCAAGGTGACGTTGACCGCGTCGCCGAAGCCGAGGAGCTTTACCGGGATGAGGGCTTGATCGTGGTAGAGGGCCACGACGCCGTCGAACTCGCCGTCGACCGCGCGGCGAAAGAGCGTGTCGGCGGGATATGGGCCGGTGAGCTGGATGCCCTTCGCGCGCGCGGCGGTGACGGCGGGCTTCAAGACACGCTCCTCGTCGTCGCCCAGCAGACCGTCTTCGCCGGCGTGTGGGTTCAGCGCCGCGAGCGCGAGGCGGGGCGCCGTGATGCCGAGGTGCTCGCGGAGGGCGGCGTCGAACAGCGCGGTCACCTCGAACACGCGCTCGGTGCTGAGCTGCACGATTGCCGTGGCCAGAGGGACGTGGACGGTCGCGAGCACGGTGCGCAGCTGCGGCGAGAAGAACGCCATCGCGGTCGGACCCTTGCCCATGGCGCGCGCGAGGATCTCCGTGTGGCCGCGGTCGTCGCTGCCGGCCAACGCCAAGGCGTGCTTCGAGATCGGCGCGGTGACGATGGCGTCGGCGCGGCCCGACTTGCACAGGGCAATGCCCGCGTCGAGCGCCGCTAAAGCAGACTGGCCACCAGCAGCGCTCGGTTGCGCCAGCGGACCGTCAAATGCCGGCACGAGCTCGGCGTCCACTCGCAAACGCGCCGCCATGGGGCCCGCGACATTCTCGGCACCCACGACGATGACGCGTGCCTTGTCACCAAAAGCGGCCAACGCCTTCTCGGTGACCTCGGGACCGATGCCCGCGGGGTCACCAACCGTGACCGCTAAAACGCTCATCAGATGCGGACGTCGATGAAGGCCTTGGAGCGCAGCTCCTGCATCCAGGCGCTCATCTGGCGCTCCATCTCTTCCTGATAGATCTCGTTGCGGAACGGCGCGAGCGCATCACCCGCGCAGGTGGGCTTGGCGTCATCGGCGGCCGCGGCGTCCTTGCCGGCAAGCTTGATGATGTGGAAGCCGAACGGCGTCTTCACCACGCTCGAGACCTCGCCCGACTTGAGCGCGAAGGTCGCCTTCTCGAACTCCTCGACCATCTCGCCGCGGGCAAAGCACACCTTGCCGTCCGGCGACGCCTTGTCGTCGGAGAATTCGTTCGCGTACGCCTTGAAGTCGGCGCCATGGGCGAGCTCCACTTGCAGCTGCGTCGCTTTAGCGAACAGGCGCTCGGTCTCCGCCGCGCCCGCGCCGTCGGGAATGCGCAGCAGCACGTGCATGGCGCAGACCTTCTTGTCGTCACCGATGCGGCCGCGCTCTTCGCAGCGGCGCAGCACTTCGGCTTCCTTCACTTGCACGCGGCCCTGCACCTTGAACTGCACCAGACGGGCGCGCTCGATCTGGTCGCGCAGCTTCTTGCGGTACTCCGACCAGGTCATGCCTTGGCTGTACAACGCGGCTTGGAGCTGATCCTCGCCGATGTTGTTCATGCGCAAGACCTCTTGCACGGCGCGGTCGACGTCTTGCTCGGTGACCCCGAGCTTGTCCTTGTTGCCGACGAGCTCGTGCGACACGATGCGCTCGTCGATCTCGAGGTTGAGCACTTGCTTCAAGATGCCGGCGCGCTTCTTCTCGCGCTCGTCCGCGTCGGTCACGCCCTCGAGCTGGCTCATGTACGGCTGAGCCTTCTTCTCGAGCTCACGGATGGTGATGACTTCGTCTTCGATGACGCAGGCGATGCGATCGACGCCGGTGCGCGGCCCCTTGGGCGTGGTTCTCTGCATGGGCGCCATCTTTGGTGGCGGCTTGCGACGCTTGTCGTCCTTGTCCTTGTCCATGCCGGGGAACTGGCTGTTGTTGCGGGGACCCATGCCGCCGAAACCACCACCACCTCGTCCGCCAAAACCGCCACCGTACTGCGCATGCGCCTTGTCCGCGATGGCGAGCACCGCGGCGACCACGAAGATGAACGACTTAAATGACACGGGACAACTGCTCCTCACGCACCACGATTTGCGCCTTGCTACGCAGCTCGGCCACTTTCGCGCCTTGAGCCTCGCGTTCCTTCTCTTTGCGAAGCAGGCTCTCGACTTCGTCGCGCACCTTTTCGATAGGACGCGGCGCCGCCGGCCGGCGTTCAATGACTTTGAACACGTGGAAGCCATAATCGCTAGGGACCACGGGGCTGACCTGGTTCACGGCCAGCTTGAAGCAGGCCTCGTCGATGACCTTGGGCATCTCGCCATGGGCAAAAAACCCAAGATCTCCGCCCTTCTTGCCCTCCGGGCTGATGGAGGCGCGCATCGCGACCTCTTCGAAGGGCTTGCCGTTCTTCAGGTCCTGGAGGACACGCTTGGCCTCCTCTTCGGTCTTCACGATGATCTGACGGGCCCGGACCTGCTCCGGCGCGACGTTCATGCCGGGGTTCCTCGAGAGGTAACCCTCGATCTCGGTGTCGGTCACCGCGACGCGGGCATAGACGTTGTCATTGAAGAACTTGCGAATGACCAGGAGCTCACGCACCTCGGCTTTCAGCTCGGCCGGGGTCATGTCTTTCTTGGTGAGCAGCATGTCGAACTCGTCGTCGCGCCAACCCTGACGCAGCTGCTCGTACGCGCGCTCGACCTCATCGGTGCCCACGATGACGTTCTCCGCTTCGGCGGCGCGCATCAAGAGGCGGCGGTCGATGAGCATGTCGAGGATGGCGCGCTTCTGGGCGTCGTCCGATGTCTGCGATGGCAGACCGGCTTCGTCGTCGTCGCTGCCGCCGTGGAAGCGCTTGAGCTCACGCTCGAGCTCGTCGACGTAGATGGGCGAGCCCGATACCGTGGCGAGCACCTCGCGCCGCTCCTCACGGTTCTCGTTGTGACAGGCGAACGCCGCGACCATGCTCGTGACCACCAAGAGACGCTTCATGGCGTGGGCTCCTGCTGCGCTTCGGCGGTCCGCTGCAAGCCCTCGAGCACCAGCGGCAGCTTGTCGTCGTAGATGGCGATAGGATAGCGGGTGCGCAGCTCGGAGAGGTACCGGTCGAAGGCCACCGAGCGCTGATTCTTCAGCAGCTTCTCACGGATCTCGTCGCGCACCTCGTCGAGCGGCCGCGTCAGCGCCTCACGCACCGCCACGACGCGGACCACGTGCCAGCCCTTGGTGCTCTGCACGGGTTGTGGGGAGATGTCGTTGGTCGCGAGCGCGAAGACGTCGTTCGCGAACGACACGCCGTACTCGGTGGCCATCTCTTGCTTGGTCTTGAAGAGCAGCTCGCCGCCGCGGTCCTTCGAGTCGGTCGCCGTCGAAAACTTCTGCGCCATGGTCTTGAAGGGCGCCTTGTTGTCCGCTTTCGTGGCCAGCTCGGCGATGAGGCCCGCGGCGGTCGCCTGACCCTTGTCATCGGGTGAGAGCTGAATGTGCGCGATGCGGCGCATCTCGGGCTGCATGTACTGATCGCGATTGCGGTCATAGTACGCCTGCATCTGGCTCTCGGAGACCACCACGCCCTCTTCGTTGAAGGTCGCCTCGCCGAGGTCGCGCTCGAGCAGCTTACGCACCATGATCTTGCGGGCGGCGGCGATGACCTCGGGGTCGTGATCGAGGCCGCGCTCGAGGGCCGCTTGCGCGAGCAGCTCGAGACGCACCTGATCCTCGACGAAGCTCTTCACCTCGGCGACGTCCTTGTAGCGGCGCGGCGCGGCCGAGCCTTGCGCGCGGATGGCGTCGACGATCTGATCACGGGTGATCGGCGTGATGCCAACCTTGGCGACCGCGGGCCCGTCGTGCACGGCGGGCTGCAAGCAGCGGCCGTTGCCACTCTTCTGACCAGGCGGCGGCGTACACGCCACGGCGACGAGGCAGAAAAGCTGGGCTGCGTTGCGAAGTCGCATTCTTGCTGGTTTGGCTAGCACTTATGGATCGCAGAGGGCAACTCAGCCGGCGGCTTTGAGGAGCCCAACCTCGTGGCGGATGGTGCGCAGCAGGTCGGCGTTGGTCGAGCCGGCGGGCAGGTCGACGTTGATCTGCAGACGGCCGCTGGGGAGGAGCCGGTAACGGGCGGGCTCGCGTTGCAGCTTCTTGGCGAGGTCGTCGCGGTCCAGAGGCGCCTCGGGGATGAAGGCGAGACCCATTTTTGCGACTCCTACATCCGCCGCGGCGGACAGGGCGCTGCAGCCCAAAGCCTTGAGACGGCGGCGGATGACCATGACCTCCGCGAGCTGCGCCACTTCCTCGGGCGGCTCGCCGAAGCGCTCGCCAATCTCGGTGTAGACGTCGAACACGGCTTCGTCGGTGGGGGCGCTCGCCATGCGCTGGTAGAGCTCGAGGCGGAGCATCGGGTCGGGCAGGTACGACTCGGGGAGCACCGCGGTGACCGGCACCTTGATGTCGGGCTCGACGTCGACGCGCGTGCGCTGGCCTTTGACGCGCTCGACCGCTTCAGCGAGCAGCTCGGTGTAGAGCTCGAAGCCGACCGCCGCCATGTTGCCGCTCTGGTCGGCGCCCAAGAGATCACCGGCGCCGCGCAGGTCGAGGTCGTGCGAGGCGATTTGGAAGCCGCTGCCCAGCTCGCTGAAGCGCTTGAGCACCGAGAGGCGCTCGACCGCGTCCTTGGTGAGATTGTCGCCGGGCGGCAGCAGCAAGTACGCGAAAGCGCGCTCGCGTGAGCGGCCGATGCGGCCACGCAGCTGGTAGAGCTGCGCGAGACCGAAGGTGTCGGCGCGGTTGACGATCATCGTGTTGGCGCTGGGGATGTCGATGCCGCTCTCGATGATGGCGGTGCACACCAGCACGTTCGACTCGCGGTGCACGAAGTCGACCATGATCTTCTCGAGCTCGTCGGCGGCCATCTGGCCGTGGCCCACGACGACGCGCGCTTCGGGGACGAGCTGGCGGATGGTGTCCGCCATCTTGGCGATCGACTGGACGCGATTGTGGACGATGAACGTCTGGCCGCCACGGGCGAGCTCGCGGCGGATGGCCTCGGCGATGAGCTCTTCGTCGTAGCGGGCGACCTCGGTGCGGATGGCGACGCGCGCCGCGGGAGGCGTGGCGATGAGCGAGAGATCGCGCAGGCCGACCATGGCCATGTGCATGGTGCGCGGGATGGGCGTCGCCGAGAGCGTGAGGACGTGGACCTGCGAGCGCAGCTGCTTGATGCGCTCCTTGTGCTTGACGCCGAAGCGCTGCTCCTCGTCGACCACGAGCATGCCGAGCTTCTTGAACTGGACGTCGTCGGAGAGGAGGCGGTGCGTGCCGATGATGATGTCGACGCGGCCTTGGCGCACGCGCTCGAGGAGCTCACGCGACTCCTTGGGTCCGCGAAAGCGGCTCAGGACCTCGATGGTGACGGGGGTGCCGGCGAAGCGCTCCTTGAAGCGCTCGCCGTGCTGCTCGGCGAGGACGGTGGTGGGGACGAGCACCGCCACCTGGTAGCCGCTGAACACCGTGAGCGCCGTGCCGCGGAGCGCGACCTCGGTCTTGCCGTAGCCGACGTCGCCGCAGATCAAGCGATCCATGGGGCGGCCGCGCGTGAGGTCCGCGATGACGTCGTCGATGGCCTTCTGCTGGTCGGCGGTCTCCTCGTAGGGGAACGTCGCCTCGAAGGCTTGATAGTGATCGTCGGGCGTCGGCATCTTGATGCCGGGCTCGGAAGCGCGCTTGGCCTGGAGCGCGAGGAGGTCGTGCGCCATGGCGAGCACGGCTTCGCGGACGCGCTGCTTGGCTCTCGCCCAGCGTGAGCCGCCGAGCTTGTCGAGCTTCGTGTCCTTCTCGCCGCGGAAGCGCTGCAGGACGCTCAAGCGGTAGGTGGGGACGTAGAGCTTGTCGCCGCCCTCGTACTCGAGCTGCACGTAGTCGCCGTCGACGCCGTTCAAGATGAGGCGCGAGAGGCCGAGGTATTTGCCGATGCCGTGGTCGGTGTGGATGACCAGATCGCCGTCGGCGAGATCGCGGAGAGTCGTGAGGCCTTGCGGGGCTTTGCGGCGCTTCTTGCGCAGGCGGGTGGGCTCGGCGCCGAGCAGCTCGGTGTCGGCGAGGATCGCGACTTTGCGGTTGGGGTCGAGGAGACCGGTGCCGAGCGGCGCGACGCAGACGGCGACCTTGTGCTTGGCGCGGCCGCCGACGTCGCGGGCGGGAGGGAGGGACTCGAGCAGCGGTAGGTCGACCTTGCGGGCGCGCAACAGCTCGCGCAGGCGCTCGGCGTGGCCGCGGCTCTGGGCGACGATGAAGACGCTATAGCGGTCGGTGGTGAGCTTCGCGAGCTCGGTGATCAGCGGGTCCAAGATTTCGCCGCGGCTCGCGTCTTTGCGCCGCGAGGCAATCTCGCGGGCCAGCTCATCCCAGCTGCGTAGGCCTGGCTCGTAGCTCTCGAAGGTCTTGTCGAGCACCAAGCGGACCGCGGTGACGCGGGCGTCGGCGAGGAGGTGCTTCACGAGCTGATCGGCGGGGACCATGTGCTCGTCGAGCCCGAGCGCGAAGCGATGCTTCTCGATGGCGCGGCCGCGATCGCGGATGGCGTGCTCGGAGCGCGCGCCCAGGGCCTCCTCGATGGCTTCGGGTCCGTCGAGCACGACGGTGGCGCCATCACGGAGGGCGTCGTAGCAACGCTCGGTGCTCTCGTAGAAGGCGGGCCAGAGCGCTTCGATGCCGTAGAAGTAGGTGCGCTGGCTGATGTCGTCGACGGTCGCGCGCACGCGGCGGGTCGGGAGCTGCTGCTCGTCGCCGAGGGCGCGGAGGCGGGCGGTCGCGTGTGCTACGGTTGCGTCGTCGTAGACGACGTCGCGGATCGGGTGGATCGTGAGCTCGCGCAAGGTCTCGAAGGTGCGCTGGGACTCGGGGTCGAACGTCTTGATCGAGGTGATCTCATCGCCCAGGAAATCGAGGCGCACGGGGCGCGCTTGGCCGGGCGGGAAGATATCGACGATGCCGCCGCGCACCGCGAAGGTGCCCTCGTCCTCGACCATGTTGACGCGCTGATAACCGCAGGCGACGAACCGCCGGGCGAGGGCATCGCGGTCGAGCAGCTCGTCGACGGCGACGGTCTGCGAGGCCTCCAAGAACTTCGCGGTGGGCATCCAGCGGCCCTGGACCGCTGAAGCGGACGCGACGATCACGTGCGGACGCTGACCCGCGAGGATGCGTTGCCGCACGCCCATGCGCAGGAAGGTCGCGGAGGGATCGGCGCTGATGTCTTCGAAAGCGGTGTGCGGCTCGCCGGGGAACTGGGCGACGTTCTTCATGCCGAAGGCGCGCAGATCGAGGGTGACGCGCTCGGCGCGGTCGTCGTCGGCGCAGACGATGAGCAGCGGTTGCTCGGGTGGGTCGCGCGCCAGCTCGTAGGCGAGCCCCGCGGGGGGCAGATCCTCGAGGGCGATGCGGACACCGGCTTGTAGACGCGCTGCGACGGTCACGACGGGGGGCACAATAGTCGCGGGGCGCGGTGACGCAAGCCGGGGTTAGAGGTCGTCGACGATGTAAATCGAGCAGGCGCGGGCGGTAGCCTCGGCGTCGCTCACTTCGACCTGGAAGACGAGCTGGGCCCCCGGCGTGGGCGGCGCCCGAAAGGTGGTCAGCGCCGAGCCGGTGTCACGGATGAACCCCTGAAACGGCGTGTTGCTCCAGCCACACGGACAATCGACCAGCTTCGGGCAGTACGCCTGACTGTCGACCGCGTACCAACGGAAGGCGAGCACATCGTCATCGGCGTCGGTGCTCCCCCGCGCATCGAGGTTCCCATCCCCATTCGGCAACACCCGACAACGCGTCCCCGCCCCGCAGGTCGCGGAGGCAAGCGGCGCGGCGTTCGTATCGTCCCCACAGCCGGCGAGGAGAGCGACTCCAGAAGCGACCAGGAACATTCGGAGCACGGCGCAGGGGGGCAGCGAAAGCGCCTGGTGCTTTCGGAGAGAAGCGACCGGGAACATTCGGAGCGCTACACCGCCGAGCACGGAAAGCACCTGGAGCATTCGGTGTGCTGCACTGCGGCAAGAAGCGACCGGGAACATTCGGAGTGCCGCGTCGACGAGCGCAGAAAGCAGCTGGAGCGCTCGGTATGCTGCGCTGCGGCAAGGAGCGACCGGGAAC
The DNA here is from genome assembly GCA_039809465.1 of Myxococcota bacterium. Classification (GTDB taxonomy): domain Bacteria; phylum Myxococcota; class XYA12-FULL-58-9; order XYA12-FULL-58-9; family JALHOP01; genus JALHOP01. The sequence goes on from JBDHVB010000056.1 coordinate 8,533, forward strand.
ATTCGCTGTAAACATGAGTATACACAGCGCATCCGCGCGGCGACAAACGCGCCTGTAACTACGTGAAATGTCGATGTGGGTGAGTGGCCTACTCTGTGCACAGTGTTTGCACCATACCTCGGGCCTGGAGAAATAGTCATGTCGAAGCTGAGTTTTGCGGTCGTCGCGTTGTGTTGTGGATTCGTTGCGTGTGGTGGGGAAGATCCGCCGGCGGGAGGGGGCGAGAAGGAGACTTTGCGGATGACGGCGCGCGAGTCCGACGGAAATCTCTCGTACTGTGACAAGGAAGGGAACTGCGAGACCCTGCCCAACCCGGGCGGCTGCAAGACGCTGGTCATCACCATCGACACCCAGACCGGCAAGAGCTGCGAGCGCTGCGAAGACGCGAGCGGCAACGGCATCGAGCGCTGCGGCGACACCTCGGTGGCCTGCCAGATCATCACGCTCCCCGAACCGGACTGCGTGGTCTGCGCCTACATCAACGGCGCGGTCATCTACTCGAGCTGCAATCCGCCCGACGACGACGTCTGCAAAGACATCGCCTGCCCCGCCATCTACCCGGTCTGCGAGGACGCTCAGGAGCCGCGCCGTGATCCGAACAGCTGCTGCGGCTACAGCTGCCCGCCCGTGACCTGTGACGACGTCATGTGCGCGTCGTTCGCCGGCTGCCCGCCAGGCACCGAGCGCGTCATCACGCCCGGCAACTGCTGCGGCACCTGCGTGCCGAAGGGCTGCTACTCGAGCGACGATTGCCCGCGCGACTGGAAGTGCACCACCGAGCACGGCGAGTGCTTGCCCTGTGACGCACCCAACGGCGCGAACTGCGTCGCGGTGTGCCGTGGCACGTGCGAGCCTGGCTACGTGATCGATTAAAAGTTGGTCCGTCCTCGTGACGGGTCAGATGCGCGGCGCCCTTTGACCGAGGTGGCGCCGCGCATTCTCTTTTTCTTCAGCGGAATCCCTTTGCAATCGGCCGCGTCACGAACCACTCTGCGCGAGTGAAGTCACCGGTAGTTGCAGCCATTCTCCTCTTGGTCGCCGCTCCAGCGAGCGCCACCAAGCTCGGCCCGAAACAGCCCTTCGACTACGCCGCCCTCGTCAGCAAGGCGCAGCAGGCGAGCAAGAAGGCGTACGTGAAGCCCGCCGAGCCCAACGCCGACGTGCTCGCCGAGCTCACCGGCGAGGTCGCGAACCGCATCATCTTCGACCACGACGGGGCTCTGTGGCGTGACGTCGAGGGCGCGCCGAAGATCGAGTTCTTCCACCGCAACACGTACTTCCGCGAGAAGGTCCGCATGCATGTCCTCGAAAGCGGACAGTCACGCGAGATCCTCTACGACACCGCCATGTACGACTACGGCGCCACGCGCCTCGCGAAGACGCTCCCCGAAGACCTGGGCTTCGCCGGCTTCCGCGTCATGAACGCGCACGACAAGGACACCGACTGGCTGGCCTACCTGGGCGCCTCCTACTTCCGCTCCGCGACGCCGTTCGATCAATACGGCATCTCGGCCCGCGCCATCGCCATCGACAGCGGCTACAAGGACGAGGAGCACGCGCGCTACACCGACGTTTGGTTCGAGCGGCGCGGCCAAGATCTACGCATCATCTGCTGGGTCGAGGGCCCGTCGGTGGTTGGCGTCATCCGCTATGACGTTCATGTCGACAAGGACGCCGTCATGGACGTCGACGCGAATTTCTTCATGCGCAAGGACGTGCGCCGCTTGGGCTTGGCCCCGCTCACCTCGATGTACTGGTACGGCGAGCGCGACCGCCGCTACGCGACCGACTGGCACCCCGAGGTCCACGATAGCGACGTGCTGGTGGTGCACTCCGCGGGCGGTGAACAAGTGGCGCGGCCACTGCAGAACCCCAAACTCACCGTGATCAGCGCCTTCGACGCCGACAAGCCGAGGGGCTTTGGTCTGCTCCAGCGTGACCGCGACGCCGATCACTACCTCGACGAGGCGTTCCGCTACGAGATCCGCCCGGACCTCTGGGTCGAGCCGATCAAGGGCTTCGACAAGGGCAAGGTCGTCCTCCTCGAGCTCGCCACCGCCGCCGACGTCAACGACAACACCGTCGCCTTTTGGCAGCCAGCCGCTCCGGTGAAAGCCGGCGCCAAGTTCGCTTTGGCGTACAAGCTCCACTGGTCGGCGAACCAGCCGAAGCGCCCCCCCGTCGCCGAGGTCTACAGCACGCGCGTCGGTTGGGGCGGCAGTCCGCCCGTGCCGACGACCCGCCGCTTCGCCGTCGAGTTCGAAGGCGCAAACCTCGAGAAGCTCCCGGCGGACGCAACCGTCATCCCCGTCGTCACCTCACCGAAGGGCACGGTCGAGCGCCCCCGCGCGGTGCGCTCCGCGAACGGCAAACGCTGGCGCGCGGAGTTCGACCTGAAAGACCCGGGCAACGACCCCATCGACATCCGCATGTTCCTGAAGAGCGGCACGCAGCCCCTCTCGGAGACGTGGATCTACAACTATCGCCCAGGCGACGATGGTTGATGGTCGTCACTCCGAGACAGACACGGTGAGTGGCGCGCCCGGGCGCCCGCGGTAGAATCGTCGGGCATGCGTCGGCTAATCCCCTATAGGGCCCTGCGGTTCGTCGTACCGGCGGCGCCCGATGACGTGGTGTCGAGGTTGAGGGAGCGGGTCAGCGACACGTCGGTCTTTTTTCCTCGGGACGCGGGGGAGCCGTTTCGTGGGCGGGTCGATGCACAGGGGTTCAAGATTCAGCATCAGATCCGCTACAAGAGCAGCTTCTTGCCGGTGATCGTCGGCCGGATCGCGCCGACTCCGGCCGGGAGCGAGGTGGGAGTCGTGATGCGGCTCAATCACTTCGTGGCCTTGTTCATGGTGGTCTTTTTTGGCGGACTCCTTGCCGACGCGATCCGCAAGCTGGTGTTCACGGACACGAGCCCTGGCCCGGCGCTCTTGATCATGGCGGTCCTTCTGCTCGCCGTGTTCCTGCTCCTGCTGACGTTCAAGTCGGAGGCCGACCGGGCCGAGCGGCTGCTCACCGAGCTCTTCGCGAGGCCTTGAGCCATGCGCCAGCTGATCCCCTACAGAACCTTGCGCTTCGTCGTCGCCTCGCCTCCCGACGTGGTCGCGTCGACGTTGAAGACGCGGATCAGCAACCCCCAGGGCTTCTTTCCACGGCGCACACCGGAGCCGTTTCGCGGCCGCATCAGCGCACACGACTTCGTGATCTGGCGCCAGATTCACAACAGGAACAGCTTCCTGCCGGTCATCATCGGCTCTCTTCGGCCCGCTGGCTCGGGGTGCGAAGTCAACGTCGTGATGCGGCTCCACTACGTGGTCGCGGCCTTCATGGTGTTCTGGTGCTGTGGAGTGCTCACGGCGCTCCTCGGCGTGGTAACCCACGCGGAGAGGCATCCCTTGATGTTCGCCCTCCCCCTCATGATGCTCGTGTTCGGGCTGCTCCTGCTCACGCTGCCGTTCAAGATCGAAGCCGACAGGGCCGAGCGCCTGCTCTCGGACCTGTTCGCGCGGCTCTGAGCCCCAGTCAGACCCCGAAGTGATCGACCGCGTCCTTCACGCGCGACCACTCCCCGCGCGCCAGCTCCCCGACCGCCGTCAGCACCATGCCGTGGCGCTGGAAGATGCGGCGGGCGGCGGCACGGATCTCGTCACCGGTGACCGCTTCGATCTGCGCCCCCAAGCTCTGCATGGCGTCCTCGATGCCGAACAGCGCGGAGCGGCCGTGCCAGCTCGCGAGCTCCACCGCCGAGTCGCGCATGAACTCCATGCCGTAGCGGTAGCGGCGGCGGGCGCGGTCGAGCTCGTCGTCGCGATAGCGGAGACGGCCAGCGGACTGGGTGAAGGCGAGGATGGTCTTCACCACCTCGGCGGCGCGGTCGGGCGCTACGGCAACGTCGAACTCGAACAAGCCGCAGTCGGTGTAGGTGGTGAGCCCCGCGTGCAAGACGTACGCGAGGCCTTTGCGGTCGACGAGCTCGGCGTGCATGCGCGAGGCGAGTCCGTCCGCTAAAACACGCGCCAGCATGATGAGCGCCGGATACTCCGGGTCGTTCACCGGCGGGGCGCGGAAGCTCAGGCGGATGTCGACCTGCGAGGCGGTGTCGCGCACGTAGCGTAGAGCCGGCTCGCCGTCTTCGATCACCGGCGCCGCGTCGCGCGGGATCGCCCCTGGCGCGAGCGTGCCGAACGAGCGCTCGGCTTCACGCTGCACGGCGTCGATGTCGAACGGCCCCGCGACCGCCAGCACCGCGTTCTGCGCGACCAGGAAGCGCGAGCGATGCAGCTCGAGATCCTGACGGCCAAAGCGCTCGAGGTTCGCCAAGGTGCCCTCGATGGGCAGCGACAAGCCGTGCTTTCCGAACACCGCGGCGTGCGAGATGTTGTCGAGATCGACGACGCGGCCCGAGGCATCCAAGGTCTCGAGGATCTCTTCGCGCAGAATGCCGCGCTCGACCTCCATGGCGCGGTAGCGTGGAGTCTGCGCCAGCTCGCCCAGGATGCGTACGCTATCGCCGACATTGCTCGGGTGCGAGACCGTCGCGAAGATCATGTGATCGCGGTAGGTCGCGCCCTCCAAGAAGCCACCGAACCCTTCGGCCGCGGCGTTCAGCGCGGTGGCGTCGGCGTAGCTCTTCGTGCCGCGGAAGAGCATGTGCTCGAGCATGTGCGAGATGCCGTTGGTCTGCGCGGTCTCGTGACGCGAGCCGACGCCGAAGAACAGCGAGGTGTAGGTCTGCGACAGGTGAGCCCGCGGACAGAGCACGACCGTGAGGCCGTTCGGCAAGCGGCCGCGGAGCACCAGATCATTGGCGGCGGCACGGGGGGCAACCGACGACGAGGAACGTTGGATGGTCTTGTGTCTCACTGGCGTTTTCTCTCCGGCTTTTGCGCGGCGGCTGCCCGCCAAGCCACGCTGTCGTCGTTCGGCGCCGATACACCCGACCAGACCCGGCAATCACGGGCGCGGCCGTCGCTATCGCTGGTGAAGGAGTAGCCGTTCTTGCCCTTCGAGAGCGCGCGCTGGACGCGCAGTTCGTGGCTCACCTTCGGAAGACGCCACTTGGCGACCTGCGGGCACACACACTTTTCGAACTTTGGATTGTCCGTCTCCCACTTGGACTTGTGGGCGCGGTCCGCGCACTGCGCGATGATCGACGACTCGAGGCGCGGGAGCGCTTGCTCGACCAGGCCGAGGTCCGTGGTGGGCTCGCCACCAGGGGGAGCCTTGCTGTCCATCTCGGAGAGCTGCATCGCGCCGGGGTTGGCCGACGGCAACGCGACCGCGGCCGTCGTGGTCTCGGCGTTGCCTTCACGACGTTGCGCGAGCGCCGGAGTCGCCGTGCCCAGGAGCGCGGTGACCGCGAGCAGGTGACCGACCCTGCGCATCGAAAAGCCTCCCCTCACCCGTGTTGACGACGGGTGCGCGCGTGCTGCGCTATCTCCCTGCGTGCCTATCTCCAGCGGTGCCTCTTGCGTGTGGCAGCCGACATCAGTGGAGGGAGTATAGCCGCGTGGCTCGCATTCGTCAGATGACGATGAGGCGCGCCTGGCGATTTTGTCGGCCCCTACGGACTACTCGATAACCACGCGGAATATCTTCTTTTTTCCGGCCTTGAGGAGCATGACGCCGTCGGCGAAGTCGGCCTCGGTGACGAGCTTTTTCTCGTCGTCGATCTTGGTCTCGCCGATGCGCACGCCGCCCTGCTGGATGAGGCGGCGGGCGTTGCCGTTCGAGTCCGCGATTTCGGTGCGGCGAAGCAGGTCGATGAGCGAGAGGCCCGCGCCGAGCTCGGCGCGCGTCACCTTGGCCGTGGGCATCGACTCCGCCGTAGCGGACGCCACGCGCGGCACCGACGACGAGGGCAAGATCCCAGCCGGCAGCTCGCGGCCCCCGAAGGCCGCTTGAGCGGACGTGTGCGCGGTCGCGGCATGGGCGTCACCGTGGACGATGCGCGTGGCCTCGTACGCGAGGATCGCCTTGGCGGCGTTGAGATCACGCCCCTCGAGCGCGTCCACGGCGCGCACCTCGTTCATCGGCAGGAAGGTGAAGAAGCCGAGCATGCGCGCGACGTCGCGGTCGTCGGTGTTCACCCAGTACTGGTAGTAGTCGTAGGGCGAGAGCTTCTCGGGGTCGAGCCAGACGGCGCCGGCGGCGGTCTTGCCCATCTTCTCGCCCGCGGCGGTCATGAGCAGCGGGCTGGTGAGGCCTTGGACCTGCTTCTGCAGCAAGCGCCGGCAGAGGTCGACGCCCGCCAGGATGTTGCTCCACTGATCGTCCCCGCCCATCTGCAAGGTGCAGCCGTAGCGCTTGCACAGCTCGTGGAAGTCGTAGGCCTGGAGCAGCTGATAGTTGAACTCGATGAACGACAGGCCGCGCTCGAGGCGGATCTTGTACGCTTCGGCGGACAGCATGCGGTTGACCGAGAAGTGACGGCCGATGTCACGCAAGAAGTCGATGTAGCGCAGCTCGAGCAGCCAGCTGTCGTTGTTCTCGACGATCACGGAGCCACTTGCCGCCGTGCCCGCCCCGGCGAGCCCGAAGAGCTTGGTGACCTGGCCTTTGATGCGCTCGATGTTCCCGAGGATGGTCTCGCGGGTGAGCATTTGGCGCATCTCGCTCTTGCCCGACGGGTCGCCGACCATCGCGGTGCCGCCGCCCATGAGGACGATGGGCTTGTTGCCGGTGCGCGCCAAGTGCATCAGCGACATCAACGAGAACAGGTGGCCCACATGAAGGCTGTCGGCGGTAGGGTCGTAGCCGACGTACGCGGTGACGGGGCCGGCGGCGAACATGGCGCGCACGGCTCCTTCGTCGGTGCATTGTTGGACGAAGCCGCGCTCCTTGAGGACGTCGAAAGCGTTCATGAGGGGCCGTCGTAGATCGCCCGCGCAGTCCCTGGCAATGCCGAAACTTTGGGGTCTTCCGCTGGACGTGTTAGCCGTGGGTCAGGCATGCGTTTCCTCGTCGTTGCATTGGTGCTCTCGAGCCTGCTCGCCGCCCGCGAGGCCCGGGCTCAGGTCACCGACACGCCCGCCTACGTGCGCACCATGGCGATGGGCGGAGCGCAGCGCGCGGTCGGCACCAACAACGAGACGCTCATCTGGAACCCCGCCGGCATGGCGCTGCGCAAGCGCTACGACATCGACGCGCAGTACATGCACGCGAAGCGCGACGCGACGAACGGCTACAACATCTCCGTCGTCGACTCGACCACGGGGCCGGTCGCCGGCGGCGTGAACTACACGTACACGAACGCGGGGCCGCGTGACGCCGGCATCCACCGCTTGCAGCTCGGCTTCGCGGTGCAACTCTCGGAGAGCCTCGCCGTCGGCATCTCCGGCAAGCACTTCTTCGGCCACTACACGCTTCACGACGCGCCAGAGACCAAGCCCCAGCTCTGGGCCGGCGACGTCGGCGTCCTGGCGCGCATCAGCGAGCATCTGCAGATCGGCGCGTCGGCCCGCAATCTCATCCGCGACGAGCGCTCCGAGCTCACGCGGCGTGACATCGGCGCGGGCATCGCCTTCGTCGACGAGAGCTTGACCGTGACCGCCGAAGCGGACTGGGATCTCGAGGACAAGAAGCGCTCGACGGCCTGGCGCGGTGGCGCGGAGTACGTGGCCGGCGGGAGCTTTCCGCTCCGACTCGGTTATGCGCGGCAGCCGTTCGTCGACGCCAACGGCCAAGACGGCAGCGAGAACGTCGTGGGTGGCGGCGTCGGCATCCTCGTCGCCACCGGCTCGTTCAACGCGGGCTATCAGCAGTCGTTGTCACGCGACGGCATCTGGAAGATGTCGTTCGGGCTGACGCTCGGCTTCTAACGCCGCGGCGGGCGCGTCAATTCGAGCCGCGCGGCTTGAAGAGCTCGAGCATGATCACCGGCTCGCGCAGGGACGGGTCGATGGTGTGCGCCATGTCGAACATGAGCCGCGCGCTCTCGATGAGCGACTCGTCGCGGCTCGCCGCGCCCTTCAGCAGAAAGACCTTGCCCAAAGCGAGGTTGGCCGGCGCGAGGAACGGGTAGATGGTGATTGACCGCTTCAGCAGATTCTCGGCTTCGTCGTAGGCGCCTACGTGATAGGCGGCGACGCCTTGCTTGAGCAGGGAGCGCGCTTCGGCCACGGCTTTCGGGTCGGCACCCGCGTCGCTCGCGGTTTGCTGCTGTCCGGCTCCGGAGACCTTCGGCGGGGGCGGGCGGTCCGGCTCACGAGTGGCTTGCGTCTGGCCGTCACTCCGCGGGGCGGGCGTGTCCGCTGAAGCACACGCCGCCACTCCGAGCACGACGAGCACCAGCGCATGCTTCACCGACAGACGCCGTTGCCACTGCAGCCGCCCGTGCCGTTATCATCGCAACAATTGCTCGCGCATTGGCCACTGCTCGAGCAATTCTGGCCGTTCTCGCGCAAGCAGTTGCCGCCACCATTGCAAGTGTTGTTGCCGTTGCACGTGTTGGGATTGTCGTTATCGTCCTCGAGGTAGCCGCGGTTCACGCACGACCCGAGACCACCGCTCACGTCGCAGCGCGTGCACACCGCGCAGCCGGTCGTGTTCGTCGGTGTGCCGCCGCAGGTGCCCGTCGCGTCACAGATGCGCTCTTGCACGGTGTCGCCGCTGCACGAATCGCAGTGCTGGCCGAAGGTCGAGCACACCGCCCCGGTACCCGAGCACGTCCAGAAGCCCATGCAAGCGCCGCTGCCGCAGGACGTGCCCAGATCGCCGCCGGGTTGGTTGCAGATACCATCACAGCAGTACTCGTTGGTGCCACCGCACTGCGCGCCCGCGCTGATCGCGCCGCTCGGGACAGTGCAGGATCCAAACGGGGCATTGCAGGATGAGCACGCAGGGGCCGCGCACTCGTTGAAGTCGAATTGCGCGCGACCAACGCACGAGCCGCTCGTGCACCGAGAGCATGGTCCGTTACAGCTGGGCCCTTCGTTGGCGTCTACGGCTTGGCAGTTGACGTTGCTGCCGTCACATCGCTGACAAGGCCCGCACTCGACGTTGGAGTCCGCGCCGCGCGTAAGGCACGAGCCAGCCACGCATGAGCTACAGTCGTTCGCGCAGTTCTTGCCGGTGTTGGCAGTCTGCCCGACGCAAGCGCCGCCCTGACACGCCTGGCACGTCGCGCACTCGGTGGTGTCGCCTTCGAGACGATTGACGCACACACCATTCGTGCAGGTATTGCACGGCCCGATGCAGCCTTTGCCGCCGTTGTCGCTGTTCGGCACGTTCTGACAGGCGCCGCCGCCGCCGTTGCATTCCTGGCAGTTGCCACACTCGGTGGTGTCGTGGTTCGGCCACGCCACGCACGAGCCGCTCGAGCAGTGCGTGCACGGCCCGTTGCAGTTCTTACCCTCGTTGTTCGAGTGACCGACGCAGCTGCCGGGGCCGCCGTTGCACTGGCCGCAGGTGCCGCACTCGTCCGTGGCGCCGTTGGGGCGGGTCACGCAGGTGCCGTTGTCGCAATACGTGCACTCACTATTGCACGTATCGTCGGTGAGACCGCTGATCGGCGTGCAAGTGCCGAGGCTGCCCGGGACGTTACATGCCTGGCAGGTGCCGCACGCCGAGGCGCCGCAGCACACGCCGTCGACACATGACAGTCCCATGTTGCATTGAGCTGAGCTGGCGCAAGTCTCACCCGCGGCCTTCAAACAGCCGCCTGCGCCGTCGCACATGATGCTGCCCGCGCAATCGTTGAATGGATCGGTGTTGACGGGGATGAACTGGTACGTTGGTCCGTTTTGGCCGACACAGGTCCCCACCGCGACTTGCTGACAGGTGGGACGCGTGGACGAGGCCTCGGCGCCGCGGCCCTCCCAGGTGTTGCAGCGGTCCCCGGGGCCTTCGCAACAATTGGCGCCGGTCTCGCCGTTGCAGCACGTCGGTGAGGTGTCACCCGCAGCGCACAGCGGCTTACCCATGCAGAACGCTTGGTCGGCTGGGATGGTGCTGCGGCGATAGCAGCGGCCGTCGCTCGAATCGACGCCCAGATAGTACGACGTGCAATCGATCGCGCCGCAGTCTTCGCGGTCGTCGAGCCTGATGCCGCCAGCGCTCGCTTCGGTGTGCGGTGCCACCTGCTGCCACGCGGGGGGCACGCCGCAAGTGCACGTGCCGGCCACCGGCTCCGCGCAGTAGGGGCGGTAGATGACAGGGGCGTGGCTCGCGTCCGTCGCGTCGATGAGCGCGTTCGATGGACAAGCGTTCTCGACGCAGCAACCTTCGGCCTGATTGGCGCAGGTAACGCCGTCGTTGCCGCAGGTGTAGCCGTAGCTCGCGCGGCACGGGAAACACCCGTACAGGCGGAAGGGCGCGCTGGGGTTGCTGGCGAACTGGGCGTAGTAGACGGTGCCGCCACCCGTCGGATCACAGGCTCCAGGGTCGGTGTTGGCGCGGCCCTCGCGGCGCGAGCAATCGAGGTAGGTGTCGGCGTTGAAGCAGTTCCTGCCGCTCACCGACTGCGTTGGATCACCGGTGATGCTGGGGCCGTGGTCGCAGGAGCAGTCGTTGTCGATGCCGTCATCACAGCGCTCGACGGCGCCGGGGTGCACGTTGGGATCGTTGTCGTTGCAGTCCTCGAGGTGCGCGAACTCACCGCCCACGGTGTGCTGCCGCGGAACCTCGGGAGGCGAATCACCGGTGCCGCAGTAGGTGTAGCCGTCGCGGTCGACGTCGAAGTTCGGCTCCTCGTCGAAGAAGCCGTCGCAGTCGTTGTCCAAGCCGTCGCACTGATCGAGGCCGCGCGTCGGGATGGCGAGCTCGAAGAAGCCGATGCCCGACCAGAAGCTCGGGTCGGCGCGCTCTTGCTCGTTGTTGTCGCGCGGCGGGCGCTGCGGCAGCTTCTGGCCGTCGCACTGATTTTCCCAGACACCGTTCACGCATCTCTGGCTGCCGGGCTTGCACTCGCCCTTGGCGCCGTGGAGCTCCGAGGTCGCCTCGAGATCGATGAATCCGTTATAGCAGGCACGCGGCAAGGTGCCCGGCAGGCAGGGTGTGAGCTCGTCAACGACGCCGTTGCAGTTGTCGTCGCGGCCGTTGGCCTCGGTCCCCTCCGGCTTGGGGCCCTTGGAGCCCTCGCACACGTCGAGCAAGCGCCGCACCTCGACGCCGTCCACCACGGTGGGCACGCAGCGGAAGACGCCCAGGGTGCACTCGCCGACGCCCGCCAGGCCCCACTGCTCGGGCGGGAGCGTCGTGCACGGTTGGTCCTCGACGCAGTCCGCGCAGTTCTCGTCGTAGGGCCAGCCGGTGCAGTTGTTGTCGATGTTGTCGCCGCAGATCTCGAAGTTGAAGCCGTTGATGCGGTCGTTGTTGTCGTTACAGTCGCAGTTCTTGCTCTCGTCGAGCACGTTCTGCTCGGCCGGGTCGGTTGGCGGCTCGAAGCTGCCACAGGTGCGGAAGCCGTCGCCGTCGCGGTCGGTCGCGAGGAAGTCGGCGTTCAGGCGTACGCGCTTCACTTGCCGGGTGTTCTCGACGTACTGCAGCGTGATGGCGCCACCGACGGTGAGGCGCATGCCGCCGCTCGCGGCGTCGGTCACGAAGCCGGTGGCATAGAGGAGGAAGGGCTTGCCCTTGAGCGCCTCGGTCTGGGTGAGACGCACCAACGCCGGCGTGGTCGTGAGGTCGCGGTCGCCGACATTGTCGACATCGAGCTCGGCCCAAGCGTATCCGCGATCGCGGTCAACGGACTGATCGCGCACCTTCAGATGGATGCGATCGAGATGCGCAACCGACGAGAAGAGCTCGACGTCGATCTCGGTCGGCGCGGGATCGTCTTTACATGCCGTCGACGCGGCGAAGAGGCTGAGGGCGAGGGCCGCGACGAGATATCGGCGCACCGAGACCACCTTATGAGTGCTTCCCAAAATTATACTGGGCTTTACGGCGCCGGCCAAAGTATGCGTGGCGCCCCATCTGGAGGCTCTTCCGTCATGAGTGACGAGGCTAATCGCGGCAAGCAAGTGCAGATTCAAATCCAGCTCGACGATGACATCGCTCAGGGGTTGTATGTGAATCTCGCCCTCGTGAACCACACCGAAAACGAGTTCACGATTGACGTCATGTACTTACAGCCGCAGCAGCCCAAGGCGAAAGTCCGCGCGCGCATCATCTCGAGCGCCCGGCACACCAAACGCCTGCTCCAGGCCCTCCAGGAGAACATTCGCCGCTACGAGGACCGCTTTGGGCCCATCGACCTGCCGGGCCCGAATCCCGCCGATCAGCTGCTCCAGTAGCTGGATGGGCCGATTTTCTTCTGATTTCGGCCCGCTTTAGTAACGAAGCAGCACGCTGCCCCAGGTAAAGCCAGCACCAAACGCGGTGAGGCAGACCAGGTCCCCGCGGTTCACCTTGCCCTGCTTGACCGCTTCGTCGAGGGCGAGCGGGATCGAGGCGGCGGTGGTGTTGCCGTACTTCTGGATGTTGTTGAACACCTTGGCGTCCGGGAGCTCGAGCCGCTTCTGGACCATCTCGCTGATGCGCAGGTTCGCCTGGTGCGGGATGAGCATGTCGAGGTCTTGCACGGTGTGGCCGGTGGCCGCGAGGACCTCGCCGACCGCCTCGGGCATGCGCACCACCGCGTGCTTGAAGACGTTCTTGCCGTTCATCACCGGGTAGTGCTTGCCGGCGCGGATGTCGGCCTCGGTGATGCGCGGCATGGTGGCGCTCGAGGGGTACTGGAGCTGCAGCTCGTCGGCGAAGCGGCCGTCGGCGTGCAGAGAGACCGCGAGGACGCCCTGGCCTTCCTTCGTGGAGGGGCCAAGAACGGCGGCGCCCGCGCCATCACCGAAGATCACGGCGACATCGCGGCCGCGGTCGGTGAAGTCGAGGCCGGTCGAGTGCACCTCGCTGCCGACGAGGAGGATGCGCTCGTACATGCCGGCCTTGATGAAGGCGTCGGCGACCTGGAGGCCATAGAGGAAGCCCGAGCACTGATTGCGGATGTCGAGCGCGGGGACGCCTGGGATGTCGAGCTTTGCGCCCAGGAGGACGCCGTCGCCCGGGAAGTTTCTGTCGGGGCTCAAGGTCGCGTAGATGATGAAGTCGATGTCGCTGGCGGCGGCGCCTGCGTCCGCTAAAGCGTTACGTGCCGCGCGGACGGCGAGGTCGCTCGCGCCCATCGGCTCCTTCTCGAAGTCGACGTGCCGCCGCTCCTTGATGCCGGTGCGCTGCTGGATCCACTCGTCGCTCGTGTCCATGCGCTTGGAGAGGTCGAGGTTCGTGACCACGCGCGACGGGACGTAGTGGCCGAGGCCGAGAATCGCGGTTCGCTGCATCGTGAGCTCCGAAAGAGGCGCGTCCAGAGCTCAAGACGGGGCTCGCGGGGCCGGAATTCACTTCCGCAGGCGGAGCGAGCGGCAGCTACACGTCCAAGTTGCGGACGTCGAGGGCGAAGCGCTCGATGAAGTCGCGCCGGGGCTCGACCTGATCGCCCATCAGGACCGTGAAGATCTGGTCGGCCGCGACCGCATCCTCGATGCGCACCGCGAGGAAGGAGCGATTCTCCGGGTTGAGCGTGGTCTCCCAGAGCTGCTCCGGGTTCATCTCACCGAGGCCTTTGTAGCGCTGGATGGTCAGGCCCTTCTTGGCGTCTTCGAGCACGCGGTGGACCACGTCTTCGAGCCGCGGGAACTCCACCATCTCCTCTTCGTAGCTGAGCATGAACGGCGCGCTGCCGGCCTGCGCGAAGCCGTCGACGGCCTTGCGGAGCTCGAGGAAGTCAGCGGACTCGAAGAACGCGGTGTCGATGACGGACTCGCGCGTCGAGCCAAGCTGGCGCGTGCTGATCACGTAGCGCTTGGCGCCGTACTCCTTGTCCTCGTCCTCGACGACGGTCATTGGCAGAGCGTCGGGATAGACGCGCTGCAGGTACGCCTCGATGCGCGGGACGTCACCCTTGATGCCGTTCTTCAGGGCAGCGGCGTCGAGCGTGGTCTCCTTGAGGATGGCGTCGACGACGCGCATGTCGCGGCGCTTGTCGACGCGCTGGAGCAGCAGCTCGTACGCGAGCAGGCGGCGGCAGAGATCGACGAAATCGCCGCCCTGGACGCGGGCGTCGTCATTGGCCGAGCTCGGGAGGAGCGAGACCTTCTCGGTGCCGAGCTCGAGGAGCAAGTCGTCCAAAGCGGACTGGTCCTTCAAGTACTGCTCGCGCTTGCCGCGGGTCACCTTGTAGAGCGGCGGCTGCGCGATGAAGAGGTGGCCGCGCTTCACGATCTCCGGCATGTGCCGGTAGAAGAACGTGAGCAGCAGCGTGCGGATGTGCGAGCCGTCGACGTCGGCGTCGGTGTTGTGGCAGCAGACACCGCCCAGGCCGGCGATGAAGTTCTCGTCGGTGTCGACGCTGAAGTCGTAGACGTTGCCGTTGGTGGCCGCGACTTCCTCGATGCTCACGATCGGCAAGGCGGCGAGATCGCCGGCGAGCATCGTGACGTCGTCGCTCGCTCCGCCAGAGCGGACGGCGTGCGCGAGCTGAGCCGCACCGGGGAGGTCCTTCCAGATGGCCTCGGAGGCGAGGAGGTCGGCGCCGCGCGTCACACGCAGCTCCCACTTCTCGGCGGCGCGCTCGATGATGCCGGGCATCATGCCGAGCGCCGAGAGCACGTAGGCGAGGCCGCTCGCGATGTCGCGCGACGGGGCGCGCAGGGTGAGGCCGCGATCGAAGATGCCACCACCGCCAGCGAGCCAGCCACGCACGAAGGCGCGGCGGACATCGTCACCGGCATCGAGCACGGCGCTGAACGCCGCCATCGGCGTGGCGAACAGAGCCTGCCAAGCCGGCGTGAGCATCGGGTGGCCGGCGCGCACGCTGGTGCCGTCGACCTCGATCATGCGGTCCGAAATAGCGAACACGCGCATCAGGGCGTCGCGGACCTCGGCGGCGGGGAGCGCGCCGGTGTCGAAGCGCAGGCCGTATGCGTCGGCGGTGAAGCCGCTGGTCTGCGCAAGGCCCAAGAGGGTCCCCAAGGCGGCGCTCTTTTCGATGAAGCGCGGCAGGGCAGCCTTGGCGTCGCGCTGTGTGGCGAGCTCGCAGTCGTCGCGGCCGGCGAGCCAGCTGAGATCGGCGGTGTCGAGCGACTGGAGATGCACTTGGCTCTCGGGCGTACGGCCGTGGTCGACGAAGAAGTCGCGCACGGCGCTGCCGCGCACCCAGGTGGCGGAGGCGAGCTTCGGAGCGGCGTGGAGAGACGCGAGCAGATCGAGCCGGCCCTCTTCGCCCGCCGGGAGCGGCAGGCGCGCCGGGACGACCAGCGCGTCACCCATGCGCAGCGCGTCGCCGCGCTTCAACGCGACCTTTTCGCCATCGCGGACGAAGACGCTGTGGCTCGCCGTGACCCGCACGCTGCGGCCGTGGCTTACCGTCACCTCGTAGAGCTTCTCGTCGAGCGGATGGCGGATCACCGCCTTGATGGCGCGATAGCGGATGGCCTGGCTGCTCACGTCGAAGCACAGGACCTCGCCCAAGTCGTGGCCGGAGCGCTTGTCGACGCCGCCCGTGGCCGCACCCAGGATACCGTCGATGAACTCGCCAATGGCGACGAGGCGCGCCTGGCCGTGCTTGCGGACCATGACGTGCTCGGCCGCATCGACGCTCATGATGACGATCTTGTGGTAGCGGAGCTTCGCGATGTCGAACTCGTCGGCGCCGATGCCGGTGCCCATCGCGGTGATGAGCGTGAGGATGGCTTCGCTCGTCAGCATGCGGTCGAAGCGGGCGCGCTCGACGTTCAAGATCTTACCGCGCAGCGGCAGCACCGCTTGGTTCTTGCGCGAGCGGCCCTGCTTGGCCGAGCCGCCTGCCGAGTCACCCTCGACGATGTAGAGCTCGGAGAGCGCCGGGTCCTTCTCTTGGCAGTCGGCGAGCTTGCCGGGGAGGTTCGCGGAGTCGAGCGCGCCTTTGCGGCGGGTGGCTTCACGCGCCTTGCGAGCGGCCTCGCGCGCCTTCGACGCCTCGATGGCCTTGCTGATGATGTGCTTGGCGGCGTCGGTGTTCTCGTCGAGGAAGACCTGCAGGCGGTCGTTGACGATCTTCTCGACGATGGTCTTGATCTCGCTCGAGACCAGCTTGTCCTTGGTTTGCGAGCTGAACTTCGGGTCGGGCATCTTGACGTTCAAGACGCCGACGAGACCCTCGCGCATGTCGTCGCCGTTGAGCTCGACCTTGTTCTTGAGCATGTCGTTCTGCGTCGCGTACGCGATCAGTGTCCGCGTTAGCGCAGCGCGAAGACCAGCGAGGTGCGTGCCGCCGTCCGCGTTGGGGATGTTGTTGGTGTACGGGAACATCTGCTCGGAGTAGGTGTCGTTCCACTGGATCGCGAGCTCGACGCTGATCTTGCCTTCGTCGCCAGTGACGTAGATGGGCTTGGGGTGCAGCGTCGTCTTGTTGGTGTTCAAGAACTCGACGAAGCTGACGATGCCGCCGTCGTACTTGAAGTGCTCCGCCTTGTTGGTGCGCTCGTCGGCGAACTTGATGCTGACGCCCTTGTTCAGGAACGCGAGCTCGCGCAGGCGGTTCGCGAGGATGTCGTAGCTGAACTCGGTGATCTTGAAGATCTGCGCGTCGGGCTTGAACTTGATGATGGTGCCCTTGCGGTCGGTGGTGCCGACGAGCTTGAGCTCGCTCACCGCGTCGCCGCGCGAGTAGTCCTGGCGGTGCACCTTGCCGTCACGGTGGATCTCGAGGTTGAGCTTCTCGGAGAGCGCGTTGACGACGGAGACACCGACGCCGTGGAGACCGCCCGAGACCTTGTACGAGTTCTCGTCGAACTTACCGCCCGCGTGCAGGACGGTCATGATGACCTCGGCGGCGGACTTGCCCTCGGCCGGCATGAAATCGGTGGGGATGCCGCGGCCGTCGTCGCTCACGGTCACCGAGTTGTCGATGTGGATGGTGACGCCGATATCCTTGGCGTGGCCGGCGAGCGCCTCGTCGACCGAGTTGTCGACGACCTCGAAGACGAGGTGGTGGAGCCCCGAGCCATCGTCGGTGTCGCCGACGTACATCCCGGGACGCTTACGGACCGCCTCGAGGCCCTTGAGGACCCTGATGCTGTCTGCGTTGTAGGCCTGTTCGACGTGGTGCGGATTGACGGGTGAAGAGGTCAAAACGAGGCTCCTGCGCGCTCTGAAACGACGCGCTGGGATAGCAGATCCGGTGCCCTCCTGACCAGGCCGCGCGGCACTTCCTTACCTTATAGATCAGCGGATCAGTTTCAGGCGCCCCAAGAAGGTTCCTGGTCGATCCTTTACGCGGCGCGTCAACGAAGGTTCCTGGTCGATTCTTGGAGGGTGCCGGCGTGGAGGTCGAGGATTTGGGTGTCGGCGGCGAAGGGGAGGTGGGTGGCGCCGGTGGTGCTGACGAGGGTTTGGCAGCCCAGGGTGTCGATGGTCGAGAAGAGGAGGCGGGAGCGGTCGGCGTCGAGCTCGCTGGAGACGTCGTCGAGGAGGAGGACGGGCATCGTCCCGAGCATGCGGCCGACGGTCTCGACTTCGGCGAGCTTGAGCGCGAGCACCAGGGCGCGCTGCTGGCCCTGGGAGGCAAAGCTTCGGGCGTCGCGGCCGTTGACGCGCATGAGCAAGTCGGCGCGGTGGGGGCC
>JBDHVB010000057.1:0-26129 GCA_039809465.1 Myxococcota bacterium
GCTTGGCGCGGAGGGGGGGGAACCGGGGGCGGATAGCCGGTTGCTGATAGCCGATCACCGCGGGCCGATTACCGATAGCCGATTGCCGATCGCTGATGGTCGCGGGCCGACAGCCGATAGCCGATTGCCGATAACCGATGACCGCGGGCCGATAGCCGATAGCCGATTGCCGACCACCGACGTCCGTGGGCCGATTACCGATAGCCGATTGCCTACATCGGATGATCGCGGGCCGACAGCCGACAGCCGATTGCCGATAACCGATGACCGCGGGCCGACAGCCGACAGCCGATTGCCGCTCGCCGAGGGACCGACCGCCGGTGCCGGCATTGCCGCCCGTTCCGAGGATCCCCCGCTGGTCGAGGAGGTCACCAAGCCTTTCGCCGCCGCGGTGCCAAGGAGCGCCGACATCGACGAAGACGCGCCCACGGTGGTGCAGGCCCGCGAGGATCTCCAGCTCATGCGGCCGGAGACCAGCGCCTCACGCGCCATCGTGCCGCTCGCCGTCAGTGAGCGCTCGCGTGCGGGGGCGGGGACCTGGGGGCCGCCGGATCCGTCTTCCGATCCGCAAGCCGTCATGCGGCGGAGTGTGCGTACCGCGGGGGAGGAGCCCGAGCGCTCCAAGAAGCGCCGCCCGCCGTTCGACGACGACGACGTCAAGCGCCTACGCCGCGATAACGGACCGATCATCAAGGACCCGCGCGAGTTCGACGACGAGGACAGCGTCTATTCGAAGGTCGGCCTGCGCGGAAATCACCGCAACACCATCCTAGGCGCGACTGGGCTCGCGCTCATCGTGGCGCTCGTCTGCGGGATGGTGCCGCTGATGACCGGCAAGTCCGTGGTAGCCTGGGTCCGGCTGCGCGTCGTTGGTGATCCACGCACGCAAGAGCTCATTGGCAACGCGCGCACGGCTCTGCTCGCCGACACCGACGTTGGCTATCGTGACGCCGCCAAGGCCGCGAACGACGTGCTCGACATCGACAACGGCAACACCGAGGGCCGCGTCATCTATGGCATCGCGTCGGTGTTTCGCGGTGTCGACGTGCGCGCCACGGCGCAGAACATGGTGGCCGAGGGCGAAGTAGTCCAGTCGTCCCAGATGCTTGCGACCGCTTCAGCGGAGCTCGCGCACGCGCGCCGCGTGCTGTCGCGCAAGAACGAAGACAGCGCCGAGCTCGCCTTCACCTCCGGCATCTACTACGCGCTCGACGAGGATCAACGCTCGCTCGCCCGCGACGCCTACGTGCGCGGCATGAAGCTCTCGAAGCTCGCCGAGGACGCGCCGCCGCCCACGCCTTACGCCGCCTATCTACAGGCGACGCTCCGCAACCTCGAAGGCGACGCCGCTGGCGCGCGTGCCGCCCTCGAGCGCGCTCTCCTGCTCGAGCCGCGCTGGCAGCGTCCGCGCTACGAGCTCGCGCGCCTCGAAGCCGCGCGTGGTGAAATCGGCCGCGCCCGCGAGCTTGCCGGCGAGGTGCTTGCCGCTAACGCGGATCACCACAAAGCGAAGGATCTGCTCGCCGTGTTGCCCGACACGCCAGTGGTGCCGACGGCTGCGAAGACCAAGGTCGAGCCCAAGCCGGTCGAGCCGAAACCCGAGGACCCGCACCCCGCCGCGACACCGGAAGCTCCGAAGGCCACGGCTCCACCAGCTCCCACACCGCCACCGGGCGACGTGAAGGCCGCGCTCGAGCGCGCCAAGAGCGAAGATGCGCCGCCCCCCGAAGAGCCCAAGCCCACGCCCCAAAAGGCGAAGCCGGCGCCGCAACCCGAGTCGCCGAGCGACGGCACCGCGCCCGAAATCCAAACACCGCCCGATCAGCCGCGCATCATCCGTGGCGCGCCGCCGCCGTTCCAGCAAGGTGGCGAGGCCGCGCCCGACGAGGGCGAAGCCGCCCCGCAAGAAAATCAGCCCTGATGCAACGCTGGCTGCTGGCGGCGCTCCTCGGACTCACGGCTTGCGCTCACTCACGGACCGCGGCGCCCCCCGCGGTGCCACCGACGGATCACCTGATTGTCGCTCCAGCGGACAACGCTCACATCGACCCGGCTGGCATCACGCACGTGATGCGCGGTCTGTACTTCCTCGAGAACGGCCACGCCGGCGCCGCGATTCCGCACTTTCGTTTGGCGCTCATCTACGACCGCGACTCCGGTTACCTGCACCAGAAGCTCGCCGAAGCGTGGGTGACCGAAGGCCGCCTCGACCGCGCGCGCGAGGTGCTCGAGCACGGCCTTGCCCGGGCACCAGCCGATCCGTACCTCACGACCATGGCGGGGGAGCTGGCGCGCCGTAACAAGCGCTACGCCGATGCGGTGCGCCTTTTCGAGTATGGCACGGCCAACGAGCACACCGTGCGCGCCGCCGGCAGTGGTCTCGCCGACGCGCTTGCCTGGCAGAACAAGACCGCCGAAGCGGAAGGCAAGGTCATCGACCTGATGAACGCGAACCCCGGGCGTGATGACCTCGCGACCGAGCTGGGTGGCGTCCTCGAGGACCACGGGCGGCTGGGCACCGCCCTGTCGACCTACCAGCGGGCACGCGAGCAGAAGCCCGGCTCGCGAGAAGCGGCGTTTGGCGAGACCCGCGTGCTCGAGCTCATGGGAAAGCCCGCCGAGGCCGCGGCGAGCCTCGCGAAGCTCTTCGCCTACGAGCCAGACGAAGTGGGTCTCTACGTGCAGGTGGCGCGGCTCTACAGACGTGCTGGCTCACCATCCGCTGCAGCGTACAGAGTCGAGGCTCTGCGTCTCGCTGGCAACGACGTCATGGCGCGGGGCGTGGTCGCGAATGGTGATCTCGCCGATGGCGACCTGAGCGCCGGCATCGCCTTGGTCGAGGACATGAAGAAGCGCGCCGCGAGCGAAGGCATCGGCCCCACGCCCGAGCAGCTCACGGCATTCGTCGGCCAAGCCTACTTGGAGAATGGCGAGCCCAAGCGTTGCCTCGAGGAGCTCGACAAGGTTGGCATGCGCGCCGAGCTGGTGCGCACTCACGCGGCGTGCCTCGCCGCCACGGGGCGTATCGATGATGCACTGGCCGAGCTGAACGCGGCGCTGGTGCTCGGCGCTTCACCACGTGACATGGCGTTCGACGCGGCACGCGCGCTCACCGCCGAGCCCGACGAAGCGATCGCCCGCCGCAAGCTTACCGCCTTCCTGAAGCATCCACGGATCGGCGCCAACGAGACGAACCTCGCGAGCGCGACGCTGCTCCAGCACTTCGGCCACGAGCCCGAGGCGCTCATGCTCATCGGCACGGTGTACGCCACCGACAAGGCGAGCACCGACTTACGCATGCGCTATAGCGATGCGCTCTCGCGCAACGACCGCTTCGACGAGGCGCTCGCCATCTTGCGCGCCATGGTGGAGGAGCAGCCCGAGGACCCGACGCGCTTGAACGCGCTAGGCTTCACGCTCGCCGATGCTGGCCGCGACCTCGATGAGGCAGAGGTGCATCTGCGCCACGCCTACCGCCTAGCGTCCGACGAGAGCTTCATCATCGACAGCTTCGGGTGGCTCGCCTTCCGCAAAAAGAACTACGAGCTCGCCGAGCGGCTGCTGCAGCGCGCCGTGGCCGGCTCACCCAACGATCCGGAGATTCTCTTGCACCTTGGCGAGACCTACCGGGCGCGCGGCAAGCGTGAAGAGGCGCACGACTTGTTCGTCAAAGCCCTTGGCGCGCATCCCGCGAAGCCCATGAAGGCGCGGCTCGAACAGCTCGTTCAGGCAACGCGTGTGAGCTCATGAAACGTCTGCTCGTTTTGTTGGTCTTGGCCACCGCGTGCGCACCCAACGCCACTCCCCCGCCCTCCGTAGCTGTTTTGGCGGACACCATGCAGCGCGGCCGCTCCCCGCACAAAGCTTTCAGCGCCGACGCCCGCATCACTTACTTCGGCAAGGAAGGCCGCGCCAAAGCAGGAGCGACGCTCGCGGTGTCACGTCCGGGATCGATGCGCTACGAGCTGCACGGGCCGCACGAGGGCGTGATTCAGGCATTCGCCACCAATGGCGTCGAGCTGCAGCTCCTCGACTTCCAGAACAACCGCTTCGTGTACGGCCCGGCGACCCCCGACACCCTCGACAAGCTCATGCAGTTCGCGCCGCTCCACCAGTCGGCGGAAGCTTGGGTGGCGATGCTCTTCGGCGAGGTGGTCATCGCGCAGGGCGCGGAGCTCGGCGCCAAGGGCCCGCTGTGGGACGCGCGCTGGAGCGAGGAGGGAGTGACCCGCGAGGTCTTGGTGGAGCCCGCGAGCGGTCACGTGCGCCGGCTCACCGCCTATCGCGGCACCACGGTGCTCTCGGACGTCGAAGTAGAAGACTACGACGATTCGGGCATCCCGACGCGCTTGCACATGCGTGTCCCGTCCGCCAAAGTGGACATCGAGGTGAAGTTGCGGGATCTCACCATCGACCCCGAGCTCGACCCGTCCGTGTTCGTGCTGGATGCGCCCGCTGCCCTTACGCCCGAGCGCATCGACGGCTGAGCAGCGCTCCGAGATTACAATGTAATCTCGAGTCTCACTGGTCGCTCACGGCTGCGTGCATTGGAGGGGCTGCAATGCGGTCTTCGATGCTCACGTTCGTAAGATCGGCATGATGACATCGCGGATGCCATCGACGTTCGCGACCGTGGCCTGCGATGGCGAGATTACAATGTAATCTCGAATGTCGCTGGCCAACTCACAACCACACGCATTGGAGGGGGCTGCAATGTGGCCTTCGACGGTCACGTTCATAAGATCGGCATTGGTGATGCCGCGGATTACCATCGACGTTCACGGCCGTGGCTTGCGATGCTGAGATTACAATGTAATCTCGAGTGTTGCTGCCCGCTCACGACCGCGGTGCATTGGAAGGGGATGCAGTGTGGCCTTCGATGGTCACGTTCGTAAGACGGCGTTGGTGACATCGCGGATTGCCATCGAAGTTCGTGGCCGTGGCTTGCGATGGTGAGATTACAATGTAATCTCGAGTGTTGCTGGCCGCTCACGACCGCGGTGCATTGGAAGGGATGCAGTGTGGCCTTCGATGGTCACGGTCGTAAGACGGCGTTGGTGACATCGCGGATTGCCATCGACGTTCGCGGCTGTGGCCTGCGATGGTGAGATTACAATGTAATCTCGGCCGTGGATGTTCTAGCCCGTGAGCTTGCCGAGTGCTGCGGGTAAGGCGCGGATGCGCATCTTGCGGCCGTCTTCGTCGAAGGTCTCCTCGACGACGCGGGCGTTGGCGTAGATTTCGGCGACGCGTTGTTGCTGCGCGTATGGCACCACGATCTCGGCCTCGACCATGACGCTCTCGAAGTAGGCGATGATGTGCTCGCGCAGGCGGGCGACGTCGCCCTTGTCGTGGGCCGAGAGCTGGATGGCGTCGGGGTAGCGGCGCTTCAAGTCCGCTTTGGCGTCCGCGTTCAGGCGGTCGACCTTGTTGAGGAGGAGGCGGCTCGGGACTTGGTCGGCGCCGATCTCCTTCAAGACGTCCATGGTGACGGCGAGCTGATTCTCGAAGGTCGGGTCGGATGCGTCGACGGTGTAGAGCAGGAGCGATGCCTCCATGGCCTCGTCGAGGGTCGAGCGGAACGACGCGACCAGGTCATGGGGCAGCTTTTGGATGAAGCCGACGGTGTCGGACACGAGGATGCGCGGCTTCACCTCGGGGTGCAGGGCGCGGACGGTGGTGTCGAGCGTCGCGAAGAGCTGGTCGGCGACGAGCACTTCGCTGCCTGTGAGGGCGCGCATGAGTGATGACTTGCCTGCGTTGGTGTAACCGACGAGGGCGACGCGCAGCTGGTCGCGGCGCGCGAAGCGGCGGTTGGCCTGGTCGCCCTGCACGGTCTCGAGCTGCTGGCGGAGCTCGGCCAGGCGATCACGGATGCGGCGGCGGTCGAGCTCGACGCTGGTATCGCCCGCGCCACGGCCGGCTTGGCGCTCGCTGGGACCGGAGGACTCGCGCAGACGCGGCGCGAGATACGTCAGCCGAGCGATCTCGACCTGCAGGCGCGCTTCGCGGCTCTTGGCGTGGCGGTGGAAGATCTCGACGATGATGCCGCTGCGGTCCATCGCGGGCACGCCGGTCGCGCGCTCGAGATTCGAGAGCTGGTTGGGCGAGAGCTCGTGGTCGACGACGACCATGGTGGCCTTCTCGGCTGGCGTGGCGCCGCTGTGGGCTTCGTCATTGACGGTGTCGTCGTTGGCTTCGTCGTCGTCAGCTTCGTCGTCACCTCTGGCGGCTGCGTGCTCACCACCGTGGGCTTCATCGTCAGCGCCGACGGCTTCGTGGCGACCGCCATAGGCTTCGCCGTTCGGCGTGATTGCCGGCGTTTCGTCCGCTTCCGCAGACTCTTCCTCCTCGGCCTGCCATCTCTCCTTGGCCTTCGAGATGCGCTTGGGGGCGCGCGAGCCAACCACGCCGCTGCCGCCGGTGAGCTTGGCGAGCTGCATCAGCTTGCCT
Source organism: Myxococcota bacterium (assembly GCA_039809465.1). Classification (GTDB taxonomy): domain Bacteria; phylum Myxococcota; class XYA12-FULL-58-9; order XYA12-FULL-58-9; family JALHOP01; genus JALHOP01. Next base: position 6,454 of record JBDHVB010000057.1, read on the forward strand.
TCGCCAAGCACGGCACCGCGCGACAACGCCGGGCGCTTTTGCGTGATGCGGGCGACGACCTTGTAGCCGAGCGTCGTGCACAGGCGGCCGAGCTCCGAGAGGTGGGCGTCGTGCTCGACGTCGGTCACGCCGTCGACCTGGATCCCCACCAAGACGACGCGAGGAGCTTCAGGCGCTACGTTCACCATGGGCGCGGCCTTTAGCACGTGGTGTCCCGCAGCGGATAGCCCGCTGGCACGCGCCGCCACTTCCTCCCTGCGCCACCTCCTTCGTGCAACTATGTAGGTCGTTCGGTTTGACAGCCCCCCGGGGGCTGATAGACTCGGCCGAAGTTCTCATTGCTCCGGGAGTTGGCATGGGAGGCGCAGGCCTCGATCTCGACGAGCTCGACGCAGCTCTCGATGGTCTGTCTCACAAGCAGAAGGCTGCCGCGACCAACGGCGAATCTGGCGATGCCGCACCTCAATTGGGTGCAGAAGGCGATGTTCCGCCGCAGGTAGGTCCGCCTGGCTTACCACCACCGCCGCCACGTCGGCCGGCACGCCGCTCGTCCACGAAAGACGCCGGCTCGTTGCCGACACAGTGGAACGGCCGCACCAATTTCGACGACCTCTTCGTGGCCGATACGGGCCCCGTTCCCGCTGGTCGTGGTGGTCTGGAAGAGAAGGTCGAGTACTTCCGCGAGAAGCTCAAGCGCTCCGAGGCGATGACCGCCCGCTTCCGCGAAGCTTGGCAGGTTCGCGACAAGGAAATGGACGTCCTGGAAGCGCTCATGGAGCAAGAGCGCACCAAGGCGGAGGGCGAGTCCGGCAAGACGTCCGAGCTCACTCAGAAGCTCGGCGCGCTCGAGCAATTCCTCGACCAGAAGAAGCGCGAGTTCGAGACCTACGGCCAGAAGGTGCAAGCCGCCTTCGCCCAGAAGGATCAAGCCGAGAAGGATCTGAAGGCGCAGCTCGCTGGCTTCGAAGAGCGTTTGAACGCCGAGCTCGCCGAGAAGGATGGCGAGATCCGTGGTCTCGCTGGGCAGGTCGACGCGCTCACGAGCGAGCTCGAGCAGACGCGCGAAACCGCGCAGCGTGATCAGGCGAACGCCGGCCGCGAGATCCAGGAGCGTGACGAGCGCATCCAGGACTTCGAGACCAAGACCGGTGACCTGAACATCGAGCTCGAGCACGTTCGCCAAGAGCTGCTCGACACCCGCGATACGCTCGAGCGCGACATCGCGGTCCGTAACGAGGCGATCGACAAGCTCAAGGCGACGATCGAGACGCAGAAGACGGCGATCATCGAGCGCGACGAGCAGATCGACGGCATCTCGAACCAGCTGTCGCAGGCGACCGACGAGGCCACCCGCAATCAGATGGATCTCTAGGGGCAGATCGCCACCTTGAACAGCGAGCTCGATAACCTGCGCACGTCGAGTGCTGCCGAGCTTGCGTCCGCTAAAGAAGACGCGGCGCTCACCAGGACGACGCTCACCGACCGCTACGAAGGCGAGCTCGCGGCGTTGCGTGAGAAGAGCGCGGGTGAGCTCGAAGCTCTACGCGAGCGTCTCGAGAGCGAGCTGCAGGCGTTGCGCGAGCGTAGTCAGGGCGAGCTCGAAGCGCTGCGCGACCAGAGCTCCTCGGAGCTTGCGTCCACCAAGGAAGCCTTCGAGGGCGAGATCGCCCAGCTCAAGGAGAACCACGAGTCGGCGTTCACTTCGTTGCGCGACAAGCACGAGGGTGAGGTCGCTCAGCTCCGGGAGAGCCACGACTCCGCGCTCACCTCGCTGCGCCAAAAGCACGAGGGCGAGCTCGCGGTCATGGAGACCAAGCACGAGCAGCAGGTCAATGCGCTCGAGACGAAGCTCGAGCAGACCGTCGCGTCGCTCGAGAGCAAGCACGCGAACGAGCTGACGTCGCTCAGGCAGAGGCACGAGACCGAGCTCGGCAACGTCAAAGAGGCCGCCGAGACCGACCTTTCGGATGCGCGCAACGAAGCCGCCGCCGAGCGTCAGCAGCTCACCGAGCGCTACGAGGGCGAGAAGGCCGCGATGCGCGAGGAGGCGGACCGTCAGCGCCTCGAGCTGCAGACCAAGCTCGACGAAGAGGTCGGTGCCCGCGACGCCGCGATCGACAAGCTCAAGAACGCCATCGAGACGCAGCGCGCAGCCATCCGTGAGCGCGATGACGCGATCGCTGGGCTCGAGGGGCAGATTGCCGAGCTCAAGAAGGAGAGCGAGGGCGAGCTTGCCGCCAAGCAGGAGCAGATCGAGGCGCTCACCAAGGAGATCGCCACCCGCAACGAGGAGTTCACCGCGTTGCAGGGCGAGCGCGACCAGGCCGCGGCCGACGTCGAGCTGCGTGACCAGGCGATCGCGAAGCTCAAGAACGCCATCGAACAGCAGAAGGCCGCTATCGCGGAGCGCGACGAGCAGGTCGAGAGGCTCACCGGCGAGCTCGAGGTCTCACGCAACGAGCTCGAGAGCTCGCGCACCGAGACCACCGACGCGCGCATGGAGATGGAGCGCAAGGTCGGCGAGATGACGCAGACCATCGAGGCTCGCGACGGCAAGGTGTCGCAGCTCGAGGACAAGATTCAGGAGCTCGAAGGTACGCTCACCGACCGCGACTCGACCATTTCGACGTTGCAGGACGACGTCACTGGTCAGCGCGCCCGCGTGAGGGAGCTGCAAGCCGAGCTCGAAGCCGCGAAGGAGCAGGCCAAGGAGCTCGAGCAGAGCATGCAGGAGAGCACTGGCGAGCTCACCAACAGCGTCAAGCTCCGCGACGAAGCCATCAGCAAGCTCCGCGCGACCGCCGAGCAAAACAAGGGCCGCATCGCCGAGCTCGAGCAGCAGCTCGAAGATGCCCACCAACAAGCCGTGGACGCCCACGACTCTGCTGGCGCCGAACGCCAACGCACCGCCGAAATCCTGGTGCGCACGCGCAAGGCGCTCGAGGTTGCGCAGAAGCTTCTTAGTTAGAGTTGTTTTCTGAGCCGCGGCTCACCGCATCGATGCGGCGAGCCCGCGGGTCAAGAAAGCACCGGGTGCTTTCGGCACGGGGCAACTGCGCCGGGCGGGTGCCTTCTACCGCGAATGCACCGGGTGGTTTCGTTGCCGGCGTTGCGCTGAGCGAGTGCTTTTTGCCACGAAAGCACCGGGTGGTTTCGTCACTGGCGTTGCGTTGAGCGAGTGCTTTTTGTCGCGAAAGCACCGGGTGGTTTCGTCGCCAGCGTTGCGCTGAGCGAGTGCTCTTTGCCACGAAAGCACGGGGTGGTTTCGTCGCCAGCGTTGCGTTGAGCGAGTGCTTTTTGTCGCGAATGCACCGGGTGGTTTCGTTGCTGGCGTTGCGCCGAGCGAATGCTTTTTGCCACGAAAGCACCGGGTGGTTTCGTCGCCGGCGTTGAGCTGGGACGATGTCTTTTGGGAGTCTCTGTCGCTCGTTGTTGGGACTCCGCCACTGGCGCCCCTTCGCGCCGCCGCATCGATGCGGCGTCTGGAGTTAGGCTCGGCAGCGGGAGATGGCTGCGAGGAGGGCGTCGGCGGTGAAGGGTTTGGTGAGGACGAAGTCGACGCCGCGGGCGCGGAGCTCGCCGTCGGGGGCGCCTAGGGGCCAGCCGGTGATGAGGCCGATGACGATGGTGGGGTGGGTTTCGCGGACGCGGCGGGCGAGCTTCCAGCCGCTGGTGCCGCGTAGGTCTAGGTCGGTGACCATGACGTCGCAGCGGTTGGCTTTGAGCCAGGTGATGGCGTCGTCGATGCTGCTCGCGAGGCCTACGTCGTGACCTTGGTCGCCGAGCACGTCGCGTAGCAGGTCGGCGACGTTGGGATCGTCGTCGACGACGAGGACGTGCAGGTGGGTGGCCTCGATGGGGGGCGCGGGGGCGAGTTGGGGTGGGGGGGCGAAGACCATGCGGAAGCGCGTGCCGTTGCCGGCGCTGCTGTCGCACTCGAGCTGCGCGTCGTGGCGGCGCAGGATGCCCTGGCTCACCGAGAGGCCGAGGCCTGTGCCGTGCTCGCCTTTGGTGCTGAAGAAGGGCTCGAAGATGCGCTTCTGCAGCTCGGGGGGGATGCCGGGGCCGTCGTCTTCGACGATCACCGTGGCGGCGCCGCGCTCCTGGCAGATGTGGATGCGGATGCGGCCGCGATCGCCCACAGCGTCGAAGGCGTTCGACACGAGGTTCATCATGACCTCGCGGAGCTCGGCGGCGTTACCGCGCACCGGGAGGGTCGGCTCGATCTCCAGCTCGAGCTTCACCTGACCGTGGGCGCGGCTGCGCAGCAGCTCGTACGCCGTGCGCGCGAGAGCACCCAGATCACAGTCGGTCCAGGACGTGTCGGCGGAAGCTCGGGTGAACTCGCGGATGCGCTTCACCGTCTCGACGGCGTCTTGCGCGGCCGTCTCGATGACCGCGATGTCTGCTTCGGCGGACTCGCCGCGCTCGAGGTGGGTGCGGGCCATGGTGATGCGGCCGAGAATCGCTTCCAAGGCATTGTTGAAGTCGTGCGCCACGCCAGCCGCGAGCTCGCCCAGGGCGCGCAGCCGTTCGGTGTGAGCCGCGCGTAGCCGCGAGCGCTCGATCTCGGTCTGCAGCTCGCGCACCGCGGTGACGTCGCGGGCCACGCCGACGACGGCACGCGCGCCATCGAGCGTCGAGGTGCGGCAGGCGATCTCGAAGCGCACCTGGCGTCCGTCGCTCGCGACGAGCACGGTCTCGAACACGTCGCGCGCCCCGGCGCTCATGGCGATGCGGCCGAGCGCGTCGCGGGCGGCCTCGCGCCCCTGCTCGGCGACCAGGCTGGAGAAGCTCTTGCCCGTGAGCGCGCTGGTCTCGTAGCCGAGCGCGCTCTCGAAGGCGCCGTTCACGTACTGGAAGCGGCCGTCGACGAGCACCATGATGCCGTCGCTCGAGGCCTCGAGAATCGAGTGGAAGTGGCGTTGCGTCTCCTCGAGCTTGCGGTCGAGCGCTGGCCGGCGCGACGCGGCGTCGATGGCATCGCGCACGGCGGCACCGCGCTGCGTGGAGCGCGGCAGATAGGCGCGTGCGCCCGCGGTGAGCGCTGCTTGTTGCATCGCGGTGTCGAGCATGTCGTCGAGCACCAAGGTCGGCGTGCCCGCCAGAGGGCCAGTGGTCAGCAAGCTCTCGACGCCGTTCATGGCGAAGCTCGCGCGGTCGACCACCACGATGTCGGGGGTCACCTTGGCGAGATGCGCGTTCAAGCGGCCGCCATCGTGGAGCACGTGGATCTCCACCGGCGTGTCCGCTATAGCGAGTGCGGTGGCGACTTCTTCGATGACGTCACGGCTGCTCGCCAGTAAAAAGACCAGCGAGCTTGGCCGCGCCGGCGCGGGGACTGCACTGCGCGACATGCATCAATGCTACGGGGATTGCTCGCGAAAGAGCAAGGGTAGTAGACCCTTCGCATGTCCAAGATGGTGCTCGCGATCGACCAGGGAACCACCGGTTCCACCGTCCTGCTGGTGGCCATCGACGACGCCAGCACCAGAGTCGTGGCCCGGGGCTACACCGAGATCCCCCAGCACTTCCCCAAGGCCGGCTGGGTCGAGCACGATCTCGACGAGATCTGGACCGCCACCGCGACCGCCATCACCGAAGCCCTCACCAAGGCGAGCGTCCCTGCCCGCGACATCGCGTGCATCGGCATCACCAACCAGCGCGAGACCACTGGCATGTGGGACACGGCGGGTCGGCCCATTGGCCGCGCCATCGTCTGGCAGGACCGCCGCACCGCCGACCGCTGCGCCGAGCTCAAGCGGGCCGGCCACGAAGAGCGCGTGCGCGCCCGCACCGGCCTCGTCCTCGACCCCTACTTCTCGGGCACGAAGCTCGCGTGGATGCTCGACCACGACACGAGCCTGCGCCAGCGCGCCCAGAAGGGTGAGCTTCGCTTTGGCACCATGGATAGCTGGATAGTGTGGAAACTCACCAGCGGCGACGAGCACGTCACCGACGTCACCAACGCCTCGCGCACTCTGCTCTTCGACATCCACACGCGCTCATTCTCCGACGAGCTGCTCGCGCTCATCGGTGACATCCCGCGCCCGCTCCTTCCCAAGGTCGTGCCTTCGGCGGGCCACTTCGGCGTCACGCGCGGACTCGACATCCTCCCCGACGGCATCCCGATCTGCGGCATCGCGGGCGACCAGCACGCCGCGCTCTTCGGTCAGGCTTGCTTCGAGGTCGGCATGGCCAAGTGCACCTACGGCACCGGTGCCTTCGCGCTGGTGAACATCGGCGACGCGCCGATCATCTCGAGCCGCGGCCTCGTCACCACCATCGCCTGGCAGATCGGTGACAAGGTCACCTACGCCCTCGAGGGTAGCGTCTTCATCGCCGGCGCGGCGGTGCAGTGGCTGCGCGACGGTCTCGGCCTCATCCGCCGTAGTGAAGACGTCGAGCAGCTCGCCGCGCAGGTTCCCGACAACGGCGGCGTCACCGTGGTGCCGGCGCTCTCGGGGCTGGGCGCGCCGCACTGGAACCCGCAAGCCCGCGGCATCATCACCGGCATTACCCGCGGCACGACCAAGGCGCACATCGCCCGCGCGACGCTCGAGGGCATCGCGCTCCAAGTTCACGATCTCCTGGACGCCATGCGCGGTGACGCGAACCGTGACATCTCGGTGCTGCGCGTCGACGGCGGCGCCGCGGCGAACGGCTTGCTCATGCAGTTCCAGGCCGATCTCCTGGGCGTCGAGCTGCATCGGCCCACGAACCTCGACACCACCGCGCTCGGCGCGGCTTATCTCGCGGCGATCGGCCGCGGCCTGCTGAACGGGCCGGAGGACGTGGCGCGCGTCTGGGCCATCGGCGCCACCTACGCTCCCAGGCCGCACGACGATTCGCTAAAACAGACAATCGCCAACTGGCAGAGCGCGGTCGCAAAAGCGTGAGTACACCTCGTTACATCGCGGTCGCTGGCAACATCGGCTGTGGCAAGAGCACCTTGGTCGACTTCATTTGCCGCCAGTACGGGGTGCAGCCGTTCTTCGAGCCCAACGCCGAGAATCCGTACATCGTCGACTTCTACGGCGACATGAAGAGGTGGGGCTTCCACTCCCAGATCTATTTCCTCACCCACAAGTTCCGCATCCATCAGCAGCTCGAGCACGAGCGCGGCCAGCGCACCGTCGTGCAAGATCGCACCATCTACGAGGACGCCGAGATCTTCGCGGCGAACCTCTTCCGGCGCCGCCTCATCAACAAGCGTGACTGGCAGATGTACTGCGAGCTCTACGAGACCATCTTGAGCTCGCTCAAGCCGCCCGACTTGATGATCTATTTGAAGGCCTCGCTGCGCACCATTAGGAAGCGCATCAAGCTGCGGGGCCGGCCCGAGGAGCAAGCGATCCCGGCGAGCTACTTGAAAGCGTTGAACGAGCTCTACGAAGAGTGGTTCACCAAGTACAAGCGCTCGCCCGTGATCATGCTCGAGACCGACAAGCTCGATTATCTGAGTGACCTGGTGCACCGCATCGACGTATTGAAGACCATCGAAAAGCACATCCGCTAAGACGGAGAGACTCGTGAAGAAGACCTTGCTCGTTGCCTTGTTGCTCGCCGCCGCGTGTGACGACTCGAAGCCGCGCACCACCGTCTCTGGCTCGGAGCGCGCGTCACAGGGTGAGACGACCGCGCCCGCGGACACCTCGTCGGTGAGCTTCGAGGCCAACGGCGCGGCGGCGGTCAAAGGTGACGGCGAGGAGGTCGCGAGCGCCAGCTACATGATGGGGCCGGGCGTCCTCACCATCTACCTCTACGGCGCCGTCCCGCCGGACAAGCAGCGCCGCCAGATGTCGATCCAGGTCACGGGCTATCGTGGCAACGAGGGCGACGTCGCCGTGGCTGCCGCGGTCTACACCCGCAAGGACGAGCAAGGCCGTGAGTACGGCTACCAGGCCAAGGCGAATGCGCTGAAGCTCAAGATCACCGAGCTGGAGCTCGAGGACGTCCCGGGCTCGCCGCTGAAGGAGGGCACCATCTCGGGTACCTTCGAAGGCGACATGCAGTATCCCTACCCCAAGAAAGACGGGAACCCGTTCACGGAGCCGCTGAAGATCACCAACGGCAAGTTCTCCGGCGTCAAAGTGTCGGGGATGAAGTGACCGAGCTTTCGCCACGCGCTTGGGCTTGGCTCGAGGAGCGGGCTTGGACGCGTGGCGGGCGGCGCTCGTCGCGTGAAGAGCTACGGCAGCTCTTGCCGAGCATCGAGCCCAAGCTCCTCGACGCGGTCTGGTGGTTCGAGGAGCGGCACGGCGACTTCGCGTGCGACCTCCAGGGGCACGCGCTCGAGCTGGGTGTCGCCCGTCTGCGCGCCCGCGGCATCGAGCCCCGTGCTGTCCGCCATGGCAGCTTGGTGCTGGTCGGCGTCGAGCGTGGTGGCGAGCTGTGGATCGACGCGCGCGGCATCTTGTGGCTCAGCAGGCCCGGCCGGGACCGCGGCGAGCTCGCGACCAATATCTTCAAGTACATCGAGCGCCTGGCGGCCATGAGCGAGCGCTCGAAGAGCGCCTACGTGGTGCATGTGAGCCCGCAAGCCCACGAGATCGCGACCACGCTCGGCCTCACCAAGGACGAAGTGGTCTCCGAGCCGCTGTACCTGCTCGCCGCCGGTAGTGGCATCATGCTCGACGCGGCGCTGTGCGGTACGCCATCGCGGACAAAGAGCGCGACCCTCGTGATCGCCGATTACGCGACGCTCACGGCGACGCTGCGCACGCTCGCCGGCAAGATCCCGGGCTTCCGCGCGAACCTCGCTCCCGGGCAACCGAGCACCGTCGTCAAGCGCATCGATCGCGCGCTCGCGCCGGGTCTTGCGACCTTCGAGGTGGCGCTCACGCAGAACCCGACCGTGCGCATCCCGACGCTCGACGACGGGGCGCTCTTCATCGCCGAAGACAGCCGGATGATCACCATGCTGTCGCTCGACGACGACGGTGAGCTACGGACGATGTTGGCGCTCGGGCCCGACCACGGCCTGTGGACCGACTATGTCCTGCCGTGGCCGACCGTGCCTTGACTCCCGGCCGTCTTGGTCTGACGCGGAGGCCGCTTGTCAACACACGAGACCTCCGCGCGCGGGACGTGCCACGCCTGTCGCGGCACGTCGCTGCTTCGAGAGAGCTCTACAGCTCGATCGGCAGACGGCCATCGAGCTCGATGCCCTTGCGGGTCACCTTGGCGCGATAGCAGACCGGCTCGACGCCACGCGCGAACGCGTCACGCATGGCCTGCGCGAGCTCGGCGTCGATGTGATCGGCCGGGCGGAAGCGCTCGACGTCGGCGCGCTGGGCGAGGAAGAAGAGCATGGCGCGGCATCCCTCGCGCACCAGGTCGGTCAGCTCGTCCATGTGGACCGCGCCTTCCGGCATCACGGTGTCGGGGTAGAACGCGGTGCCGTCCTGGCCAAGCGTGACGTTGACGACCTCGATGTAGCAGGGGCGCAGGCCATTGCCCTCGAGGAGCAGGTCGATGCGGTTGTCGCGGCCGTAGCGCGCGTCGCGGCGGATCTGCGCGTAGCCCGCGAGCTCGCCGATGCGCCCTTCCATCATCGCCTCGTAAACCACCGCGGCGGGGCGGCCAGTGTGGATGCCGACTGGCGTGCGGCCCGAGTAGATGATCTCGAGCTGGTGCTTGAAGCGCCGGCGCGGATCGTTGTGAGAGGAGATGAGCACCTTGCTGCCGGGCTCGGAGCATCCCATCATGCTGCCGGGATGCGCGCAGTGGACTGATACTTCCTCGCCTGATGCCAAACGGACGTCGGCGACGAAACGCTTCTGGCGGCGGACCAACGTAGCTTCGATAAGCGGCTGCTCGAAACGCACTGAGTGACCCCCACGACGAATTACCGCAAAACGCGGCCAAATAAGCTCGCGCGAGCCTTCGCGCGGCGCGTTGGACGTAATCAGATTCGATCTTGGAAAAGCAAGAGCAGACCGCGGCCGATGCGATTGACGATCGCACCTCGGACCGCTAACTTTGGCTGGTGAGCAGGTCGCGCAGTGTGGGTGAACGTGTGTCTAGAAGCGTCTCCAAGAGGGTCGTCGCCGTCGTCGGTGTGACCTTGGTGGCCGGGTCCATCGCCGTGGCCCAGACGCCTCCACCGCCTGCGCCGCAAGCTACGCCGGCTCCCCGCTTCGGCCTGCCGCGCTCCGCGGAGGAGCAAAACCTCTCCGGCCCCGAGCGCGTGGCCCGCAGCGCCTCGCACCTCGAGCGCATGCGCGCTGTCCTGAAGACCGTCCTCAAGTACCTCGAAGAGGCCCGTGAAAAGCGCGACGTCATCAAGCTCAACTGCGTGAACGAGAAGCTCACCGCGGTGAAGGGCCTGCTCAAGATGTCCGAACAAGCGGACATCGCCATGCAAGAGGCTATCGCCCGCCGTGACGAGGAGACTGGCCGCGACGAGTACGACAAGGTCTCGATCGCCCGCGGCAAGGTCGACCAGCTGCTCTCCGAGAGCGAGGCCTGCGTCGGCGAGCTATCCGTGTACGCGGGCGACACCGTGGTCGAGATGGTCGGCGGCGACAACAGCACCGTCCCGAGCCCGCCCCCCGTGACGCCCGACGTCGTGGTCCGCCCACCCGCCGCGAGCAACGGCGAAAACGGTTAGCGCCACCGCCGCTCAGTCAAAGCCATCTTCATCGCCGGCAGCTCGTGTCACTACACGATTCCACACGGCTCCAAGCCACAATACACGATTCCACGCGGCCCCAAGCCGCAACGACTCGAGTGAACGGCATTTGGCTCCAACTCTAGTTGTTTCGCCGCGCACGCTCATCTGCTTGCGGTCGACGAGCGGCGAGGCTTTGGCCCCTGAAGATCGCCGGTTTTTCGATGCCCAGCCAGTCGAGGACCGTGGGCGCGACGTCGTAGAGGCTCGCGTCACCACCCACCAGCTCCTGGTTCGCGAGGAGCACGCCGTGCCGCGCGTGGTTGGCGTCGTCGGGGCCGGTGTCGTTGCTCGTGACCATGAGGCTCGCGTGACCGACCGAGGCGAGACAGCGCACGTGGAGGTCGCCGGCTTCGATTTGGAGCGCGGGGGGGTGGCCGTTCGTCTCCATGTAGAGCGCGCGAGGCTCGGCGAAGTGCAACGTGACGGGCGCGGGCGCCGCGCGCAAAGCGTCGAGCAGGGCTGGGACGTCGCTTTCGCGGACGATACCCTCTGGCTCACGACCCACCTGGTTGACGTGGATGCGACCGACGTAACCACCGTCCGCCCAAGCAGACGTGCGCCTCCAGTCGACGAGCTCGGGCGTGAAGCGGCCGCGCGCCTCGGGCTTCAACGCGAGAAAGCCGTGCGCCGCGAGCCAGTCGTTGATGGCGAAGCCGCCGTACATGCCGCACGCGCCGTGATCCGAGAGCACGAGCACGCGGTCGTCGGGCCGCAGCATCTCGAGCACCCGGCAGAGCTCGCCGTCGAGCTGGCGGTAGATCTCGAGGATGGCGGTCTCCAAGGCGTGCCCGGGACGGTGGGCGGGGTGCTCGGGGTCGAGGTAGCGCCAGAAGGCATGATGGGCGCGGTCGCTCCCCATCTCGACCATCATGAAGAGCTCCCAGTCGTCCTTGGCGAGCCAGGCGCGCGCCACCGTGAAGCGGCGCTCGATCATCCGCGCGATGTCGGCCTTCAAGTCCGCTTTAGCGCCTTCCTCGACGCGGAACTCGGGGGTATCGAAGACGTAACCTTGGCTCCGGACCTCGTCTCCCAGGCTCTCCGGCCAAGTGAATACCGATTGCGCGTCGGGCGTCAGAAAACACGAGATGAGAGCCCCGTTCAGCGGCTGTGCGGGATACGTGGGTGGGACGCCGATGACGCGTGCCCGCAAGCCCGCGCGATTCGCCAGGGCCCAGAGCGGGGCCTGCGTGAGAGCCTGCGACGAAGCGAGCCGGCGCGACCGGTAATCCCAAGCGGAGCGATCATGAAAGCCATAGAGCCCGAGCACTCCAGGGTCGACGCCGGTCACCATGCAAGCCCACGCGGGGACCGTGATCGGCGGGGCACAGCTCTCCAGGCGTCGTGGCGTACCCAGGCGCGCGAGCGTTGGCAGCTCGGCGGCGAAGCGTCGCACCAGCGTGGGCTCGAGGCCGTCGAGACCAATGAGGATGACGCGGCTCAGGGCGCGTGGCCCCGCGTACGTCTTCGCGGTATTAAATTGTCCATCGTGTCGTCATTCGTGCTCACGTTGCTGCTCACCGCCGCGCCCGCCGAAGCTCTCACGTCCGGGCCACCCAAGACGCCCTCCGATCTACCCCAGTGCACCAACGCGCTCGAGAGCAAAGGCTTACTGCCGCAGGTCGCGGGCGAGACCATCCGCTATCTGGTCGACGTGAACGGCCTATCGGTCGGCACCATCGATTTCAAGATCGAGCGCAACGGCACCTACGCCGGCCAGAAGGTCACCGAGTACCGCAGCCTCTTCAAGCTCGACAGCTTGGTCGCGAGCTTCGTGCCCGCCGAGGGCCGCGCCGCCTCGCTCGTGAACACCAGCTCGCACGTGCCGCTCACCTCGACCAACCGCTACAAGTCCGAGAAGAGCTCCTTCGAGGAAGACGTCACCTACAAGCTCGACGGCAAGGGTCTGTCGTCGAAGCGCCTCCGCAATAGCGAACAGAAGGTCGACGAGCGCACCTTCCCGTCACCCGCCATCGACTTCGTGTCGGCGTACTATCTGATGCGCAGCTTCCCCACGAACACCAACGGTTGCGCGCTCCTCTACGCCAATCAGCGCGCTTACACCGTCTGGGTGAAGCACGCCGGTACCGAGCAGGTGAAGACCCCGGTCGGCTCGAAGACCGCCGACAAGTACGAGCTCAAGTACGCCTCGGAGAAACAAAAGAACGCCATCAACGCCACCATCTGGATAGCGACCGACGCGACGCGCCTCCCTTACAAGATGCGCGTCGAGGGCAAGCAAGCCCTCGAAGCGCGCGTCCACACCTACGAAGTGCCGCCCGCCAAGTGAACGGGCGCCATGAGTTTGCTCCATGGGTTCGTGAGCTTGGCGCCGACCTTCGCATGCTCGAGAGCGAAGCGCAGCCAGCTCTGCTCCGGGTAATTGGAGCGTGGGTTGCGCGAGAACTCCTTGCCCCAATGCGGACGGCCGCCGAGCTCGTGCATGATCTCCTCGAAGGCGTCGCGCGCCGCCCTGAAGCCTTCATCGACGTCGCCGCTATAGCGATCGTCGAAGAACGTCGAGGTGAGCAGCTCGAAGCTCACGACGTCGCCGCCGCTGTTCACGCCCATCACCGTCGCGTCGCTGCCGCGCAAGAAGCGCATCGACATGGGGACGGGTGACTCGTAGTCGAGCTCGCGGAGCTTCGCCATGAAGCGCACGTACGCGGTCTGCGCCTTGTCGAAGGGCACGGCGTACGACACGTCGTGGACCGGGACGTCGCCCCACATATGGTACATGAGCGCCGAGCGGCCCACCGTCGGCTCGTGCTGCGACGCGGTGCGCTCGCGAATGGTGGACATCAACGAGCGGCCGAGCCACCCCGAGCCAGCCGCGGCCGCCGCTTTGTAGGCCTGCAAGTAAGTGAAGCGCGTGAGCGCCGAGCGTGTGGTGTACGTGTCCCTGCGCGGCAGGTCGGCGACCTCGGCGCGATTCTCGTCCGTGACCTTCACCAGGCCCCAGCGGGTGACGGCGCTTTGGTCTGGGTCGGCGAGGTTTGGATTGATCACGTAAAGGACGCTCTGGAAGCTCGAGACCTCGCGCCGCAAGCGCTCCGGCGCGAGCGCCGCGACGATCTCGGACTCGCCCGTGATGGTGTCGTCCTTGGTGACGAGGTCGAAGTCCGGCACGACGCGCAGCTCGATCGAGCTGACGACGCCCAAGAGCCCGAGGTTCACGCGATACAGCGGCAAGTCCGCCGCGGCGACCTCCTTCTCCTCGCCGTCGCTGGTGATGATGCGCATGCCGACGACCAGCTCGGCGAGCACCGTGGGGCTGGTGAGCCCCGAGCCATGCACGCCGTTCGCGATCGCGCCACCGATGGTGATGTGCTCGCTGGTCGGCAGGTTCTCGAAGGCGAGGCCGCGCTCGGCCAAGAACGTGGCGGTCTGCTCGACGGTCGCGCCCGCCTGGAGGCGCACGGTGACGCTGCCGTCCGCGTGACGCACGGGCTCATCGATGCGGTTGAGCTTGCGCATGTCGACGAAGGCCCCGCCGGGGGCGGTTTGCAGCGAATCATTGAAGGAGTGGAGGCTTCCGCCAACGCGGATGGCGGGCTCGTGCTTCACGATGGCGACGAGCTCGGCGATGCTCGTGGGCTCGTAGGAGCGCACCGACCGGATGCGGACCTCGTTGTTCCAGTTATAGCGGTCCACCTGCCCGGTGGGGCTGGGGCGCGGTGCAACGACCTGCAGGGCGGGGGCTGCCTGCAGAGCTGGGGCTGCCTGCTGGGTGGGGCGGAAGGAGTAGTGGACTTTCATGCGCGCCATTATCGGGGACGCATGATCGGCGTTCCGCGCCATGATGGCGCAGTCATTGGTGATTGGGCTCTCAGCAGGGCTTTAAGCCCAAATGCGGAGCGATGCTGACACGCCGTCGGGCGCGCTACGCCTGCTTGGCGGTGCGCATCTGGTCGATGAGGCGGCTGTACTCGACCTCCCACTCGGCCGTGCCCTCGCGCAGATTCTTCAGGCGGCCGCGGACCTCGCGATCGAGCTCCTCGTCGACACCGACGTACTTGCGCATGGCGGTCGTCACGAGCTTACGGAGCTCGTTGTCCTCCATGAACACTTCCTCGATGTGCTTCGAGTTGAAGAACGAGCTGATGACGCGGTTGACCAGGTACTCTTCGGACTCTTCGCCGATGACGACCTTGCGCTGGTCCGCGATGCTCTTCTTCACCTTGCCGAGCATGGCGTGCGAGAAGCCGTGGCGCTGCATGGCTTCGGAGGCGTCGGTGTTCACCTGATCGACGGCGTTCAGGTACTCGACCAGCACGGCGGCCAAGTCGAGCTCGGCCTCGTCGCGGTGACCGTCTTCGACCTCGATGGCGCGGTTCGCGAGCAACGAGCGGACGATGTCTTTGGAGATTTTCGGAATGACCTTACGGTACAGTTTCATATCGTCCCAGCCCAGGCCGCGCCTACAAAACGCGTGCCACACGAAATCGTGAGGTTCGGTCGCTTCTTTAGTGAGCCAGTGGCGGCGCTGTCAAGCTGACTTCGCGGGAGTTGGGGCGGTTGGGAAGCGTACCCAGATCGGCATGTGATCGGAGACGTCGTACTCGACGCGGCGCAAGAGCTGCGTCTTGTCGTCGGCGCCGAGGTCCGCGAACTTCTTACCGTGCAGGGCCTCGGCGAAGAGGTCGACGAAGTTGAAGACCCCGTAGTCGAAGCCGTCGGGGGTGCTGCCCGCCGTCGCATTGTCGGCCCGCTTGGGGAGCCACGGCGCCTTGCCCACCATGCCGATGATGTCGAAGGTTTGGCTGGCGCGGCTGTTGGTCCGCAGCGTCCCCTGCGTCGGGTGCGGGTAGATGTGCGGGATGTTGAAGTCGAGGCCCTCCTTGGCGAGCGCTTCGATGATCGAGCCGAGCCGCTTGCGCATGTCCTGGATGTCGCGCTCGGGCTTGTCGAACTTCAAGTTGCAGTCGGCGCCGACGAGCACGGTCCAGCCCTGGCGAGCCGCCTGCACCACGCCGTTGACGAGCGCGTCGAACTCGCGGCGGCGGTCCGCATAGGTGTCGCCGTACTCGAGGTGCGCGTTGACGATCATGATGCGCTGACCTTCGATGGTGAACGACACCATCGACGGCGTGCGCACGAAGTTCACGAACACGTCGGGTTGCTTGAACTTGGGCTTCGGGCCGGCGCTGGGGTTCGCCATCCAGGCTTCGAGCTGCTTGTCGTAGCTCTCCTTGGCGGCGATCCAAACGGGGCTGCTCTCCATCAGCGTGGTGAGGACGCTGGTGCGGTCGACGGTGAGATCGGAGCCCAGGCCTTCGGGTTGGATGCGGTTGCGATCGAAGATCGTGACCATGCGCTCGTCCATGCCGATGCGGCGTCCGCCCACCTGATCGCCACCGGTCGTGTCCGTGTAGTAGCGCCCGAAGCTGCTCCCCATGTGCTTGACCACGGCGTCGATGCCGCTCATGTCGGCCAAGACTTCCTGGACGTTGGTCGCGTCGAAGCGCGACAGGACTTTCGTCCAGAAGGCCCAGGCGCCGGCGGTGCGCTCCTTGATGGCGCCCATTTTGCGGATGTTCGCTGAAGCGAACAGGTAGCTGTTGTCGGAGCGGCGCGGCAGGCCGAAGCGCTCGCCGTCGGTCTCGAGCAACGCGAAGATCTTGTTCCACTCCTCGTCGTTGAAGGTCTTGCCCGGCACCGGCGCCTTGGCCCCGGCGATGGGCTCGAGGGTCGCCGCGGGAGGCGCCTTGCGCTGCTCGGCGACGTAGGCCTCGAGCTTGGCGTTCAGCGATTGCGGACTGTTGAAGCGGTGGAGGGTCGAGCGCGTGTCGAGTCGATCGATCTGCGTCTGTAGGCGGTCTTGCTCGGCGCGCAAGGCCTGCCGCTCGGCGAGAGGCGCCTGGAAGATGCGCTGGTTGAGCGCGTCGCGGGCATGGATGAGCCGCGCCATCTCGATGCGCGAGCCGATGTCCTTTTGCACGGCGCGCATCTCGCCGATGAAGAACGCGAGCTCCGGTTGATCGCCATAGCGGGCGATGACGCGGTCGACCTCTTCCTTGATGAAGCCGACGCCTTCCTCGAACGCCGCGAGCGACGCGTCGAGACCCTCGGCGTGCTTGACGCGCGATGCGGCCTTGCCGACGCGGTCCAAGGCGCGGAAGTAATCGTTGCGCGTGAGGAAGGTGACGGCGCCGCCGCTGTGATCGTTGTCCGCGTCGTCGGTGGTCGTTCCAGCGGACAAGAGGCTCTCGGCCTCGGGGTAGGTGTACGCCGTGAACTTGGGGAGGCTCGCGAGCTTCTGGCGGAAGTCCTGGTCGATGGCGCCGGCGAGGCCCGTGTCACCCTTGATGATCAGGCAGTTCTCGTCGTTTTTGCGGACACCCGAGCTCGTCCAGTTGAGCGAGCCGACGATCGACACGTTGCCGTCGATGCTGCCGCCCTTCATGTGCTGCTTGCCGCCCCAGCACTCGACCTTCACGGTGATGCCGGCGTCGCGCAGGCGTTGCACGTTGCTCTTGGTGTAGATGTTCTCGCCGCCGGTCGAATCGAGGATGAGCTCGACCTCGACGCCGCGGAGCTTCGCGTCGATGAGGGCGTTCGCGACCTCGACGTCCGACATGTGGAAGAGCGACAGGCGGATCGACTTTTTGGCGTCATTGATCGCCGGGATGATGCCGTCGCGGAGCGCGTCGTGCTGTGGTGAGAAGAAGCAGGCGAGGTCGACGCCGTTCGCGGTGGTCGGGAGCCGTGTCGGCGTGCGGCTCGCCTTGGCGGTGTGGAAGGTGCCGGCCCACATCTGGGCGTGCTCGGCGGTGAACACCGTCGCCAGGTTGCGCGAGGCGAACAACACGGAGATCTCGTTGTTGTAGCCCTTGCGGATGGCGGAGTCGTTGATGTTGGCCGAGCCGGTCCAGACGCGCTCGCCGTCGAAGACCCAGAACTTGTTGTGCATGATAGCGGCCTGGTCGTTGCGCTCGACGCGCACGACGCTGGGGCCGAACTCGGTGAGGAGCTGCTCGGTCTCGCGATAGGTGAACGAGCCGTCGCCGTTCTGGTCGACGACGATCTTCACGTCGACGCCGCGCGCGATGGCTGCCCGTAGCTCGTCGATGAGCTCGGGGACGCCGTCGACACCGTACAAGGCGGCGCGGATGGAGTGCTTGGCGGTGCGCACCTGCTCGAGCAGCGCCGCGTACATCTCGGTCGTGGGGGCCGTGGTGATGTCGGCGGCGGGCTGGGTGAAGTAGACGGTGCTGGCGTAGGCGTCGTTGGCCGCGAGCTTACCCGCGGCGACCTTGGTCGCTTCCGCCGCCGCGAGGTCCGCTGGTGTCGGCTCCCACTTGAAGAGGTCGAAGCGCGCCTTGACGTCGGCGTTGCTCGGCGCCGGTCTGCTCGGGCGGAGAGAGCGCTCGAGCTCGATCAGGCGGAGGAGGGTCTGGGCGTAGGGATCGCTTCGGGGATGCTGTACCGGGGTAGGCCACGCCCGGGCCTCGGCGGTTGCCGCGACGGCTTTTGCGCGAATGGGGGGCGTCTGCATTTTTCGCTCCAGGGCTGCCGCGGGTAATGATTTATCGAAGCGCGAATGGCCGGGTTGCCCTCGAGAGGCGCTCTGGCGGGCTCCGGAGCCCTGTCATCGTTGCACTCCGAGCTAGTTTTTTGACGGCACGGGATCCGGGCCCTAAGGTCGAAGCTGGTCGAGGCGGCGCGCCTGCGCGGGTGAGCCGTCTCGCAAGAGCGTTGATCTGGCCGCCATTTCGGGCGGCGCGAGGGGCAGTTCCGTCATGGCCAATCGGCGTAAAAAGGCGCCCGCGGAGTCCGTTTCCGCACCCAGGGAAAAAGCCGCCAAGAAGGCGGGTGGCACGGGCAAGAAGACGCACGGCGAGGTCTTCGCGGTCATCTTGGCCTGCCTGGGCATCATCACGCTGCTGTCTCTCGTCAGCTACGACGCGCGTGACACCTCGCTCAACGCCAGTGGCAGAGCCGCGGTCGCCAACTGGATCGGGCCGGCTGGCGCGTACTGGGCCGACCTCATGCTGCAGCTCGTTGGAATCGGCGCCTATGCCTTGGGGCTCGGGTGCGTGCTCGCCGGCTGGCGGGCCCTCGTCGGTCGTCGCGTGCGCCCGGGTGCGCGCGAGGCGATCGGCGTCGCGCTCCTGGTGGTGAGCTCGGGCACGCTCGCGCATCTCATCCTGGCGAGCGTCCACCGCACCTATCCCGCCGGCGGTGTTGCCGGAGCGCTCCTCGGCAGCTACTTGCTCGCGCACTTCGCGCAGCTCGGCGCCTACATCATGTCGGGGACCTTCGTGCTCCTGTCGCTGGCGCTCACCGCCGACGGCGTCTTGCATGGCCTTGGCATGCGCGGCGCGTCCGCCGCGGCGGAGGCTTCCTCGCACGTGAAGTCGTGGTGGGCGCTCATCGCCGAGCGCTTGAAGTCGCGTCGCTTGGGGACGCTCGAGCCCGTGCCGGCGCTCGCCGGTGGCGGTGACGAGAGCGTCATCTCGAACCCCTGGGGCTGGGACGAAGAGGACGAAGCCAAGGAGCTGGCGCGCAAGGAGCGCCGTGAGAAGCGCGTCGAGAGCGCCCGCCAGCGCGGACAGGAGCTCGGCGCCGCCGACGCCGTGGTCAAGCGCGAGAAGGCCGAGAAAGCGGAGAAGGTCGAGAGGAAGCCGCGCCGTGGCACCGAGCCGCAGGTCGCGATCGACGACACCATCGACCTGTTCGCCGAGGAAGAGTTCGTCCCGCAGCGCGGCGCGACGCTCGACATCGTCGACGCCGACGACGAGCCGGAGATGCCCGAGCCCGAGATCCGCGCCGCCGAAGCGCCGTTCCGTGGCATCGACAAGCCCGTGGCCGAGCTGGCGCCCAGGAAAGAGAAGCGCGCCCCGCTACCGAAGCCACCCGCCGCCTTGGTGGAGGCGCCCATCGACGAGTCCGACCTGCCGCCGCTGCAAGCGACGCGCATGTTGCCGCCGGACCCCGAGCCCGCTCCCGCGCCGGTCACCGCCGCCGCGCTGGCCGTCGAGAAGCCCAAGCGCGAGAA